>NZ_JBHCJY010000101.1:0-30217 GCF_041804105.1 Neisseria sp.
GGCGTCGTAGGTATGGTTAGCACCTGCAAGGTGCGTAACCGTACGCAAAGCCGTTAACCGTATCAGGCCGTCTGAAAAAAGTGTGCGTGTTCCAGACGTTGCGTACGGTTACGGCGTACAGCCTAACCGTACCTACGGATTTTGCGGTTTGCAGCGTGGCGTCGCAGGTATGGTTAGCACCTGCAAGGTGCGTAACCGTACGCAGGGCCGTTAACCGGATCAGGCCGTCTGAAAAAAGTGTGCGTATCTTGGACGTTGCGTACGGTTACGGCGTACCGCCTAACCGTACCTACGGTCTTTGCGGTTTTCAGCGTGACGTCGTAGGTACGGTTAGCACCTGCAAGGTGCGTAACCGTACGCAAAGCCGTTAACCGTATCAGGCCGTCTGAAAATATTTTTCAGACGGCCTGTTGCTGTAACCCGGGGTGCGGGACTTTACATCGCTCTGTCGAAATACAGCGGCACGCCCGTTTTCGCGCTCATGGTGTCGAGGTAGGATAGGATTTCAGACGGCCATTCGATGCCGCGCATGATGGTCAGGTTGCGCAGGATGGGGAAAACAAGGATGTCTTCCATGCCGGTTTCGCCGTTCAGGCCGTCTGAAGACAGGGTCAGTTTGGCGAGTACGGCCAAATCTTGGTGCAGGGTGTCGAGGTGTCGGGCGGTTTGGTCGAGGTTTTTGGCGAAACTGCCGATGGTTTTTTCCTTTTTCGTTTGGAAATAGGCAACGGCTTCGGGCGTGGCGAATTCGGGCAGGCCCGCGCGGATGTAGCGGGGTTGGGAGAGTTTGTTGCTGTAGTCGTCCACTTTGTCGAGCCATGCCTGTATTTCGGGGCGGATGTCTTCTTTCAGACGGCCTTTGCCGGCGGCTTCGTCGATGTGGCGCACGATGTCGAGGCTTTCGCCCATAAAGCTGCCGTCGTCTTTTTCGAGAATCGGCACTTGTTTCGCGCCAATCATGCGGACGGGGGTTTCTTCGTCGTCGTTGGATAAGACGACGGTTTCAAACGGGATGCCGTGCAGGCCGAAAATCATGCGGGCGCGCACGCAAAATGGGCAGTGGTCGTAGATGTAGAGTTTCATGCTGGTCTTTCCGTTGCAAAAGGGGTGGTGCGGGGATTTTTCAGACGGCCTGCGGTATGCGCCGCAACTTCAAACGCTTAGGCTTCAGGCCGTCTGAAACGCTGTGATTTTAACGCGGTTCGTTGTTACAATAGAACCGGTTTTTCAGCCCGATACGGAAACGCGTTATGGATCATGCCCCCCCGACCCCCAGCAGTATCGCTCCCGCGCCCGATGCCTGCCGCATCTGGTTCGACGACTATACGGCCAAGCTGCCCGAGGCGGATGCGCGCCTGCTGCGCGGTGCGCTGGAAATGGCGCAGCGGCATTATCCGGACGGTGCGTGTACGCCGCAGGGCGAACCGCTGCTGCTGCACCTGTTGGGCGCGGCGCAGATGGTGGCGGACATGGATTTGCTGCCCGATGCCGTTGCCGCCGCCGTGCTGGCCGATATTTCGAGTTATCTCGACAACTGGCAGGAGGCCGTTACGGAGCAGCTCAACGCTACGGTGTGCACGCTGGTAAAGGGCATCGACGAAGTGCAGAAGCTCACGCATTTTGCGCGGGTGGACAATTTGGCCACGCCGGAAGAGCGCGCGCAGCAGGCCGAAACGATGCGCAAGATGCTGCTGGCGATGGTGGGCGACATCCGCGTGGTGTTGATCAAACTGGCGATGCGCACGCGCACGATGCAGTTCGTCGGCTCTCTGCCGGACAGTCCGGAAAAACGCGCGCTGGCGAAAGAAACGCTGGATATTTTCGCGCCTTTGGCCAACAGGCTCGGGGTCTGGCAGCTCAAATGGCAGCTCGAAGATTTGGGTTTCCGTCATCAGGAGCCTGAAAAATATAAGGAAATCGCCCGCCTGCTCGATGAAAAGCGTACCGAACGGCTGCAATACATCAGCCGTTTTCTCGATACGCTGAGGCACGAGATGGACAAATACGGCATCCGCTACGAAGTGGCGGGGCGGCCGAAACACATTTATTCCATCTACAAAAAGATGGTGAAGAAAAAGCTCGGTTTCGACGGGCTGTACGACATCCGCGCCGTGCGGATTCTCGTGGACAGCGTGCCCGAATGCTACACCACGCTGGGTATCGTGCACAGCCTGTGGCAGCCCGTGCCCGGCGAGTTCGACGACTACATTTCCCATCCGAAAGGCAACGGCTACAAAAGTCTGCACACGGTGATTGTCGGCCCCGAAGACAAAGGGGTGGAAGTGCAGATACGCACGTTTGAAATGCACCAATTCAACGAATTCGGCGTGGCCGCCCACTGGCGTTATAAAGAGGGCGGCAAGGGCGATGGTGCCTACGAGCAGAAAATCGCCTGGCTGCGCCAACTGCTCGACTGGCGCGAAAACATGGCCGAACACGGCCGCGAAGATTTGGCGGCGGCTTTCCGAACCGAATTGTTCAGCGACACGATTTATGTGCTCACGCCGCACGGCAAGGTCTTGTCGCTGCCGGCGGGCGCAACCCCCATCGACTTTGCCTACGCGCTGCACAGCAGCATCGGCGACCGCTGCCGCGGCGCAAAGGTGGACGGCCAGATTGTGCCGCTGTCCACGCCGCTCGAAAACGGCCAGCGCGTCGAAATCATCACCGTCAAAGAAGGCAGCCCGTCGGTCAACTGGCTGTACGAAGGCTGGGTCAAATCAAGCAAGGCCATTGCCAAAATCCGCGCCTACATCCGCGCCCAAAATGCCGATGCCGTGCGCGAAAACGGCCGCACCCAGCTTGAAAAGCAGCTGATGAAAGTGCCGTACAAACCGAATTTGCAGGATTTGGCGGAAAAACTCGGGTTCAAAAATCCCGACGAACTCTACACCGCCGTCGGACAGGGTGAAGTGTCGCCGCGTGCCGTCCAGAAAGCCTGCGGTATGCTCGACGAACGCCCGCCCGAGCCGGTCAGCGAAACCAGCATCGTCAAACAGTCGAAAATCCAAAAAGGCGGCAAAACCGGCGTGTTAATCGACGGCGAAGACGGGCTGATGACCACGCTGGCCAAGTGCTGCAAACCCGCGCCGCCCGACGACATCGTCGGCTTCGTTACCCGCGAGCGGGGCATTTCCGTGCACCGCAGCGGCTGTCCGTCGCTGCGGCATCTGGCGGAGCAGTCGCCCGACAAAGTGCTGCCCGCCGCGTGGGCGGGCGTTTCAGACGGCCAGATGTTTGCCGTGGACATCGAAATCCGCGCCCAAGACCGTGCGGGGCTGCTGCGCGACGTTTCCGATGCGCTCGCCCGCCACAAGCTCAACGTTACCGCCGTGCAAACCCAAAGCCGCGATTTGGAAGCCAGTATGCGCTTTACGCTGGAAGTGCGCCAAGTCAGCGACCTGCCGAGGGTGTTGGCGAGTTTGGGCGACGTGAAAGGGGTGATGGCCGTAACGAGGTTGTAGGGACGGGAATACCCGTAACAAATAAGGCCGTCTGAAAAAATGTTTTTCAGACGGCCTTGGTTTTGGTCGGAACGCTGTCGGATGAAGGATAACAGCGGGAGACATAAAACGTTTCGTGCAAAGACAATCTTGCCGGTAAGGAAGGATAGGAAGTTTGAAACAAAGGCCGTCTGAAATATTCAGACGGCCTTACGGTATTCGGCGGTTGCCTGCCTAAACAGGCGGGCGGTTAAAACGGCAGGCGTTTCATCAGTGCGCTGCCCGAGGCTTTCAGGGAGTTTCTCAAGCCGCCAGTGTTCGGTAGCAGTCTGTTCATGGCCGAGCGGTCGGCACCGCCCAGTCTGCCGATGTGGTTCTGCACGATTCCGTTGATAACCGGATCGCGGCGCATGTTCTGCCGCAGCGATTGGACGGTGGCAGCGGTGGTTTTGTCGGATTCGACCGTGCCGGTGCGGATGCCGTTTTGGATAACGGAGAGCATTTTTTCGATGGCCTGCGGATTGCCGGTGGCGTAGTAAACGGCCCAGTAGCCGTTCAGGTCGGTGATGGTGCGGCCTTCGGTTGCCAGCAGGTCGGGTGTGGCGGAGTTAAGCGCGGCCTGTTTGATGTTGTCGTCGATGTCCAGCTCTTGGAAACATTTGCGGCTTTCGGGGGTTCCGGCCAGATGGAACAGATAGGCGGCTTGGTGTTGGGTGGTGATGTCGTACCGTTTGACGGCGTTGCACCATTTGTCTGTGGCTTGGGGCGACTGTTTGAGAATCTGCGATGCCCAGATGGCCAGGTTGCGCTGCATGTCGGGGCGTTTGCTCCAGGTACGGTTTTCAATCAGTCCCTGTATCATGGACAGGGCGCGGTCGGGATTGGGGCTTTTGTAGTAGTTTTGCAGGGCTTCGGTGCCGGGACTTTGGATACCGCCGCCGTCTGAAAAAGGGGTTTGGGCACAGGCGGCCAGCAGCAGGGAGGAAAGCATCAGGGCGTGTCGTGTCGTGGTCATATTTGTCTTTCGGGAAGGCGGCTTATAAAAATAAACGGTTTGCGCCGCAAGGGAAACGGGAAATTTTCTTATTTTAGGACGGTTTCAGACGGCCTTAAAGTTATAGTCGGGATGGTAATAACCGATAGGCTGATAATATGGTGATGGACGGTGGGCGGTTTCAGACGGCTGTGCGTGATCGGTTTGACGGCAGGGCGGTGCGGTTGTCGGGAGAACCGCCGCATTATCCTTGGAGCGGTTCCGCTGCATTGCATGAAGGTTGAAAGGCATCAGGCCGTCTGAAAATTAAGTTCAGACGGCCTGATGCCTTGCTTCGGGCGGTTGGAACCGTTTAGCCCAGTAGCAGGGCATCGTCCGATACTTTTTCGCCGCGGGTTTGCTCGAACAGGTCGAGTAGGTCGGGAACGTCCATCCCGGCGCGTTTTTGGCCTTCCACGTCGAGCACGACGCGGCCTTGGTGCAGCATCACGGTGCGGCTGCCGTGGTCGAGCGCCTGACGCATGGAATGGGTTACCATCATCGCGGTCAGTTTGTTTTCGCGGACGATTTGGTCGGTCAGCTCGAGCACGAAAGCGGCGGTTTTGGGATCGAGTGCGGCGGTGTGCTCGTCGAGCAGCAGGATTTTCGAAGGCTGCAAACTGGCCATCAGCAGGCTGACGGCTTGGCGTTGGCCGCCGGAAAGCAGGCCGATGCGGTCGGTCAGGCGGTTTTCGAGGCCGAGTTTCAAAACCGACAGTTTTTCGCGGAACAGCTCGCGGTTTTGCTTGTTGAGTGCGAAACCCAAGCCGCGTTTGCGGCCGCGCGAATAGGCAAGCGCCATGTTTTCTTCGATGCTCAATGCTTCGCAGGTTCCTGCCAGCGGGTCTTGGAATACCCGGGCGACAAGGTGGGCGCGTTTGTGTGCGGGAAGTCGGGTAACGTCTTGGCTGTCGATGTGGATGCTGCCGCTGTCCACCGCCAAATCGCCGCTGATGGCGTTGAGAAAGGTGGACTTGCCCGCGCCGTTGCTGCCGATGACGGTAACGAATTCGCCGTCTTTGATGTGCAGCGTCATGCCGCGCATGGCGGGGTTTTCGATGGGTGTACCTGCGTTGAAGGTTATTTTCAGGTTGTCGGCGCGCATCATGATGCTGAGTTCCTTTTCAGACGGCGTTTAACGGCGGGCAGGCGCAGGGCGATGACGACGAGTACGGCGGTAATCAGATTCAAATCGGTAGGGCGCACGCCCAGGCTTTGCAGGAAGCCGTTGCCCAGCGCAAAGGCAATCAGCAGGCGGTAAACCAGTGCGCCGAGAATGGCGGCCAGGGTGATGACGAAGATGCGTTTCGACGAAAACAGGTTTTCGCCGATGATGACGGCGGCCAAACCGATGACGATGGTGCCGATGCCGCTGGCCAAGTCGGCACTGCCGGTGGTTTGGGCGAACAGGGCACCGCCCAGCGCAATCAGGGCGTTGGAAATCGCCATGCCCAATACGATCATTTTCGACGTGCCCACGCCCTGCGCTTTGGCCATGCGGGCGTTGATGCCGGTGGCGCGCATCGCCAAACCGGTTTTGGTGTTGAAAAACCAGTCGAGCAGCAGTTTGGCGGCAATCACGAACAAGACGATGATGAGCGGCTGTATCCAGTATTGGTTGCTGAAATTGGCGGCGAGAAACGGCGAGAATACGCTGGGCGCATCAATCAGCGGCAGGTTGGGTGTGCCGCCGGTGATGCGCAGGTTGACGGAGTAGAGCGCCACCATCACGAGAATACTGGCCAGAAGCGGCAGGATTTTGAAGGAAACGTGCAGCCACGCGGTAACCATGCCCGCGCAGGCTCCGGCCGCGGCTCCGGCCAAACAGGCCAGCCAAGGGTTGATGCCCATGCCGATGCATACGGCGAATACCACCGCTCCGAGCGGAAAACTGCCGTCGGCGGTCAGATCGGGAAAATCGAGAATACGGAACGAAATCAGCACGCCGAGCGCAACCAGCGCGTAAATCAGGCCGGCTTCGATGCCGCCGAAAAAAGCGATTAGGCTCATGTAAAGAGAAACTTTCTTATCGGTTTGCGGGTTTTCAGACGGCCTTGCGGCTAACAGGCCGTCTGAAAACCGGTTCTTGATTGAATCGTTAGGATGCGGGCTTTATGGTTCCGGCTGTTTCGTGCTATTTACACAACGGCAGACAGGGTGTTGCGTAATCCGGCAGATACGGAACGGAGCCGGATAACGGCGGGCAAACGCTGCGTACCGTCCGATAGGGTATCTGAGTGGGAAATACGGATGGCAGATGTCTCTGCCAAAATAGTCGGAACGGGCAGGGCAGGCGGTCGAGCAGGCGTTTGTCGGATATTTTCCAAAATACGGTTTGCGGTTTGCTGAAAAACAGATAATACGGCTGCTTCCGCAGAAACCATAGAAACCATACCGTTTTCAGACGGCCTGCAACATTCAGGCCGTCTGAAACCCTACGGATTATTCCAATACCTGTTTGGCCTGCTTTAACAGGCCGTCTGAAAATGCCGTTCCTGTGGCGGCGGCATTTTTCTTACTCAAAATCAGGTCAAGCGTATCCATGCGTTGCGACGGAATCTCGCCGGCTTTTTTGCCGTTGAGAATTTCGGCAACCACTCCGCCGGTTTTCTTGCCCATATCGTAATAATTCACGCCTAAAGCAGCCACGGCACCGCGGTTGACGGATTCGGTGTTGGAGGCAACCAGAGGTTTTTTCATTTCCGCAGCGGCTTTGTACATCGATTCGTAAGAAGCCACGACATTGTTGTCGAGCGATGTGTATACCAAATCGACTTTGCCGTTGAGGCTGCGGGCGGCCGTCAGCACGTCGGAAGAGCGTTGTGCGGGAGCGGCCACAACGTTGATGCCCTGCGGGGAAAGTTTGGCTTTAAGCTGTTCCAGTACGGTGGTGGAATTGACTTCCCCGGGGCTGTACACATAGCCGACATTTTTTACCGACGGCGCGATTTTTTTCATCAATTCGATTTGCGGATCAAGCGGCAGTTCGTCGGAAACACCGGTTACATTGGTTTTGGAGGCTTCCCAACCGGGAACGAGTTTTGCCGCAACGGGGTCGGTAACGGCAGAATAAACGATGGGGATGGTTTTGCTGGCCGAAACCATTGCCTGCGCACTCGGCGTGGCAATTGCCACCACAACATCGGGATTGTCGCCTGCGAATTTTTTGGCAATCTGGGCCGCATTGGCCGTGCTGCCCTGTGCGCTTTGGAAATCGACGGTCAGGTTTTTGCCTTCTTCGTAACCTTTGGCTTTCAATTCGTCAATCACGCCTTTACGCACGGAATCAAGCGAAGGATGTTCCACAATGGCGGTAATCGCCACCTTTTTGCTGCCGCCGGAAGCAGCAGGAGCTGCATCGGATGAAGATGAAGCGGCTTTTTGCTCGGAAGGTGAGCAGGCGGCCAGTAGCAGGGCGGCCGTCAGGCTTAATGTGTATCGTGTGGCAGTTTGGCGCATCATGATATATTCCTTTGTTTGGATAGAACGGTTTCTTATGTTGGAAAATTCCGTAATGGTATTTTAGTTTTTTTAAAAAATCATCGGATGGGCATGGCTGTAATTGAAACGTTATGTAGTCACCGTGATTTTAAATGCTGGTTGATGGATAGTTTTTGCCGTTTTCTGTCGGGTTTTTCTATTTTAGTGGGAATAATGGTTGCTGATGTTGGATTTTATGGGGAAAAATGGTTTTTTATCTGGGTATGCGCGGGGTTGTAAGAAAAGGCTGTGTGTGGATATTGCTTGCCAGCATACAGATAAAACAGACTTCTTCGATTTCCGTTATTCCTGTGTAGGCGGGAATCCGTGTTTGGAATCCGGTATCTTTGTGTCAAACCAGTACCTGTGAATATCAAAAGTGGGCGGGGATGACGAAAAAATAAAGCATCCATGCAATAAAACACAGTCTAAGAAAAATACCCGCCGAAACCGACGGGTATTTTTGATTTTGTAAGGAAATCAACCTTTGCGGGCAGGCAGTTTTTCTTTGATGCGTGCCGCTTTACCGGTCAGGCCGCGCAGGTAGTACAGCTTGGCACGACGTACATCGCCGCGGCGTTTGACTTCGATTTTTTCTACGTTGGGCGAGTACAGTTGGAATGTACGTTCCACGCCTTCGCCGCTGGAAATTTTGCGGACGATGAAGTTGCTGTTCAGGCCGCGGTTGCGTCGGGCAATGACCACGCCTTCATAAGCCTGCAAACGGCTACGGTTGCCCTCAACGACGCGCACGGAGACTACTACGGTATCGCCGGGAGCGAATTCGGGGATGGTTTTGTTCAGGCGGGTGATTTCTTCCTGCTCTAACTGTTGAATCAGGTTCATTTTGCTTTTTCCTAAATTATGATTGGATTTCCTGTTGCTCTTGTTCCGCTTCTTTTAAGATTTCGGCCAAGAGACGGGATTCCTTTGGGATTAACGTGCGCTTTTCCAATAAATCGGGGCGGCGCGTCAGAGTGCGTTGCAGCGATTGTTTCAACCGCCACTCGGCTATCAAGCCATGGTTGCCCGAACGTAAAACATCTGGAACAGCCATGCCGTTGAATTCTATGGGTTTGGTGTAATGGGGGCAGTCCAACAGGCCGTATGAAAACGAATCCTGTAACGCGGACTCCATATCGCCCAATACGCCGGGGATAAATCTTAAAACGGCATCCATCAGCATCATGGCAGGGAGCTCGCCGCCGGAAACGACAAAGTCGCCGATGCTGATTTCTTCATCTACACTACTGTGCAGAAGACGTTCATCTATGCCTTCATAACGGCCGCACAACAAGATCATGTGCGGCAGTCGGGACAATTCCACCACTTTTTGATGTGTCAGCGGTTGTCCTTGAGGGCTGAGATAAATAACTTTTGCAGCAGAGCTGCTTTGCTGTTTTGCTTCGTTAATGGCTGCCTGCAGAGGCGGAGCCATCATAATCATTCCGGGACCGCCGCCGAACGGTCGGTCGTCGATATAACCGAGTTTGTTGTCGGCGAAACGGCGGGGATTGACGGCGTTGAACTGCCAGAGCTCCTGCTTCAATGCCCGTCCGGTTACGCCGTATTGCGTAATGCTGTCGAACATTTCGGGAAACAGGGTAATCGCCTGAATCAGCATCAGTAATCCAAGCCCCAATCGGCGGTAATGGTGCGGTTGCCGGTGTCGACTTCGAGAATATATTGTGAAACGAAAGGAATCAGTTTTTGGCCGTATTTCCCTTCAATAACCAATACATCGTGTGCACCGGTTTCCATCAGGTTTTTAACGGTGCCGAGCAGGAGGCCGTCTGAATTGGTAACATTCATGCCGACCAAGTCCGCCCAATAGTATTCGTCTTCTTCGGCAGGGGCAAACTCGCTGCGCGGTATTTCGATGGTGTAGCCGCGTAATGCAAATGCGGCATCACGGTCGTCGATGCCTCTGAATTTGACCTGTAGTTCGCCGGAAACGAGCTTGCCTTCTTCGAGTATAACGTTCAAGCGGCTGCCGTTTTTAGCTAACTGCCACTCGGAATAATCAAGCAGACTGTCGGCGTATTCGGTGTTTGCGGCGATTTTGAGCCAGCCTTTGATGCCGAATACGCCTTTGATGTAGCCCATGGCTACCTGCTGCGGGGTGTCGGTCATGACGGGATTAGGCGGCAGCCTGCTGTTCTTTGACCAGTTTGGCGACTGCGTCGCTTACTTTGGCACCTTGGGCAATCCAGTGGTTCAGGCGGTCGGCGTTCAGGCGCACGCGTTCCTGTTTTTCGTTGGCAACGGGGTTGTAGAAGCCTACGCGCTCGATGAAGCGGCCGTCGCGGCGGTTGCGGCTGTCGGTTACGACAACGTTGAAAAACGGACGGTGTTTTGAGCCGCCGCGGGCTAAACGGATAACTACCATGTTGTAAGTTCCTTGCGAAGAAATTCGGGTGTATAGAAAACCGCTGATTTTAGGATAATTTAAGGTTTTTGTGCAAGTATTTGTTGCTTTAATCTGTTGGTCAGTCCTACGGGAGGTGCGGCGATGCTGCGCCGGGCTTCGATAATATCGTTGTCAGACCCGGACGGGCGGAGGCTGAAACCCGATTTTTCGGCAAGTTTGAGCATGGCGGTATTGTTTTTCAGAATTTCCGCGCTCATGAAAGCGTAGCCTTGTTTGGAGGCCGTCTGAATGACGGTGGACAGCAGGTGCGGGGCCAAACCTTGTCCGCGTGCGTTTTCTGCGAGCGATATGGAGAATTCGCATTCGGCATCGGAAATCCGGCTGAAACGGCAGACGCCGGCGATGTTTCCTTCCGAATCGAAAGCGGCCAGCGCGCATTCGCTGTGGTAGTCGGTGTCGGACAGGCGGGTGAGGGTGGCGGGCGGCAGTTCGTTGGTCTGAGTCATGAAGCGGGTGTAACGGCTCTGCGGGCTGAGGTTTCGCACGAACTGCTGCTTGGCTTCAGCATCTTCGGGGCGCATCGGGCGGATGTGCAGGGTTTGGCCGTTTTTCAGCGGAAAATCGTGTGCCAAATGGTCGGGATAGGAGGCGAATACATTGGGCGCTGCATCGTTGGATTCGGGGATGAAGTTTGTGCTGATGCCGTGGCTGCCGATGTCGGTACGGACGGAAAACGGCAGGTCGGAACCGTTCAGGCTGTTGAGCGTGTGCAGCAGTTGGTGGACGGTTTTGGCATGGCGTTTGACTGCCGTTTTCCGTATCAGGAATTCCGCATCGGCGGTGGTAAAAGGCGGCAGCAGGGCATGGATTCGGCCGTGTTGCCGGAGCAGCAGTACGGAACCGTAGCGCGGATGCCGGACGTATTCCAGACGGGCGGCGGAAAACGCAGGTTCGGACTGGTGTTCGGGCAGATGCAGGGCTTTGGCGAGTTTGTCGTAATCGCCGCTTTCCGATGCGGCCTGTACGGTTTCGCGTTGCGGTGTTTTCAGGTGGGACGGCAGCGGTTTGGCGTATTGCTGGCGCGCTTCGAGATTGCAGGTGCGGATGTTGCCCATTTTGAACGCGGCGAGCGCCTGTTCGGGGCGGGCAAACTGCATCAGGCCGTCTGAAAACGCGCTGCACACGGCCAGCGGTTTGCCGTGCTGCCGTTGCAGAACCGACAGGGTGCGCACGGTTGCGGCTGCCCGTTCCGATTCGGAGGAGATGGCAACCAAAACGGCTTCGGTGTTGCTGTTTTGCAGCAGGTTGTCGGCCAGACCGCGGCAGTGGACGGCGGAATCTGCCGGAATGTATGCGGTTTGGCCGGATTCGTTTTCAGACGGCCTGATCAGGCGGACGCCGCCGTCGGCTGCGGCGGCGTCCAAATGGCCGCAGGACGAATCGGCGAGCAGGTGGAGTTTCTGCACGGCATACGGGCGGTATGCGGCGGCGTGTACGGCGGCGGCGAGTTCTTCGGGAGAGCATGCGGCCAAAAAGTTGCAGCGGCGGCCTAGGCGGCGCAAGACGGCCTGTTCCGTATGGTCGGCGGCGTGGGTGCAGTAGAGTATCAGCGCTCTGCTGCGGGTGAAGCGGCGGATGGCGCTGAACAGGCTGCGTAAATCGTCGTCGGGGTTGAATTCGATGACGGCGGCTTGGGTGGCGGGGTTTTCCGCGAGCTTGTCCAACAGTTTCGCACCGTTTTCGGGATGAAGCCGGTAGTTCAGGCACAGGCCGTCTGAAACGCCTTGGTCGGCCTGTTTGAGCGCGGAAAGGATGGTTCGGTGCGACGCATCGCTGCCGCTGACCACGGCAAACGAACCTGCGGCGGGCATTGCGCCTGCTGCGGTATGGAACGGCAGCGACGGAATCTGTATGCTCGCAGGGTTGGCAAAGATGACCGACAAACCGGACTGAACGGCTTTCTGTGCGGCTTGGCGGGCGGTTTGGCATTGTTCTTCGGAAAGGTTTTGCCGGTCTTGAATCACGACGGCGTGCCGTATCTGTTTTTTCAGGCAGGCTTTGTACAGGGCTTCGTGGGTTTCGGGCGGTGTCAGAATCAGCGCAGCGGCGGCGGGTTCGGCGGTTTTGCCGATGTTCGGAAACGATTTCAGCCCGCCGACGGTTTTGCGGCGCGGGTTGACCGGTGTGATGCTGCCGGAAAACGGCGCGGACAGCAGGGCAGACATGACGTGTTCTCCCAAACTGTGCGGGCGTTCGCTGGCACCGGCAACGATAATGTGCGGCAGGGTGCGTAGGGCTTCGGTCAGGCTGTTCATGGTTGGTGTTCCGTATGTCGGTGGTTCGGACGGCCTGCATGATGCCGTGCAGGCCGTCTGAAAACGGCGGTTGTTTTGAATGTGATGCGGTTATTTTACGCCGCTTTCATTCGGTATGGGCGGCGGTATACCTGATTTTTCAGACGGCCTGATGCGGTCGGCGCGGCTGCGGATTCATTCGGAAAACAGTATGGCGGGTTTCCTGTTGTCATTTCCGCCCGGGCGGGCATCCGAAATAACATGGCCGGTTGGCTGCTGACGCTGTACTAACTGCCGTCATTCCCGAGCAGGCGGGAATCCATGGTCAATCTTCACAAACATATAAACCGACGGATTTTTTTAACGTCGACTAAACGGATGCACGCCTGTGCGGGATAAAAAATGGTGCGGTACCGCACCGCCGGTACACCGCGCGAACCTCGGCCAATCAAACGGGTTGCACAAGATGCGGCGGCCTGTTTTCCAAACCCGCCATGTGAAGTAAAATCAGCACATCCACATCGACGGAGAATACCATGAGCAACAAGCTGCAAGCGCCGACGGAGCTGCCCGACGAAACCGATTTGCGTGCCGTGCTGGCCTACAATATGCGCCTGTTCCGCGTGGGGCAGGGCTGGTCGCAGGAAGAGCTGGCGCGCCGCTGCGGGCTTGACCGCACCTATGTTTCGGCGGTGGAGCGCAAACGCTGGAACATCGCCTTGTCGAACATCGAAAAAATGGCGCAGGCTTTGGGTGTCGAGCCGTATCAGCTTCTGCTGCCGCCGCAGGCGCGGTTGGAACTGATGGGCAACCCCTAGCCAGACCGGCGGCAAAAAGTTGTTGCCGTACCCGCCCCGTTTCCGCCGCCGCACCGCATCAGGCCGTCTGAAAACCTGTTAGAATGAAAGCCGTCCGAGCCTTTTTAGACGGCGTTTCCAAGGAGCCAATCATGAACCGCAACGAACAACTCTTCAACCGCGCCAAAGCCATCATTCCCGGCGGCGTGAACTCCCCCGTGCGCGCATTCGGCAGCGTCGGCGGCGTGCCGCGCTTTATCAAAAAGGCCGAGGGCGCGTATGTTTGGGACGAAAACGGCACGCGCTACATCGATTACGTCGGCTCGTGGGGGCCTGCCATCGTCGGCCACGCGCATCCCGAAGTGGTGGAAGCCGTGCGCGAAGCGGCTTTGGGCGGCTTGTCGTTCGGCGCACCCACCGAAGCCGAAACCGTATTGGCCGAGGAAATCGCCAAACTCGTGCCCAGCGTGGAAATGCTGCGGCTGGTGAGTTCGGGCACGGAAGCCACGATGACCGCCATCCGTCTGGCGCGCGGCTACACCGGCCGCGACAAAATCGTCAAATTCGAAGGCTGCTACCACGGCCATTCCGACAGCCTGCTGGTAAAAGCGGGCAGCGGCCTGCTCACCTTCGGCAACCCCAGTTCAGCAGGCGTGCCCGCCGATTTCACCAAACACACGCTGGTGCTGGAATACAACAATGTGGCGCAACTGGAAGAAACCTTCGCGCAAATCGGCGGCGAAATCGCCTGCGTGATTTTGGAACCGTTCGCGGGCAACATGAATTTGGTCAGGCCGTCTGAAAACTTTGTCCAAGCCCTGCGCACGCTCACCGAAAAACACGGCGCGGTATTGATTTACGACGAAGTGATGACGGGTTTCCGCGTTGCGCTCGGCGGCGCGCAGTCGCTGCACGGCATCACGCCCGACCTGACCACCATGGGCAAGGTGATCGGCGGCGGTATGCCGCTGGCGGCCTTCGGCGGCAAAAAAGAAATCATGAGCTGCATTTCCCCGCTCGGCGGCGTGTATCAGGCCGGAACATTGTCGGGCAACCCGCTCTCCGTTGCCGCCGGCCTGAAAACGCTGGAAATCATCCAGCGGCCGGGTTTCTACGAAAACCTTGCCGCGCTCACCCGGCGTTTGGTCAGCGGTTTTCAGACGGCCGCCAAAGACGCGGGCATCACGTTCAGCGCGGATTTCGTCGGCGGCATGTTCGGCCTGTATTTTTCAGACGGCCTGCCGCAAAGCTACGCCGACATGGCCGCGTCAAACGTGGACGGCTTCAAGCGCTTCTTCCACGGCATGCTCGACAACGGCGTCGCCTTCGGCCCGTCGGCCTACGAAGCCTGTTTTATGTCGGCCGCGCATACGCCCGAGTTGGTGGACGAAACCGTGGCCGCAGCCGAGAAGGTGTTCAAAACGGGTATTTGACGGATTGCAAGCCGAACCGCAACACAGGCCGTCTGAAAAACACCGCATTTTCAGACGGCCTGCTCTGTTAAGAAAACCCCTGATGCAGAAAAGCCGCAACACGGCCGCCGCGGGCAGAACGCCGATTTTCCGCAATCTGCCCGAATGTCATCGTAAAACAATTAAAACAGCGGCTTATCCTTATTCAAATATGATGCCGATTCCTTTATGATGCCGCCGGAACATTTGCAACACACCACTACAACTATGAGAACAATGATGAAAAAAACCATATTCAGCACACTGGGCTTTTTAAGCGCAGGCTTTGCCCTGGCCGCCGTTGCCCCCGATACGCCGTCTGAAAAAGAATTCTGGCGCAGCGTCGGCGCGGAAACCGAAGTCAAGCCGAAAAACCTGCCCGCAGCCGAAGCCAAACCGCAGCCTGCTCCGGCAGCCAAACCCCAAGCGGCTTCCGCCAAAGGCAAAAGTAAAAAAATCAAAGGCGAACAGGAAGTCAAACCTGTGAATGCGGCGGCGAGCGAACCCGCAGCCGTTCCCGCCGTCAAAGCGAAACCGAAAACCAAAGCCCAACTGCGCGCGGAAGCCAAAATAAAAGCCGACGCAGCCAGAGCCGAGGCGCGTGCAAAGGCCGCCGAAGCCAGAGCGCAGGCCGAAGCGGCCAAAGCGGCGGATGCCAAAGCCAAGGCCGAAGCCGCCAAAGCGAAAGCGGATGCCTTGAAAGCGGAACAGGACAAAGCCGCATCCGCAGCTTCTGCCGCCGCGCCCGCCGTCAAAGCGAAGCCCAAAACCAAAGCCCAACTGCGTGCCGAGGCGAAAGCCAAAGCCGATGCCGCCAAAGCCGAAGCGCGTGCAAAAGCCGCCGAAGCCAAAGCCCGTGAAAGCGCGGCAAAAGCAGAAAAAGCCCAAGCCGATGCGGCCAAACCGGCATCCACAGCGGTCAAACCCGCCGCTTCCGAGTCTGCTAAAAAGGCATCCGCATCCGCAGCGGTCAAACCCTCCGCTTCCGAGTTTGCCAAAAAAGCATCCGCACCTGCGGCCGCGAAACCTGCAGCCGAAGTTGCCGACACGGCCAAAACTGCCGCCGCGCCCGCCAATCCGTCTGCCGCCGAACCCGCGCAATACACCAAAGGCTACCGTTTGGCCGCAACCCATTGGGGCGATGTCGCTAAAATCCGCAATGAAGCCACACGCCTGAGCCGCGACGTGGGCAAAAAGAAAATCACCAAAGTACAGGCCGCGCAGCGTCTCAACCAATACCGCCTGCGCTTAATCGGCAGCAACGTTGTCGATGACAATGTGTATGAAGTGTACCTGCGCTCCGCCGTGGACAGCCAGCGCAACGAAATTTCGCTGGAGGAGAGCAAAGAGCAAATCCAACATGCCCTTAAAGGCTGGCAGCAACGTTGGGAAGTGATGGACGACAAGCCCGCCAATCCCGCGTTTACCAATTTCCTGATGGAAGTGATGGCGCTCAAGCCGCTGAAATAAAGCGTTTTTAGCGCAAACAGGCCGTCTGAACAGTTTTTCAGACGGCCTGTCTGTATCGGTACGGCCGGTTCGGCGGGTAACCGTATGCCGTGTTGATTTGCCGGTCCGCATGATGGTGCGGCCGGTTCGTTCGGGCGGATGTAACGGTGTCATGCCGCGGGCTGTGGAAATCGGTACAGGGGCTTTTTGTGATACGGGCGGCATGGTGTACGGTTACGCCCGCTTGGGCGGGCTAACCGTACCTACGTTTTGGGGGCGAAACGGTTGGCGTTTTCCGGGATACGGCGGACAAACTGTCAAGCGATGGCTGTCGGCCATTCCCATGCGGGCGTTGTTGCAGCAAAAGCAGAAAGGCCGTCTGAAAAGTTTTCAGACGGCCTTGGCGTGTCCGGTAGTGCGGAACGGTTAAGCCTGTTTGTTCCAGCGTTCGACGGATTCTTTAATCACCTGCTTGGCTTCTTCAATGTCGCCCCAGTGCTGCACCACGGTGCTGCCGGGTTTTTTCAGGGCTTTGTAGTTGTTGAAGTGGAATTCGATTTGCTTGATAAGCTGCTGCGGCAGATCGGCCAGCGTGTTGTAGGCATTGCCGTTGTTGCGGTCGTCGGCGGGCACGACGACGATTTTGTCGTCCACTTCGCCGTCGTCGACGAATTTCATCACGCCGATGACTTTCGCTTCCATGTAGATGCCGGTGGGCAGCGGGGTTTCGGTGATGATGAGCGCGTCGAGTTCGTCGCCGTCTTCATCGAGGGTTTGCGGGATGAAGCCGTAGTTGGTGGGTTTGGCGAAAATCTGCGGTTCGACGCGGTCGAGTTTGAAGGCGGCGATTTTTCTGTCCCACTCGATTTTGTGGTTGCTGCCGCAGGGGATTTCGTTGACGACGTTGATGATGCCGCCGTCGATGTCGCCCGGGGTGAGGATTTTGTTGAAGTCTGCCATTTCGGTTCCTTTGGAATCAGGTTGGTTAAACGGGGGAGAGTATAGCAGTTTGAAGGCCGTCTGAAAAAGGCCGCCGTGTGCAGCCCGTTTGCGGCGCGTTCAGACGGCCTTTGCTATAATGGCCGCCCTTTCATCCTGCTCCCGACTCCGCCATGACTGCCTACCGCATCCAGCTCGAACAGAAAACCGCCGCCCTGAACAACCTGTTTGCGGGTTTGCCTGTTCCCGAGCTTGAAGTGTACGAATCGCCCGCCGAACATTACCGGATGCGGGCGGAATTCCGCGTTTGGCATGAAGGCGGCGAAATGTTTTATGCGATGTTCGAGCCGGGCAAAAAGGCAGGCGGCGCGAGCATGATACGCTGCGACGTTTTTCCCGCCGCCGCAGAATCCATTAATGATTTGATGCCGCGCCTGATGGATGCGGTGCGCGGAAATGCGGTGCTGGCCGAACGCTGGTATGCGGTGGAGTTTTTGGCCACTTTGAGCGGCGAAATGCTGGTTACGATGATTTACCACAAAAAACTCGACGCATCATGGCAGGCCGCCGCCGAAGCCTTGCAGCGCGGTTTGGGTATCGCCGTCATCGGCCGCAGCAGGGGGCAGAAAATCGTTTTGAGCCGTGATTTCGTTACCGAAAAACTGCGCGTGGGCACACGGGAATTCGTGTACCGCCAAACCGAAGGCGGCTTTACCCAGCCCAATGCCCGCGTTTGCGAAAAAATGCTCGAATGGGCGTGCGGCGCGGCGCAGGGGTTGGGCGGCGACCTGCTCGAACTGTATTGCGGCAACGGCAATTTCACGCTGCCGCTGTCGCAGCATTTCCATCGGGTTTTGGCCACGGAAGTCTCGAAAACTTCCGTGAATTCCGCGCTTTGGAACATCGAGACCAACGGCTGCGCCAACATCCGCATTGCACGCCTGTCTGCCGAGGAATTTACCGAAGCCTATACCGGCGGGCGGGAATTCCGCCGTTTGCAGGAAGCGGGCATCGCATTGTCCGACTACCGCTTTTCCACCGTTTTCGTCGATCCGCCGCGTGCGGGCGTGGACGCGGAAACGCTGCAACTGGTGCGCCGGTTCGACAACATCATCTACATTTCCTGCAACCCCGAAACCTTGCGCGCCAATCTCGATACGCTGGCGGAAACCCACGAAATACGGCGTTTTGCGCTGTTCGACCAGTTTCCGTTTACGCATCATACCGAGAGCGGGGTGCTGTTGGTCAGGAAAAAATGAACGCAGGTGCGGCTTGTTTCGCACGAAATGCAGCCGTACCGTAACGGGGAATATAAGGCCGTCTGAAAACCTTTCAGACGGCCTTTAATTTGACTCTGCCAACGGTATCCGGACGTTTTGCCATTTCGTTCCCGCTTAGTCGGAAATTGGGAACCGAATATTGAGAACGGTTTGTTTTTACAGAAGATATTTTTCAGTCCCTGAATTTCCGCCTGTGCCGGAATGACGGTATCAATGCATCCGCTTCAAAGCAGGCCGTCTGAACAGTCGGTTTGGCTGTGCTAAAGGCAGGTACGGTTAGGCCGCTTCAATGTGGTGAACCCATAGATTTCGACACCATGGGAAAGGCCGTCTGAACATGTTTTTTCAGACGGCCTGTGCGTATCCGCCGTTCAACCGTATCGGTGCAGTTGAAGTATCGCGTCGCGGTTGGACGGGGAAAACACTTTTTCCGCCGCTTCCTGTATCGGCAGCCAGAGACAGGCGGTGTGTTCTTCGGGCAGCAGGCGGATTTCGGCGGTGCGGGGGATGCGGGCGGAGAAAACGTGTTCGCGGTTGTGCGTGATGCCTTCGGGATAGCGGTACCGCCAATGGGGGTAGATTTCGTAAACGCTGCTGAAATGCCAGTCGGTCAGCAGGCCGTCTGAATCCGCGTCGGATGGGGTTGCCGAAAGGCGGATGCCGGTTTCTTCGAATACTTCGCGCAGGGCGGTTTCGGGCGGTGTTTCGCCTGCTTCGACGCTGCCGGTGACGGATTGCCAGTAGCCGGCTTTGTCGGCGCGCTCGATCAGCAGGACGCTGCCTGCGCCGTCGTGCAGGACGACGAGGACGGAAACGGGCTGTTTGAGGGGTTTGTTCATGGTGTGGCGGTTTTTCAGACGGCGTTGAACGGGGCGGTTGTACGGTTTACCGTTGTTGCGGTGCGGTGTGCAGCGGTACTGCCGTGCGTCGGGTTGGTCGGAACGGTTGCTGCGGCGTATGGGTTTCACCGGCCGGCGCGGTGCGGAAAGGGTGTGTTCAGACGGCCTGCACGCTGCGGTACGGCGGGGCTGCGGAGACAGAGGCCGTCTGAAAACGAATCTGCGCCATGCGCTTAGTCGTTGGCATCGTCGTCGAACGCGGTATCGGATTTGGTGTCGCCTTTCGCGCCGATGGCGGCTTTGAGCATGGCGATGTCGCTGGGGGCCTGTTCTTCGTTGAGAATGCGGACTTCGCGTTGCGGAAAGGGGAACTCGATGCCGTGTTCGTTGAACTGTTTCCAGATGTCGAGCAAAACGGCGGAGAGCAGGGCGGCGAAACCGTTTTCGGGGTCTTTTACCCAGAAGCTCAGGCGCAGGTCGATGCCGTTTTCGCCGAAGTTGGTGATGACGGCCAAAGGCGACGGGTTGGAGGCGATGCGGGGTTGGCCTGCGGCGGCGGCTTTGAGGATGTCCAATGCCTTGACCAAATCGGTGTGGTAGGCCACCTGGATGTTGACGAACTGCATCAGTTCTTTGCCGGTGTAGCTTTCGTTGATGACGGTGGAGGTGACGAAGGTTTCGTTGGGAATCAGCGCTTCCGTGCCGTTGGCGTTTTGCAGCACCACGAAACGGGAGGTGATTTTGGTAACGTAGCCCGTGAAGTCGTTGACCGTCAGGCGGTCGTTCATGCGGATGGAGCGGTCGCCGAGGATGATGAAGCCGGAAATGTAGTTGCTCGCGACTTTCTGCAAACCGAAGCCGATGCCCACGCCCAACGCGCCGCCGAACACGGACAAGACGGTCAGGTCGATGCCCACCAGCGGCAGCGCAATCAGCACGGCCAGCACCATCATCACCGTTTTGGCGAGCTTGGAGAGAATCATGCTCAGGTTGGGGTCGAGGCTGCTGTGTTCCAGTTTTTCCGAAATGTAGCGTGCCAGCCACAGGGCGAACACCATCATCACGGCCACCCAAATCAGGCCGGTGGTGATGGTGTAGAGGTTCAGTTTGGTCGAGCCGACGGAAAAGCCGATGGATTTCATGCCGTTGATGATGATGTCGTCGATGCCCGAAATCCACAGTAAGAACGCAATCCACAAGCCCCACGAGAGCCAGCGTTCGAGCCGGTCGGTAAAGCGGTGGACGGGCAGGGCGGAATGCACCACCGCCAAAACCAGCCGGATAATCATCATCCAGCGCGCGGCCATCGCCAGCAGGTGCAACCACACCGCATTGTGGCTGCTGAAGCTGCTCCAGCAGTAAAGCGCAGCCACCGCGCCGAGCAGCATCAGAAACGGCCACAGCAGGCGCGATGCGATGTGCCGCACAATCCGTTTGGCGGAAGAAAGCGGCGTTTTGCTTTTGTGCACCGCTTTCAGATGGCGTTTGATGAGAAAGCCCGACAACCAGAACGCCGCAGCCATAATGGCGATGCAGATGCCCAGCTCCACCCAGCCTTCGGGACGGTTGAAACTGCGTTCGAGCAGGTTGGACGTAAACTGCTGGCGGGCAAAAAGCTGCGAGGCAAACTGGTTGAGGCCGTCTGAAAGCGCGGTGGCGGAAAAGAGGGTGGAGTCGTTCATGGACAAATATCCGGTGCGTTTGGCGGAACCGCATTATAGCCAATCGGGTTGTTTTCCGATACACGGCGGCGGCCTTCGGACGGGCAGGGTGTTCGGACGGCGCGGGCATCCGACGGCTTTGAACGGGCCGTCTGAAAAACGGCGCAGATGTACGGTTGCGGGTGTACCTGCGATTGGCCGGAGTCCGCCGTCGGCAAACGGCAGTTCGGCAAACGGATTCGCCTGTCTGCAATGGGTTTTCAGACGGCATCGGCGGTCTGCCCGCCCTTGCCGACGGCACATGTTCAGGCCGTGTCCGCAAAACGTTCCGCCGCAAGCGGTTCGCGCCCGAGCAGCGCGGCGAAGCCTGCCGTATCCGCACACGAACCTTCTTCCAGCAGTTTGAAACTCGACAGGCTGACGATGCCGTCTGAAAGCAGGTTGGCCAACGGCAGCACGGGCCTGATCAAACTCAGCGGAACCGGAACAACGCGCAGCGGCGGTTTGCGGTGCAGGGTTTCGCGCAGCAGCGACAGATATTGCGCGAGCGTTACGCGCCGTCCGCCCGCCATATCGACCGCCGTGCCGTGCGGCAGCGGAGTTTCCGCCATCACGGCCAAACCTTCCGCCACTTCGTTCACGTGCACGGGCTGCAAATCGAAGCGTCCGCCCGCAGGCAGCGCGAGCACGGGCAGGCGGGCGAGTTTGATGAACAGTTCGCAGCTCGTGCCGCCGCGCCCGTACACCACCGACGGACGGGCGGTGTTGACATGCAGGCCGCTGCCGCACACGACTTCGTCGCCGCGCCCTTTGCTGCCGACGAAAGCCACAGGATGCGCGGGGTGCGCGCCCAAAGCGGACAACTGCACCCAGTTGCGGATGCCCGCTTCGGCAGCCAGGCGCGCCAGCAGCGCAGGGGTGTGGTGGTGTACGGTTTCCAAAACGTCGGTGCGGCGGCTCATCACGCCGATGCAGTTCACCACGCAGTCCTGCCCGTGCAGCAAAGCGCGGGCGGCGGCTTCGTCCGGCTGCAAATAGTCGAAATCCCTGCGCGACGGCGTTTTGACCAGATGGTCGCGGGTACGCAGGATGTCGGTAACGCGGCGGCCGATAAAGCCGCTGCCGCCGAAAAGGATGATGTTCATGGTTTGTTCTTTCTAATCATGATGTTTTGAAATCATGGAGCTGTTGCGGCAGCCGTGCCGCATGGTTGGCAAGCCGCAGGGCAGGTTTTTACCGTAAGCAACGTTCGGCATGCGGGTACTTTTTCAGACGGCCTGCCTGGGAGCATCTGCCGCACCGATACGGCAGAAATGTTTGCCTGTTTCGGTGTTGCGGCAGGAGTTTGCCGGTGTGGCGTTATGTGCCGGTATGGGTGGCAGGCGGTGGAAAATACGCTGCGGGCAACTCAGGAGCATTATTGCGGAACACAAACCGATTGTCTGCCGACAGTCGAAGCCGAACCGTCCGTTCCGATGCTGTCGGAGATTTCAGACGGCATCGGAAAACGGCCTGCATCTGTTTGTATTTCAGGCCGTCTGAAAACTATTTGCCCAGTAATGCGGCCAACGGACAGTTTGGTTCCGCTTTTTCGGCGGACGGCGCGGGCAATACGCGTTTGGCGGTCAGCTCGGGGCGGCCGCGTCGAGACGGCGGGCGAGTTCGGGCAGGCGGTTGGACGGTACCCGCGCAAACAGGTGGTGTTCGGCGTGGTAGAGCAGGTTGAAAGTGGCGGCATTGGCCCAGCGGCGGCGTTCGGTGCGGGTGGTGATGCGGCTGCCGTCGGGGCTGTTGTCGCGGTCACGGTGCACCAGACGGCGAAAAAGCCCACCAGCGCGTTGGCGGCAATCATCACGGCAACGTGGTACACCAATACGGGATGCGGCCATGCGGCGGCTGCGGTCAAAATACCCGAAATCAGCAGCATGTCGATGCGGCTGAGACGGCGGGTTTGGTGGTCGCCGTGTACCAATCCCTGCCATTGGGTGCGGACGGAAAACACGCCGCCGAACAATACGGCCTGCCATGCGGGAAGCCGCGCCCAGTTGCCTTCGACATCGTGTTCGCCGAGCGGGTCGCGGTGGTGTTTGCAGGTGGGTGTAGCGGATGGCGTGGGTGCTGCACAGCATGGTTGCGGCGACCAGGAACAGCATGATGCGTATGCCGCGTCTGCCCAAACCGATGCTGTGGTGGTAACAGTCGTGTGCCTGGCGCAGGGCGGCGGTAAAGAAGAAAAACGACATGGCCAGCGCTGGCAGGTACAAGCTTTTGGCGGCGAAATACCATGATGCGGACAGGAAAGGCAGGGAAAGCAGGACGTTGTATGCGGTTTCGCGGCGGCTGAGTGCGAGCAGGTCGCGCCATTCGACGGCGGGTTTGGCAGGGCGGGTCATGGGTTTTTCCTTGTCGGTATCCGGAAGTTTCCGTGTTTTTTCAGACGGCCGGTATGTGCGGGTAAGGCCGTCTGAACATCCTGTTTCGGCAGGTTGCCGAACGGTCTTTTGCGGAAAGGGCAAACGGTAGAGGCGGATTCGGTTTGCCGGTTTGGCTGTTTTTTCAGACGGCCTGTCGGATCGGGCAGGCCGTCTGAACGGGGTTACTGACGGGTTTGGTGGTGGTGCGTCGGCAGGCGGTAGGCCGTCTGCGGGGTGGTGTTGGGGACGGTGGACTGCAAATCCCGAACCTGCCTGCGGACGAGACAGGCAATCAGGAGCAGCAGGCCGACGCCGCCGATCATCGACCAGCGCAGCGAATACAGCAGCACTTCGCCCTGATTTTCCGCAGATTCGGGAACAAACAGCAGCACGAACAGCAAGGGCAGGAACAGCGTCAGCCCGAGATAGAGCCGCTGCCAGAACAGGCCGCTGATTTCCTTGATGCCTTCGCGGTTGTCGTTGCAGAGAAATTCCAGCGCACGGCGCAGCGGTATGCCCAGCAGCAGCCAGCAGGCCGCGCTGACGGCTAAGGCGGATGCGCTCATGGTTAACACGGTTAATGCGTTCATTTTAAAGCTCCTTTTAGGATCGGATAATCGGTGTGCGCGTTCAGACGGCCTGAGCTTACATCGGTTTCATCACCATCAGAAAATACATCACCACGGTGGCGCAGAATGCGGGATAGCCCAGCAGTTCCCACCAAAATTGGTAGCGTTTGTAAGAACTTGGGAGCGAGTTATTCCCCGCGGCATGTGCGGCGGCGGCCTGTTTGGCCATTTTGATTTGCAGCCATACCACGGGCAGCCAGCACGCGCCTGCGAGGGCGTAAAGCGCGAGCGTCCACTTCACCCACAGCCATGCGCCGTCCCATGTGAAGGGCATGCCCATGTAGTGCAGCATCCACAGGCCGGACAGCGGCTGGAAAATCACGGCGGGCGTGGTAAACCACCAGTCGGCCTTCATGACCCATTTCGACACCACGGCCTGCGCCGCAACCGATCCGCTGCGGTTTGCCCAAAACAGGTAGAACGCCGTGCCGAAGCCTGTGCCGACCATCAGCGTGGCGGAAATGATGTGCAGGGTTTTGACGGTAAGGTAAAGGTTCATTTTGTTTTTCCTTTCAATGGTTTACCTGTTCGGTTTTTTCAGACGGCCTGTCCGGTGAAGGCCGTCTGAAAACCGTTTTGCAGGCAGGGTAAAACGGTTTTCGGTGTGAAATATCCGTCGGGATACGGGGTCATGTCGTTCCCGTGAGGCGGGAATGTGTGGACAACCTTCGTTCAAGTTGTTTGACTGCGGTACGGAGCAGACGAAGCTGTGGTCGGTCGTATCTGTTTTGCCGTTTCTTTAAGGCCGGTTCGGTTTGGCGGTTTGTCGGAACAGCCAGAACATCAGAGCCATTACCGGCACGTTTTTCACCAGCGGGGCAAACGGATGCGTCCACATTTCGGGCAAAGTCGCCGCAACAATCACGCTGTACCCCGCCACCGTGGCCCATTGGGCCAGCCAAAACCAAGACCTGTGCCGCAATGCGGTAAAACATCCTATTCCGAAAGCCACGTCCAGCGCGGACGACAATGCAAACACAGGCATCTGCCAGGCCGTCTGAAAACCCACCCGCGCAAGCAGTTCCAAAGATTGTTCGGGAGCCGACAACGCGGGCTGCAAACCGCTCCATAACCATAGTAGGGCGAGCGAATAATGCAGATAACAGGGCAGCGGTTTGTTCATAATTTATCTCCGTTTCGGATTTCGACAGATTCAGGTATCAGACCTATTCCGTCGAAAAACACATGGCGCAGTTGAAAATGCAGACAGGCCGTCTGAACGGAACATACCGTTCGGTTTGCGGGCTGACGGTTACGTGTTTTTATTTTGAAATTTCCAAAATTTCTGTTTAAACAGAAATTAAAAATGAAAAAAATGGCAGATTAAAAATGTCTGCCGGAACGGTGTCCGGTAGATGGGCAAAACGAACGGTCGGGACTCCAAACGGAACTTTGGTTATCGGGTCAGGTAATCCGTTGTGCGCATTGACTGTCGGCGTGATGCATAGTCTTTACCGCGCCGCACCCTTGCCGACGGTTTCGGTATCGTGCACACAAGGCCGTCTGAAACGGCGGATTTCCTTATTTCAACAGCTTTTGGATACTTGCCCCGAGCTTCAAGACTTTCGACATGGTTGACGTCGAGAGCTTCAGCATTTCGTTGGTCCAGCCGGTCAGCGTACCGATGAAATCGCGCGTTTCCACAATCCTTTTTTGAGCCGCTTCATTTTCCTGAGCAAATTCGGGGCTGTTGACCAACTCGTTCAAAAAAGCAAGCGTCGGCTCGATTTCACGCCGCTGCCGCTCTTCCACAATCGCACGGAACAACACCCAAACATCGTCGGACGTAGCGAAATGGTCGCGCCGGTCACCCAAAATGTGTACGGTATGCACCAGCTTCAACCGTTGCAGCTCTTTCAGGCTGGTGCTCACGTTGGAACGGGCGACATTCAGCGTTTCGACGATTTCCTCCGCATTGAGCGGACGTCCGAGAATAAACAACAGCGCGTGGATTTGAGACACCGTGCGGTTCACCCCCCAGCGGGTACCCATTTCGCCCCAGTGCAGGATGAATTTTTCGGTGGTCGGATTCAGTTTCATGATGCCGTTCCTTTTTTGGATGGTTGCAGTTTAATTTTGTCTATAATTTCTGTCAAGACAGAAATTATGGAATTTTATAAACACGGGTGTATGGGTAAATAAATGATGACTTTTATGGGTTCTTTGAGTTATTTGCTATGATTCATTAAATTACAGTACCAACCGGAAATCCAAATGGACCAATCAACCCTTAAAACCGTCAGCAAATTTCTCAGTTATGTTCTTCGCCATCATCCAGAAGCCATCGGCATTACGCTTGACAGGGAAGGTTGGGTGGACATCGGTACGTTGTTGGCGCAGGCGGCGGCACACGGCAGGCGGGTTAATAAATCGCTGTTGCATGAAGTTGTGGCCACCAGTGACAAAAAACGTTTTACGCTGTCTTCAGACGGCCTCAGAATCCGTGCCGCACAAGGTCATTCCACACCGCAGGTTGCGATTGGGTACATGCCGCAGATTCCGCCTGAAACGCTGTACCACGGTACGGCGGAACGGTTTCTCGAATCCATCCGCGAACAGGGTTTGATTGCTGGGCAGAGGCATCATGTTCATCTGTCTGCGACCAAGGAAACCGCCGTACAGGTTGGTCGGCGGCACGGCAAAGCGGTGGTGCTGGCGGTGGACAGCGGTAAAATGCAGCGCGGCGGTTTTGAATTTTATCTGTCCGACAACCAAGTCTGGCTGACGGATCATGTGCCGCCGGAATATCTGCGGGAAGATCGAAGTTGAATGTCAAGGCCGTCTGAAAACCTTTTCAGACGGCCTGTTTGCAGAGTATGATGCGGCATCGATTTGTAAGGAAGCGCCATGAATATCCTCTTTATCGCCGACCCGTTGGCCACATTCAAAACCTATAAAGACACCACTTACGCAATGATGCGCGAAATGGCGGGACGCGGTTGGAAACTGTCGCACACGCTCAGCAGCGGGCTGTCGGTGCGGCACGGTACGGTAACTGCGCAGGCGGCGGCATTTGAATTTACCGGTGCGAAAAGCGATGACGACAAAAACTGGTTTGTTTCCGCCGAGCCGTTTCAGACGGCCCTGAAAGACTTCGATGCCGTAATTATGCGTACCGATCCGCCGTTCGACATGCAGTATCTCTACGCTACCCAACTGCTCACGCTCGCGGCGGAGCAGGGTGCGAAAGTGTTCAACAGCGGGCAGGCCATGCGCGATTTCAACGAAAAACTGGCGATTCTGAATTTCGCCGGATTTACCGCGCCCACGTTGGTTACCACCCGTTCCGCCGACGTGCGCACATTTTTGGCGGAACACGGCGACATCATCGTCAAACCGCTTGACGGCATGGGCGGCATGGGCATTTTCCGCCTGACCGGTTCCGACCCCAACACAGGCAGCATTCTCGAGACCCTGATGCGGCTGGATACCCGCACCATCATGGCGCAGCGCTACATCCCCGAAATCGTGCACGGCGACAAACGCGTTTTGATTATCGGCGGTGAAGTCGTGCCGTTTGCACTCGCCCGCATCCCGCAAAACGGCGAAACGCGCGGCAATCTCGCCGCAGGCGGGCGCGGCGTGGCGCAGGAGCTTTCCGCGCGCGACCGTGAAATCGCCGAAACCCTCGCGCCCGAGTTGAAACGGCGCGGCATCCTGTTGGCCGGTCTCGACATCATCGGCGACTGTCTGACCGAGGTCAACGTAACCAGCCCTACCGGTTTTCAGGAAATCATGAAGCAGAAAGGTTTCGACGTGGCCGCCATGTTTGCGGATGCCGTCAAACAATGGGCAGAGGCCGTCTGAAAATGTACCGCCCCGAACACGAACAGGAAAACTATGCCGCCGCTCAAAAAGGCAAACACGGCATTCGCCGCATCATCAATGCCGCAGGCTATTCCCGCGACGGCTTCTCTGCCGCCTACCGGCACGAAAGCGCGTTCCGCCAAGTGCTTTGGCTGAACGCCGCATTGGTGGTGCTCGCTTTCGTATTGGATTTCGGTAGCGCCGAGCGGATGATGCTGGTTGCCGCATCATTTTTATCGCTGATTGTCGAACTCTTCAACACCGCAATCGAAGCCGCAGTCGACCACACCTCCACCGAAAAGCACGAACTGGCCAAACGCGCCAAAGACGCAGGTTCCGCCGCACAACTCGCCGCCTTGCTGCTCTTGGCGGTACTGTGGCTGACCGCATTATTCGGTTGAGCAAACGTTTGCCCGACCGTTGTTCCCCATATTCCGACAATCCGATACAGGCCGTCTGAACAAGTTTTCAGACGGCCTTATTAAAGAAAGCCCGAACCATGCAGCAGCAAATCATCGAAAAACTCGACACCATCGCCAAAACCGAACCCCTGCATTTCCTCTTGGCTGCCGAAAGCGGCAGCCGCGCATGGGGTTTCGCCTCGCCCGACAGCGATTACGACGTGCGCGCCGTCTACATCAGGCCGCCCGAACACTATCTCTGCATCGACGATCGCAAAGACACCTTCGAATACATCGAAAACCAATGGTTCGACGTGGGCGGCTGGGACATACGCAAAGCCCTGCGCCTGCTGCGCAAAAGCAACGCCGTGCTGCTCGAATGGCTGCGCTCGCCTATTGTCTATACGCAAGACCATGTTTTTATTGAAAAACTCAATGACCTGCTGCCGCAATACGCCCAAGCCGCGCCCTTGCTGCACCACTACCGCGGCATCGCGTCCAACGCATTGAAAGAAATGGATCTAAACGGCGAGATCCGCCTGAAAAAATGGTTTTACGTGATCCGTCCGCTTCTGGCCGCGCAATGGGCGGCAGAGCGTGGCGGCGTACCGCCCATGACGCTGGAACAGCTTGCCGACGGTATGCCGTCTGAAACCCTGTCTGAAATCCGGGATTTGGTCGCGCTGAAAGCGGAAAAAGACGAAAGCTACCGCCACACCCTTTCAGGCAGCCTGCGGCGTTACACGCTGGACTTGGCGGATAAAGTTTCCGTCCTGCAGGCACCTGCGCCGAGAGATGCGGCGACAGAGCCGCTGGATGAACTGTTCAGGGAGACATTGGGACATTTTCCGTATCAGGTTGAAAATAAAAATGCCATTTGAAAAAGTTTTCAGACGGCCTGAGTATACCTCATCACAAAATACCTTAATTACCCTAATGCTATAATTCGCAGCCATTATTAATTTTCATTTTACATGGAGTTTTCATCATGACCGGCATCCAGCAACGAGCAGAATTACAACGCCGCATTTGGCAAATCGCCAACGATGTACGCGGTTCGGTTGACGGTTGGGATTTCAAGCAATATGTTTTAGGCGCGCTGTTTTACCGTTTTATCAGCGAAAACTTCGCCGCCTATATCGAAGGTGGCGATGAAAGCATCGACTATGCTTCTTTTTCTGATGGCGACCCTCGTTTGTCCGCAGAAATTAAAGACGATATGATTAAACAAAAAGGCTATTTTATCTACCCAAGCCAATTGTTTTGCAACATCATGGCTAATGCCAACAACAATGACGACCTCAACACTGATTTAGACAAAATTTTCAAAGCGATTGAAAGCTCTGCCAATGGCTACGAATCTGAGCGTGACATCAAAGGTCTGTTCGCCGATTTCGACACCACATCCAACCGCTTGGGCAACACCGTTGCCGAAAAAAGCAAACGCTTGGCCGCCGTGTTGAAAGGTGTGGCAGATTTGGATTTCGGCAAATTCGAAGACAACCAGATTGACCTGTTCGGTGATGCCTACGAATTTCTGATTTCCAACTACGCCGCCAACGCCGGCAAATCGGGCGGCGAATTCTTCACCCCGCAACACGTTTCCAAACTGATTGCCAAACTCGCCACATATGGGCAAACCCGCATCAACAAAATCTACGACCCCGCCTGCGGCTCGGGCAGCCTGCTGCTGCAAGCCAAAAAGCAGTTTGACGAACACATGATCGAAGAAGGCTTTTTCGGGCAGGAAATCAACCACACCACCTACAACCTCGCCCGCATGAACATGTTTCTGCACAACATCAACTACGATAAATTCCATATCGAATTGGGCGATACCCTGCTCAACCCCAAATTAAAAGACGGCAAACCCTTTGATGCCATCGTATCCAATCCGCCTTATTCCGTGAAATGGATGGGCAGCGACGA
>NZ_JBHCJY010000102.1:0-2553 GCF_041804105.1 Neisseria sp.
ACCGGCACATCGGCGGGCAGGTTTTTGGCCAACCGCTCCGACACCGTAACCATATTGCCGGCGTTGAATGCCACAATCACGGGTTTGCCCGTTGCCTGATGGATACTTGCGGCGGTAGCGTAGCCCTCTGCAATCACCAGGCCGTCTGAAAGCTGCTCGGCATTGCCTACCACAGCATAACCGCCTTTAACCTGTCCGCCGGACAGGAAACGCTTATGCCCGTCCTGATTGATGGACTGCACATTGACGATTTCGCCGCCGTAATACAGCGGCACCACCAAATTGTCGTCGCCGCGATAACTGTTCTGCCGCAGTCCGGCAACCGCCGCCGCCGAGGTGATGCCTTTGGCAGCCAGGTAGGGATGGTCTGTGCGGGCAGGGGCGGAGCGGTTCCAAATCCCCCGTGCCGTTTCTTTCGCTTTGGCCTGTGCTTCGGCTTGTGCCTGCTCTTCTTCCCGCCGCCGCGCATCAAGTTCGGCAGCCCGGGCCGCCCGCTGTTCGGGCGTCGGCGGCGTGTAGGGCTTGGCCGGCGTATAACCGTTTCGGCGCGCATGATAAAACAACGTGGAGATATGGACGCGGCCGGGCTTGAAAGACTTCCACGCGGTTTTGGCATCACGGGCATTGTAGTTGTCCGCCCCTTGTGACCACTCGTCCCAAAGGTTGAAGCCGTCTTCGCCCATTTCGTCTTTCAGGGCGGCACCGGCCTGTATCCATGTGTCGCGGTCATGGGAATCGATATAGCTTAAAGCGTTGCGGATTTCGTCGTAATCGCTCATGTTTTACTCCAAAAAAACGACCCGCATCACACCGATGCGGGTTTTACGGTTCGGATTCGGTTTAGGTTTTTTCAGCAGGCAGTTCAACAGCAGGTATGACCTTGTCTGCGTATTCCTGCTCCAACAAACTTCCCATATGCCGGTAAAAAACCGAACCGTCAAAGGGGCGGGATCCGAAAACCGCACAGAAAAGCAGAAAGGTCAAAAATAAAACCCAGCCTACAGGCTGGGCAATATGGAAAATGCTCCACAGACTTTCTCCGTCCGAAACGGAAATACCGGCATCGGCTGCAAGAAACAGACACATCAGGAAAGCAGACAGTTGGCATTTAATGATGCTGCTACACATCCATAAAGTCGTTTGCGAGATGTCATTTATCCAATATTTAGGGGAACGGTACACCTTTTTTTCCAGTTCGCGGTAAACGGCGAACGGAATGTCAAACCGGACTTTCTGTACGGTGTGATAACGGAAGTATTCGGATCCGGGTTCTGTATGGTTTTGCAGTTTCATGGTTTCAATATCCTTTCTGTCATAACGAAAAACAGCCTTTGCAGAGCAAAGGCCGTCTGAAATGCTTCCGCAGTTAAGCGGCTTTTTCCTCTTTATCATCCGCCTCAGCCTCCTCAACTACATCGATATCGGAAGTTTCTTTCAATATCTGCGCGATAACAGGCAGGCTGCCTTCCCCCCAGTTTTTCGCCACCACCGGCACCAGTTCGGCAACGAAGTCCGGCGAACTGCCCGGCGGCACCAGCGCACGCAGCAGCGCATGGGCGAGTTCGTCGGCGTTGGCGGCTTCCTGCCAGCGGAAAGAAGCCATGTCTTCGGGAGAAACGTAGGCTGCTTTGGGTTCGCTGCTTTCGGCACTTTTACGCGTGCGGACATCCAAGACCGGCACATACGGTAACGGCAGGTTCGCCCGTTCTTTAAAAGCAGGGTCCTGCCAGTAGATGATTTTCTGCGCGTAAATAGGGCGGCTGCTGGAGAGGCTGATAATGCAGTCTTCTTTCGGCATCATTTTCAACTCGTCAGGGTTCATGACGGCGCGTTTTTGGTCGCTGATGCTGTTGCTGCTGCTACTGCTTTTGCCGCGGGAGCGCGATGTGGATTTGGCCTTGAACGTTTCATAGCCTATCAGCTTGCTGTACTCTTCCGCATCGGCCTGTTCCCGTGGCGGAAAGACGATTTGGCAGCCGAAATTGGTAAAGAACGTCCGCATACCGGTTTTCTGATACAGCTTTTCTACCTGCGACGGCGTTTGGAAGATAATCATCAGCCTCATGTTGTAACCGGCCATATACGCCACACCGTGCTCGATGGCGGGCACCACGCCGAGGGCGGTAAATTCGTCCATCAGCATCAGGCATTGGTGCTTCAGAATGCCGGGGTTGTGTTCAGGCAGCCCCTGATAGACGTTGACGTTGGCAAGCAGGCTGAAAAACAGATTGGTTAGGCGGGCAAACACGGTGGTCTCGGTAGGCAGCACCCCCACATATATAGTCATCGGTTTTTTGCGTACATCGTCCAAATAGAAATCGTCGCCGCTGGTGACCGCTTCAACCACCGGGTCCAAGAAAATACTCAACGGCGCGGTCATGGTGGAAATAATATCCGCACCGGTCTTGGCATTTCCGTTGGCAAAGTCTGTCAGCAGCGTAACGCAGTTATCACTCAGGCGCGTATGCTCTTGCTGTTTTCGCAACTCCACCTTTTCTTTAATCCATTCAGCCAATGTTTTGCCGTTCTTTGGGGTAGCCAGGCGGAACAGGT
>NZ_JBHCJY010000103.1:0-4639 GCF_041804105.1 Neisseria sp.
ACTCATCATAAACCTTCCTTGCATTCGGTTGTGTTGTCGTGCAACTGTTCGGTTGTGGTGATGGTTGGTTATCTGCTCGTTTAGCTAAGACACGGATGTTAAAAAATCCCAGGGCGTGTACAGAGGCAGATAACCTGTTTGGCTGCTATGGTACATCGGTTTCAACATACAAGGGTGGGTGTAACTCCACCGTTTTTTGGTAAGTCTTTGATTGCCGGAGCGGGGGCTGCCGACCCCCATAAAAACGCCGAAATGCCGAGCACCGTGCAGGCAGGCTGCCCGCGCTCCGCTTGTACGGTTACGCCCGCTGCGGCAGGCTGACCGTATCTACGGTCGATGCGGTTGAAAGGCCGTCTGAAAACGTATTTTCAGACGGCCTTTTGTGTTTCTGCGTTATCCGGACGGCTACGCGGCTTCTGTGTCGAACCCGCTGTGGCGTAACAGCGCATCGATTTTCGGTTCCCTACCGCGGAAGGCTTTGAAGGATTCCATCGCGCTGCGCGAACCGCCGACGGCAAGGATTTCGTTCCAGAACCGTTGTCCCGTGGCGGAAACGTCGCTGCTTTCTTCAAATGCAGCATAGGCATCGGCGCTCAACACTTCCGCCCAAGCATAGCTGTAATAGCCTGCGGAGTAGCCGCCGGCGAAAATGTGGCCGAAGCTGTTGGCGAAGCGGTTGTAGGCAGGCGGGCGGATAACGGCCACTTCTTCACGCACGGCATCGAGCACCTGCGGCCAGTTTTTCAGACGGCCTTGGTCGGTTTCGCTGTAAACCTGCATGTCGAATAGCGCGAATTCCATCTGTCGCACGAGAAACAGGCCGCGCTGGAAGTTTTTCGCCGCCAGCATTTTGTCGAACAGTTCGCGCGGCAGCGGTGCGCCGTCGCTTTCGTGGGCCGACATGCCGGCCAATACGTCGTATTCCCAGCAGAAGTTTTCCATAAACTGGCTGGGCAGTTCCACCGCATCCCATTCCACGCCGTTGATGCCGGATACGCCCAATTCGTCCACACGGGTGAGCAGGTGGTGCAGGCCGTGGCCGGTTTCGTGGAAGAGGGTGGTGATTTCGTCGTGCGTCAGGCGCGATTCCTTACCGCCGACGGGCGGAGTGAAATTGCACACCAGATAGGCAACCGGTGTCTGCACGAGGCCGTCTGAAAATTTGCGGCGGCCGCGGTAATCGTTCATCCAAGCCCCGCCGCGTTTGCCTTCGCGGGCGTACAGATCCATATACACGCCGCCGAACACTTCGCCGTTTTTCAGCAGCTCGAAATAGCGCACGTCTTTGTGCCACACCGGTACGGATTTTTCGCGCAAATCCACACCGTAGAGCCGTTTGATTTGGCCGAAAAGCCCCGCCAATACTTTGCCGACGGGGAAGTATTTTTTCACTTCGGTTTCGGAAAACGCATATTTCGCTTCGCGCAGCTTTTCGCCCGCATAGGTCAAATCCCAGGGCTGCGGGTCGGCGATGCCGAGCTGTTCCGCCGCAAACGTTTTCACTTCGGCCAAGTCTTTTTCGGCAAACGGTTTGGCGCGGCGGGCCAAGTCGCGCAGGAAGGCGAGCACCTGTTCGGGCGTTTCCGCCATTTTGGTGTAGAGCGACAGTTCGGCGTAGTTTTTGAAGCCCAAAAGTTCAGATTCCTGCAGGGCCACTTCCAGCGTGCGGTCAATCAGCGGCGTGTTGTCGAATTTGCCGCCGTCGGCCAATTCGCTGGCGCGGGTAACGTAGGCGCGGTAAAGCTGCTCGCGCAGCGCGCGGTTGCCGGCATACTGCATCACTGCCAGATAATGCGGCATCTGCAAGCCGATTTTGTAGCCCGTTTTGCCTTCGGCTTCGGCTGCCGCGGCAAACATCGCCAGTGCGTCTTCGGTCAGGCCGCCCAGTTCCGCGTCGTTCTCGAAATAGAGCGCGAACGCGTCGGTCGCGTCGAGTACGTTTTGCGAAAACTGCGCGCCCAGTTGCGCCCCTTCGGTTTGCAGTGCGGCGAACTCGGCCTGTTTTTCGGGTGGCAGTTCCGCACCGCTCAAGACGAAACCGCGCAAATCGTGTTCCAGCTTGGTTTTCTGCGCTTGGGTCAGCGTGTCGAACTCGGGCGAATTTTTGATGGCTTTGAAACGCGCATACAGTTCGATGTCCTGCCCGATTTCGGTGAAAAACACGGTAACTTCGGGCATCAGCCCGTTGTACACCGCACGCAGTTCGGGCGTATCGACCACCGAGTTCAGGTGTGCGACCACGCCCCAGATGTGGCCGACGCGTTCGGTAATGTCGGTCAGGCGCTCGACCGTGTTCGCCCAACCGGTTTCGGGCTGCGCCTTGACCGCCGCTATCTGTTCCCGTGCTTCGGCCATTGCCGCCTCCATCGCGGGGCGGATGTCTTCGGTTCGGATTTCGTCGTAACGCGGCTCGTCGGCCAGATTCAGTAATACGTTGCTGCTCATGGGTTTCCTTGCGGGTTGGATGGTTTGAAAACGATACAGGCTATATAGTGGCACAAGTTGCGGGTTTAAAGCAAAAGGCCGTCTGAAAATGTTCAGACGGCCTTTTGCTTCCGACGGGCTTTGAACCTTGCCTTTTCAGACGGCCTTTACGCCGGCGGCAGGCCGTGTTCTTTCAACAGCTGGTATTGGACTCTGATGAATTCGTCCAATACCAGCTGTTGGAACTCCAGCCGTTTGTTGACCGGCGAGGCGAAGCGCACGACGATGTTGTACACCTTGTCGTCGAACGGTACGCGGGTGATGCGGGGTTGGGCGGCGGGGGTGATGAACATTTTTTCCGCCTGAAGCATGGCCAGATGCCGTTCGATGCGGTGGATGTAGGGGCGGCACAGCGGCACGAGTATTTCTTCCAAACGCGGGACAATTGCGTCGGAATCCAGATGGATGGGAACGGGAATGTCGAACGTGTGCACCACGAAATCGCCCAAAACATTGTCGCGCTGAACGGCGTTGGACAGCAGCAGGCTGTTGGGGAACGACACCGTTTTGCCGCTCAATTGGCCGATAAGCGCGTTGGGGCCGATCTGCATCATCAATGTATTCAAAAGGTTGATGTCGACTACGCGGCCGCGCAGGTTGCCGACCTGGATGTAGTCGCCCACCGAATACTGGTTGGTGCTGGCCCTGAGTACGCTGCCCGACAGGCACATAATCAGCTCTTTGGTGGCCAGCACGATGGCGGCGGCCACGGCCAGCATCGACAGTGCCAGCGTGCGGATTTGGGACTCCCACACCAATACCAGTCCGAACAATGCCAGCACCAGCGTGATATTGCGGCTGACCACATACCAGCGCCGTTTGACTTCCAATTCCATGTCGGGATGGCGGCGGAAATTCGTTTGCAGGAAAACGGCGCGCAGCACCAGCAGCGCGAGTACCATTAAAAACGATTCGATGATTTCGGCCTTGACCGGGCCGTGATAGATGAAGTCGGAAATACTGTTCCACATGGTTTTCCCTCTGTTGCGGATAAGGCCGTCTGAAAAGGCCGCCGCACCGCTGTTTTTATGTGCGTGCAGGTGTGGCGGCATGTCGCATTGCTGTGCCGGAATTGTATCAAAAGTTATCCCGGAAAGGGTTTGCGGTACAATCGCACCCATCTTTTTCAGACGGCCTTTACGCCATGACCCCGCGCAAAATCATCCACATCGATATGGACGCGTTCTATGCTTCGGTAGAACTGCGCGAACAGCCGCATCTGCGCGGACTGCCGGTGGTGGTGGCATGGGACGGGCCGCGTTCGGTCATTTGCGCCGCATCCTACGAAGCACGCAGGTTCGGGCTGCGTTCCGCAATGCCCGTGGCCTCGGCCAAGCGGCTGTGTCCGCAGGCCGTGTATATCCCGCCGCATTTCGATTTGTACCGCGACGTTTCCGCCCGGATACACGGCGTTTTCCGCCGCTACACCGATTTAATCGAACCGCTCTCGCTCGACGAAGCCTATCTCGACGTTACCCGCAACCTGCAGAACATCCCCTATGCCGGCGAAACCGCCAAACGGATACGCGCGGAAATTCTCGCCGAAACGGGGCTGACCGCATCGGCGGGCATCGCACCGAACAAATTTCTGGCCAAAATCGCTTCCGACTGGCGCAAGCCCGACGGACAATTCGTACTGCCGCCCGAAAAAGTGGCGGCATTCCTCGAAACCCTGCCCTTGGGCAAAATCCCCGGCGTGGGCAAAGTTACCCTGCAGAAAATGCGCGCGCTGGGTGTAGAAACCGCAGGCGGCCTGCGCCGTTTCGAACGCGGCGAACTGGTCAACCTGTTCGGCCGCTACGGCTACCGCCTGTACGATTTGGCGCGCGGCGAAGACAACCGCCCCGTCAAACCCGACCGCGAACGTTTGCAGATTTCCACCGAAATCACCCTGCCCGAAGACGTGCCGCTGGCACAGGCCGCCGACCACCTGCCGCATCTGGCCGAAGACCTGTGGCGGCAGATGCAGCGTAAAAACGTGCAGGCGCGCGGGGTAACGCTCAAACTGAAAACCTTCGATTTCCGCATCATCACCCGTTCGCTGACTTATTCTTCCGCACTGCCCGACCCCGCCGCACTCGCACAGGCAGGCGCGGAACTCGTGCGCCGCGTTCCGCCGCCGCGCGTTGACGCGTTCCGCCTGATCGGCATCGGC
>NZ_JBHCJY010000104.1:0-4055 GCF_041804105.1 Neisseria sp.
CGGCGTGGGACACCTGCCGCCGCAGGGCAGCCAGCAGGATTTGTGGCACGGCGAAGATATCGGGTAGGTACGGTTAGCCCGCCGAAGCGGGCGTAACCGTACACCGTGTCGGATGACTGGGTAAAGGCCGTCTGAAAAAATGTTTTTGAAAACAGATTTTCCGAAGACAGGCTGCGGTTTGTACGGTTACGCCCGCTTCGGCGGGCTAACCGCACCTACGGTGATTCACGAAACAGGCCGTCTGAAAATTTTCAGACGGCCTGTTTTGCAGGATTTCATTTGCAGGATTTCATTGAAAACGGAAAGCCATCGTCATTCCCGCGCATGCGGGAATCCATAGTGGATATTTGCGGGCGCATGAATCAACAAAGTTTCTGAAGTTCAGCACCGGATTCCCGCATGCGCGGGAATGACGGGTATTGGACAGTCGCGTAGGTACGGTTAGCCCGCCCAAGCGGGCGTAACCGTACGCCGTGTCGGATGGCTGGGTAAAGGCCGTCTGAAAAAATGTTGTTGAAAACAGATTTTCTGAAGACAGGCTGCGGTTTGTACGGTTACGCCCGCTTTGGCGGGCTAACCGTACCTACGGCGGTTTGAAAACAGATTTTCCGGAAACGGATTACGGTTTGCCCAGTTGCACCCGCCGTTTCGGATTTGGTTATATCGAAAGAAAAAACCGTTCCTTTCAAAGGCCGTCTGAAGCGCGCAGAATAAGGCCGTCTGAACTTTTCAGACGGCCTCGGCCAAACACAAACACGATAAATCCGCCGCATCAAACGGATTGCCGGACGGATGCCGCCAACCGCACAAACCCAAACCGAACCGAAAAAACATGTCCCTGTTCCGCCCCGAATTCTGGAAAATTCCCGCCGTCGGCCAAGCCGATGCTGCGCGTCTGCCCGAGCTGGAAAATATGCTCGAGCAACGTTTGCAAGGCATCGCCGAACGATTCCCCCGAGCCGTGTTCGCCACCAGCCTGGCCGTCGAAGACATGGTCGTAACCGATATGCTGTGCCGTCTGAAACTGCCCGTCCGCATCGTTACGCTGCACACCGGCAGGCTCAATCCCGAAACCGAAACGCTGATTGCCCGAACCGACGAACAATACGGCATCGGCATCGAAGTGTTTGCACCGGATACCGATTCCGCCGAACGTTTCGAGCGCGAATACGGCGCGGCATCGATTTATGAAAGCGTCGAACGCCGCCGCGAATGCTGCCGCATCCGCAAAATCGAACCGCTCAACCGCGCATTGTCCGATGCCCCCGCATGGCTGACCGGCCAACGCCGCAGCCAGTCCGACACCCGCACGGAGCTGCCGTTTGAAGAAGCCGACACCGCGCGCGGCATCGCCAAGTTCAACCCGATTTTCGACTGGGAAGAAACCGATGTCTGGGCCTACGCGCAAAAACACGCCGTACCGCTCAACGCGCTTTACAGCCAGGGCTATCCCAGCATCGGCTGCGAACCCTGCACCCGCCCCGTCAAACTCGGCGACCCCGTGCGCTCGGGGCGTTGGTGGTGGGAAAGCACCGACAGCAAAGAGTGCGGGCTGCATAAGTAGGTTTCGTGGGTACAGTCGGATTGAGTAGGTACGGTTAGCCCGCCCCAACGGGCGTAACCGTACGCAATGGCGGATGGTTTGATAAAGGCCGTCTGAAAACGGGCTGGGGAGACAGGCTGCGGGTTTGTACGGTTACGCCGCTTAAGGCGGCTAACCGTACCTACGGCAGTTGAACACAGGCCGTCTGAAAACAATTTCAGACGGCCTGAACTGAAAAACGGCTTCTTCAGCGTGTGGAAAGCTGGAAAATCACTTTTTCGGCCTGACAGCAGAATTCAAAATGCGCCTTTAATTCATAGCCGCCGTCCACGGCATTGATTTCACTGGTGATTTCGCAAGGCTCGCTTTCTGCTTTGCGGGCTTTTTCCGTGTAAAACCCAAGTGCTTCGCGGGCAAGCGCTTCGGTTTCGTACACATGGATTAAGTCCGCGCCGCAGTCTTCTCCGTCGAACACGGTGCCGACTTCTACGGAACAGTCGGGGCATTTGCCTACGGTGTTTTCTTCGGTTTCAAAAGTCCGGCTCATTTTTTACCTCGTTTTCAGAAAAGGAACGGCTTGATTGTAACGCAGATGTGCTGCGGAAAATTTTGCCGAAATCAAAGTTCGGGCAGAAATATCGTGCGGCGGCGGCATCCTTTATAATAACTGTCTTTGCCGCAGGACGGGTTTAACCGATCCTGCCGATGCCGTCTGAACAAGCCAATCCGTTGTTTAGGGTTGTGTGGAATGGTATTTGGTTTTTAAAAAAACCATTTTATTCAATCGGTTGTATTGTGTCCGGCGGGTTGCTGCCGATACGGAAGCATCCGATTGATGTGTTCAGACGGCATCGGCGGGCGTGGTGGAAAACAAAGGCCGTCTGAAAACCGTGAAGGAATATTTATGCCGCGCATTACCGTATCAGCCCCTGAACATATTGTTTTTACTGCCGAAATCCGCGTTCAAATCGGCGACATCAACTACGGCGGGCATTTGGCCAACGATGCCGTATTGCGGCTGTGCCACGAAGCCCGCGTGCGCTGGCTGGCTTCGCTGGGCTTTACCGAACTTGATGCGGGCGGCAGCGGGCTGATTATGGCGGATGCAGCCGTGCAGTATCTCGCGCAGGCGCGCCACGGCGACGGGCTGCGGCTGGAAATCGGTGTGGCGGACATCGGGCGCAGCGGGTTTGCGTTGCTGTACAACATTACCCGTTCAGACGGCCTTGAGATTGCACGGGTGCGGACGGGGATGGTGTGTTTCGACTACGGCAGGCAGAAGGTCTGCCGTTTGCCCGACGGTTTGCGTCGGGCATTGGAGGCCGTCTGAAATGACTGCCGCCGAGTTTTCCGCTTATGCCGAAGCCTATCTGTCGGCTTTGCGGCAACAGGGCAAATCGCCGCACACGCTTGCCGCTTACAGGCGTGATTTGGTTCAGCTTTTTACCCTGATGCCGTCTGAAAACACCGCCGTGTCGCGCAGCATATTGCTGGCCGCGCTGAAACGGCTTTCGCAACAGGGTGCGGGCGAGCGCAGCATCGCGCGCAAATTGTCGGTGTGGCGGCAGTATTGCGGCTGGCTGTTGGCGCAAAACCTGTCGGATACCGACCCGACGCTGGGTTTGAAGGCTCCGAAAGCGCCCGAACGGCTGCCTAAGGCAGTGGAGCAGGAAACGTTAAACCGCGTGCTCGACAGCGGTGCGGCGGATATGGAGAATGTGTTGGATGTGCGCGATCAGGCCGTTTTCGAGCTGATGTACGGCAGCGGCTTGCGCTTGGGTGAGGTGCAGGCATTGAATCTGCACGATATTCTGCTGGATGAGGGCTGGGTGAGCGTGGTCGGTAAAGGCGGCAAGCACCGCCAAGTGCCGCTGGCGGGAAAAAGCATCGAGGCCGTCCGCGCCTATCTTGCCGAGCGGACGGCTGTTCCGGACGAAACCGCGCTGTTTACCAACCGCTTCGGCAAACGACTGAGCCGCCGCCAAATACAGAGCCGCCTGCAACAATGGGCACTCAAGCACGGCAGCCCGCAGCATCTTTCACCGCATATGATGCGGCACAGTTATGCCAGCCATCTGCTCCAGTCTGCCCGAGACATCCGCGCCGTGCAGGAACTGCTCGGCCACAGTAACCTTTCCACCACGCAGATTTATACCAAGCTCGATTTCGACCATTTGGCCAAGGTATATGACGAAACGCATCCGCGGGCAAAACGGAAAAAGTAATGGGTTTACAACCCGATCCCCGACTTTTTCCCATGCTTAAGGCCGTCTGAAATTTTCAGACGGCCTGATATATTGCTTTCCATTGAAAGGAACATAATTTCAACCACCCGTAACGTTTTTTTAACTGTCAAGCGGGGGGAGTAATCATGTATAGCAAATAAACATATTATTCGATACAATTCCACCATGGCCTATTCACAAGACTTCAAACAACTCGTGCTCAAAAAACTCCGTCAAGGATGGACGATTCGTAGAGCCGCAAAAGAATTCGGCATCGCCATCTCCAC
>NZ_JBHCJY010000105.1:0-20399 GCF_041804105.1 Neisseria sp.
CACGTTTTGGCCGTAGGGGCGCGAGGCGATGTCGATCAGGTTTTTCACGGCGGCGGGCATGGCGCGGTTGTGTTCGGGGCTGACAATCAGCACGGCGTCGGCGGCTTTGAGCTGCGCGCGCACGCGTTCGTATTGCGGCACGCTTTCGGCATCGAGGTCTTGCGTGTAGAGCGGCAAATCGCGGATTTGCACTTCTTCGATTGCCACGCCTGCGGGCGCTTGCGCGGCGATGTATCCGGCCACGGCGCGGTTGATGGATTGTTTGCTCAAGCTGCCGATAACGAGGGCGATTTTGGTCATTGTTATTCCTTTTTGGGTGCGGTTAAACGGTTGCCATTCTAAACCTAATCAGGCCGTCTGAAACATTTTTCAGACGGCCTGTTTTGCGTTTATTTACCCTGAGTGAGCGTGTTGAAGCTGGTGATCAGGTTGCGGTAATCGGGGATATGGTTGCCGAACAGCGCGCCCAAGCCTTCAATGTCGTTGCGCCAGTCGCGGTGCAGTTCGCAGGCGGCGCCGAACCAGGTCATCAGTTGCACGCCGGCCTGGCTCATGCGGTCCCATGCGGCGTCGCGGGTCATTTGGTTGAAGGTGCCCGACGCATCGGTAATCACGAATACGTCGAAACCTTCTTCAATGGCAGAAAGGGCAGGGAAGGCCACGCAAACTTCGGTTACCACGCCGGCAATAATCAGTTGTTTTTTGCCGGTGGCTTTGACGGCTTTGACGAATTCTTCGTTGTCCCAAGCGTTGATGTTGCCGGGGCGGGCAATATAGGGCGCGTCGGGGAAGATTTCTTTCAGTTCGGGCACCAAGGGGCCGTTGGGGCCGTTTTCAAAGCTGGTGGTGAGAATGGTGGGCAGTCCGAAATATTTGGCTAAATCGGCGGTGGCCAGCACGTTGTTTTTGAATTTGTCGGGGTCGATGTCGCGCACCAGCGAAAGCAGGCCGGTTTGGTGGTCCACCAGCAGCATGGCGGCGTCGTTTTTGTCTAAGCGGATATAGGGTTTTTTGTTTGCCATTTTGGGTTTCCTTATTTGAGGCGGTGGGTTTTTTCAGACGGCCTTATCGGGAAGGGTTGGCCGTCTGAAACGGGTTAATCAAAAATAAATCAAGCGCGTTCCGAATCCAGTTGCTCGCCGTCGTGCTCCACTTGGCGGGCTTTGGTGTAGCTCTCAATCAGCAGTTGGTATTCGGGGAAAATCAGCTCGTAAGCTTTCGCCCATTCGGCGGCGTCGTCTCGGTTCCAGGTTTGCTGGATTTCCGAGCACACGGCGGCGGTGTCCATCGGCACGGCGCCTGCCTGCACGATGCGCGCCAAAGTGATCTCCTGCGCCATTTTGCTGTAGGTGCCGGAAGCGTCAATCACGCAGAACACCTGATAACCTTCGGCAATGGCGGAAATGGCGGGGAAGGCCATGCACACGCTGGTGATGGTGCCGGCGATGATGAGTTGCTTCTTGCCGGTGGCTTTGACGGCTGCCACGAAATCAGGGTTATCCCAAGCGTTGATTTGACCTTTACGCGCAACGTATTGCGCGTGCGGCGCGGCTTCATGAATTTCGGGAATCAGGGGGCCGTTGGGGCCTTGTGGCACAGAAGCGGTGGTAATCACAGGCATTTTGGCCAAAGTGGCGATTTTTGCCAAAGTAACGGCATTGGCCCGCAGTTCGCGCACGTTTAAATCGCGCACGGTATTGAACAGGCCGCTTTGGTGGTCGATTAACAGCATCGCGGCGTTGGCGGGGTCGATTTTCGGCGCGGCGCCGTTGAAGTTTGCAGGTTGGCTCATTACAGTTTCCTTGTTGAGTGTTTATTTAAAAGTGTCTTGTTGACAGGGCGCATTATAGATACGCATAATTTTGCAACAAGATATAAAAATCAAACTTTAAGTTGCAAAAATAGAACAAAAAAATGGGTAATGTGGATTTAAACGATATCCGCCTGTTTGTGGCGGTGGTGCAGGCGGGCAGTTTCAGCAAGGCGGCGGATTTGGCGAATATCCCCAAATCGCGCCTGAGCCGCCGCATCAGCCGCTTGGAGGCGGACTTAGGTACCGCGCTGATGGACAGAAGCAAACGCGGTGTGCTGCTCAACGAAGTGGGCGAACAGTTTTACCAACGCGCGCAGGAAATGATGTTGGCGGCGCAAACCGCCGTAAACAGCGTGCAGGGCAAGCTCGACACGCCCGGCGGCCTCTTGCGGCTGTCGGTTTCCACCGAAGTGGGGCGCGGCTTTCTGATGCTTCATCTGGCCGAATACATGCGCCGCTATCCCGATGTAATGCTGGAAGTCGAAATCAACAATAAAAAAGTGAATATGATTCAAGACGGCATCGACATCGCCCTGCGCCTCGGCCTGCCCGAAGGCGATAACGTCGTTGCCCGCAAACTCGCCGACATCGAGCTGGGGCTGTTTGCCGCCGAAAGCTACCTGCAACGCGCCGGCCGCCCCAAAAGCCCGCACGAGCTGCACGGCCATGCGCTGTTAAACAAATACGACGGCCCCGAATGGCGCTTTACCTGCAAGCAGCACAGCGTGCACATACAGGGCGGCAGCAAACTCAGCAGCAACGATGCCAATCTGCTCGGCCAAATGGTTTCCGACGGCGCCGGCATCGCGCTGCTGCCCTGTTTCGACAACATGCTGCGCGAAGGCTGGGTGCGGCTGCTGCCCGAATGGGCGGTCGATACCGTGCCGCTGTATCTCGTGTATTACAAAAACCGCGGCTCTGTTCCCACCGTGCGCAGCATGGCGGATTTTCTGCTGGAAAAATTCGGCCGGCGGTAACAATTTGATTTTCAATAAAATCAATAGAAATAATCGAATAGATAAATTCAGGCCGTCTGAAAAGTTTTCAGACGGCCTTGATGCTTCCGGCCGTTTTTGCGTTTATATCAGCCTTGACTTTATAGTAGCCGCAACTTAAAATAGGTTTAAATTTTTAAACGTATAAACTGGATTGGCAGCCATGTCCCAACAAACCATAGAGATATTAAAAGAATGTATCCCCACGTTCACCGTGTTAAGCGATGAAAACCGCTTGATGATTCTGCATATTCTGTTTGAGCACGGCAGCCTGAATGTTAATGATTTGACCGAACGCCTGCATTTGTCGCGCCCTGCGGTGTCGCATCATCTGAAAATTATGTTGGACGCGGGTTTGGTGGCGGTGGAACAACATGGCAAAGAGCGTTATTACACCGCTACCTTGCAACAAGCCGGCGAACGCTTTCAACGCTTGATGGCATCGTTTGTGGCAGACGGCTGCATCCAACCTTAAATTTTTCATTTTGATGTTTAAATTTTTAAACTTATGAACTTATAAATCTACAGGAACGAATTTTCATGAAATCCTATTTTATTAAACAATATCAGAAAGCCCCTGCGATTTTGGGCGATATGCCCGAACCTGTTATGAATGATGACGATGTGCTGGTGGAGGTGTATGCCGCAGGATTGAACCACTTGGATTTACGCATCAAAAGCGGCGAATTCAAAATGCTCGTGCCGTATTCGTTCCCCTTGATTTTGGGGCATGATGTGGCTGGCAAAGTGGTGGCGGTGGGCAAAAATGTGCGCCAATTTGCGGTGGGCGATGAAGTTTTTGCCCGTCCGCGTGATGGCAGAATTGGTGCGTTTGCTGAAAAAATCGCCATTCATCAAGATGATGCGGCGAAAAAGCCCAATAATTTGTCGATGGCGGATGCGGCAGGTTTACCGCTTGTGGCTTTAACGGCTTGGCAAGCGTTGGTGGAAACCGCGCAAGTGAAAGCAGGGCAAAAAGTCTTTATTCATGCGGGAGCGGGCGGCGTGGGAACAGTTGCCATCCAGTTGGCGAAATATTTGGGGGCATTTGTGGCAACCACCGCCAGCACGGCAAATGTGGATTTTGTGAAAAGCTTGGGCGCAGATTTGGTGATTGATTATAAAAAACAAAATTTCACTGGTGTGTTGAAAGATTATGATGTGGTACTCAATAGTTTGGACAAAAAAACTTTGCTTAATTCATTGAAAGTTATGAAAAAAGGCGGTCGTTTGATTTCTATTTCAGGCCCGCCTACGCCAGCTTATGCGAAAAAAGCAGGTTTAAATGTATTTTTGCAACTGGCGATGTACTTTTTAAGCCGTGGCGTTCGTTGCGCGAGTTGCAGAAAAAAAGTGGATTATCAATTTTTGTTTATGCAAGCCAACGGTAAACAGCTTGCCCAAATTGCCCGGTTGGTTGAACAGGGGCACATTAAACCTTATACCCAATCCGTTTATCCGTTTGAAGAAATCAATCAAGCATTTGATGAATTGGAGCAAGGCCGCACACGCGGAAAAATTGTGGTTAGTATGCGATAAACTGTATTTTTTATTAAATTTCATTAGGATATTTTTATGTTATTTCAACCTTTTACTTTTAAAAACGGCCAAACCGCCAAAAACCGTTTCTTCAAATCCGCCATGGAAGAGCAGCTTGCCAAACACAACCAGCCGACCGAACAGCTTGTCCGCCTGTATGACACATGGGCCAAAGGCGGCGCGGGCGTATTGGTTACGGGCAATGTGATGGTGGCCGACAACGGCAAAGGCTCGATTAACGATGTGGTGCTGACCGATGATCGCAGTATGGACACGCTCAAAGCATGGGCAAATGCAGGGAAGCAAAACAATACTTTATTGATTATGCAGATTAACCACGCAGGCAAACAGTCGCCCAAAGTGCTGTCGCCCACGCCTGTTGCGCCGAGTGCAGTTGCCTTGCAGGGCATGGACGGCTTTATCAATCCGCCGCGCGAATTGGCCGCCGGCGAGATTGAAGAGTTGGTCGGCCGGTTTATCGAAACCGCACGGCTTGCCGAACAGGCGGGGTTTTCGGGCGTGCAAATCCACGGGGCGCACGGTTATTTGATCAGCCAGTTTTTGTCGCCGCACCATAACCGCCGCAACGACAAATGGGGCGGCAGTTTGGAAAACCGTATGCGCTTTTTGGTGGAAATTTACCAAGGCATTCGGGCGGCGGTGCGCCCTGAATTTTTGGTGGGTTTGAAATTGAATTCCGCCGATTTCCAAAAAGGCGGCTTCGATGAAAGCGACAGCATTCGAGTGGTGCAGAAAATGTCGGAATTGGGAATAGATTTTATCGAAATTTCAGGCGGCAATTACGAAAGCCCCGAAATGCTGACGGCGAAGGAAAGCACGAAAAAACGGGAAGCCTTTTTCTTGGATTATGCGGAAAAAGCGCGTGCCGTCAGCCAAGTGCCGCTGATTATCACGGGCGGTTTCCGTTCTGAAGCCGCCATGAACGAAGCGCTGCAAAGCGGGCATCTGGACTTTATCGGCATCGCCCGCCCGTTTGCCTTAATGCCTGATTTGCCGAACCAAATCCGGCAAGGCGCTTATCAGACCATCACCACCAACCGAATCAAAACCGGTGTGGCGGCAGTGGATAACAAAGTCGGCGCGGTGCTGGAGATGGATTGGTATATGGCGCAAATGGCGTTAATCGGAAAAGGCAAACAGCCAAACCCGAGTCTGTCGCCGTGGAAAGTGTTGCTGAAAGCTTTGTGGGTGAATGGCAAGGCTGGATTGAGTACGGGTCGGAGTTGAGTTCAATCGGTTTCAGGCAGCCTGAAAATATGAACCAGCACCTATTAACAATTTATTTTTTGAATTTTAAATACTATGAAAAACAATACCGTAACAAAATTAGCTACATTATTGTTGGGTTTTACATTAAATATGAATAGTCAAGCTGAAACGATGTCTGTAATGCCTGTGCAAACTGCAGTGCCGGTTGAAAAAAATTTATCGTCATCAATTTTATTGTGGATGCGGGCCGATAAACCGCGTCAAGATAGTATGCAGCGTTGGCAAGGGGCGCATGCTCAAATTATTTCTGCCAATAAGGGTTTGAAAGAGTATCGTCAAATTCATTTTGCAGAACACAATACAGGTTTGTGGCACGCCATTGATGGCGTGGAAACGCATATTCCTGCCAAAAGAAAAATTGATGGGGTGGCCGATGTTACTTTAAAAGGCTATTTGTCTTTATTACGAGGAAAAAAGCAAAATCAGTTGGCACATGCTGATGAAGTGAATTTATTTAACCGCACCATTTTGTATGCGTCATTTCCTAAAAATTCCAAGTGGTATCATGTAGCCAACCGCAATGATGTTGTAACCGCTCGGAGTATGGTCTTTATTCGCAAACGATCCAATATCAGTGAACATGAATTTCAACAATTTATCAATCACGAATTAGCACCAAGTTTGGCGAATATGGGCAAATTGAAAGAATTGCGTACCAAAGCATATAGTCCATGGAAACAAAGTCAATGGAATTCACCCAATGTGGCACATGATAATGCGCCAGAAGTGCAGTTTCATGGGGCGTTGATTTTGGGTTTTGCCGACCGTCAAGCGATGAGTGCATTTTTTCAAAGCGATGAATTAAAAAAGCTTTCTGGAAGAATAGCGGTATTTAGTTCAGCCATTCATGCGTATGATGTTGAGAAAACGCTTGTTTTTATTGACAATGGTCGGCAAGTTAATCCGTAACTGCCGTAACTTTCTGCCTCACCGCTGCCGCGCTCGCCCTGTCCGCCTGCGCAACGTCCCGTTCGACACCGATGCAAGGAATGCAGACCATGAAACGTGCCTTTATCGTCCACGGCTGGGGCGTAACGCCTGCCGACCACAGGTTCGGCCGGCTTTCTGGCAGCCTGAAAGGTGGGTTTACACCCACCCTACGGCTACGTCGTCTGAATTTTCAGACAGGCATTACATGGCGGATGAACCCTTTGCTATTTCAGGCTGAAAAACGGTTTTGACAGGTCAATTTTGAATTCAGGCCGTCTGAAAATCTCTTTCGGACGGCCTGATGATTTTGTTGCTTTTTCAATCCGGATTTAATCCAGTACATTACTGACGAAATACTGTACCACTTCTGTCAGATCCAAAGCCATATAGTCTCGGGTGTGCGGTTCGTCAAAATGCCGTTTGAATGCCTGTTCGTCATCAAAACGCTCCCACAACAGGAAGCGCGTGGGTTCATTTGTATCGTGGTGTACGGTAAAAATCGAACAGCCCGTTTCGGTGAGCGTTTTTTCTGCCAATACCGACAAAGCCTGCTTTGCCTGCCCGATTTTTGCGGCGTCTTTCAAGCGCAGCTCGGCAGTGATGTAATATCCTGAAGTAAACATGGTTGTCTCCTTGGTTTCCATAGGGCGGGCATCAACCTGCCATTCTGTTTTCAGGCCGTCTGAAAGTCGGACTTGGCAAGCCGATCTGTGTGCAATGTCCATTCTACACGCCTTTTCTGGCAGCCTGAAAGGTGGGTTGACACCCACCCTACGCCGTCTGGATTTTTTCAGACAGGCATCACTTAGCAGTTTAACCCGTTGTGATTTCCGGCTGGCTGGCAACCTGCTTTGACAGAGCAATTTTGAATCAGGCCGTCTGAAAATCTCTTTCGGGCGGCCTGATGATTTTGTTGTTGTTCCAATCCGGATTTAATCCGGCATTCGTAGGGAGGGTGTGAACCCGCCGTTCTGTTTTCAGACGGCCTGAACATTTCAGACAGGCATTTGCCTGCGGTTAAGGCCGTCTGAAAAAGCAGCAGATTGACACCTACCCTAAGCCTTTCAGACGGCCTTCATGTTCGGCACACGGCGGTTTTAAATGCTTGCCAATTCTGCCTGCAACTGCGCAATAAATTCGTCCACTTTCAGGCTGCCGAGGTCTTCGGCTTTGCGGCGCACGGCGACTTGGCCGTTTTCCATTTCTTTGTCGCCGACGACGATTTGGTAGGGGTAGCGGTATTGGCTGTTGTCGCGGATTTTGTAGCCGATTTTTTCGTTGCGCAGATCGACTTCGGCGCGGAAGCCGGCGGCTTTGAGTTGTTCGACGACTTCGCGGCAGTAACCGGCCTGTTTTTCGGTGATGTTCATGACGACCATCTGCACGGGGGCGAGCCAGAGGGGGAAGGAACCGGCGTGTTCTTCGATGAGGATGCCGATGAAGCGTTCGAGCGAGCCGAGGATGGCGCGGTGGAGCATGACGGGACGGGCGCGGCCGTTGTCTTCGGTAACGTATTCGGCGTCGAGGCGTTCGGGCAGGACGAAGTCGAGCTGGATGGTGCCGCACTGCCATGAGCGGCCGAGGGCGTCTTTGATGTGGTATTCGACTTTGGGGCCGTAGAATGCGCCTTCGCCGGGGAGTTCTTCCCATGCTACGCCGCAGGCGGTGAGGGCGTCGCGCAGGCCTTGTTCGGCTTTGTCCCAGATTTCGTCGCTGCCGGCGCGCTGTTCGGGGCGCAGGGAGAGTTTGACGGAGATGTTTTCGAAGCCGAACTGTTTGTAGATTTTCATGACAAGCTGGTTGAAGGCTTGGGCTTCGGCGGTAATCTGTTCTTCGGTGCAGAAGATGTGGGCGTCGTCCTGCACAAAGCCGCGCACGCGCATGAGTCCGTGCAGGGCGCCGGAGGGTTCGTTGCGGTGGCAGGAGCCGAATTCGGCCAGGCGCATGGGCAGGTCGCGGTAGGAGCGCAGGGCGTGGTTGAACACTTGGACGTGGCCGGGGCAGTTCATGGGTTTGACGGCGTAGGTGCGCTTTTCGGACTCGGTAACGAACATGTTTTCCTGGTAGTTTTCCCAGTGGCCGGATTTTTCCCAGAAGGTTTTGTCCATCATGAGCGGGGTTTTGATTTCGCGGTAGCCTGCGGCGTCGAGTTCGCGGCGCATGTGCTGCTCGATAATCTGCCACAGCGTCCAGCCGCGCGGGTGCCAGAACACCATGCCGGGGGCTTCGTCTTGCAGGTGGAAGAGGTCGAGCTGTCTGCCGAGTTTGCGGTGGTCGCGTTTTTCGGCTTCTTCGATGCGCTGGATGTAGGCTTTGAGTTCGTCTTTGCTGGCCCAAGCGGTGCCGTAGATGCGTTGCAGCATTTCGTTGTTGCTGTCGCCGCGCCAGTATGCGCCGGCCAGTTTGGTGAGCTTGAAGTGTTTCAGAAAGCGGGTGTTGGGCACGTGCGGGCCGCGGCACATGTCCACATATTCCTGATGGTGGTACAGCCCCATCGCTTCGACTTCGGGCATGTCGTCAATCAGGCGCAGCTTGTATTCTTCGCCGCGCTCGGTGAAGGTTTTCACGGTTTCGGCGCGCGGGGTCATCACTTTGACCACGTCGTAATCTTGGGCAATCAGCTCTTTCATGCGCGCTTCGATGGCGGCCACGTCTTCGGGCGTGAACGGTTTTTCGGTGGCGATGTCGTAGTAAAAGCCGTCTTCAATCACGGGGCCGATGACCATTTTGGCATTGGGATAGAGCTGTTTGACGGCATGGCCGACCAGGTGCGCGCAGGAATGGCGGATGATTTCCACGCCCTCTTGGTCTTTCGGGGTGATGATCTGCACGGCGGCATCGGCGGTAATCGGGTCGCACGCGTCCACCAACACGCCGTTTACCTTGCCCGCCACCGTGGCTTTGGCCAAACCCGCGCCGATGGACTCGGCGATTTGGGACACGGTAACGGGGGCTTCGTATTGGCGGACGGAGCCGTCGGGCAGGGTGATGTTAATCATGGGGGTACTCCAAAACAGTTGAATATAATCGTTTAATTTGATTCGATAATTTTTTCAGACGGCCTGATATGTGGCAAACCTGCCGCTCAGATGCCGTCTGAAATACTTTCTTAAAGCCGTTTCTTTCCGCTGGTCTTTAGATGGACGCACCATCGGCTTTCCACTCAGACCGCCCAAAACGCTGCCTGCTGCAAACATGGGTTTCCGTCTGCATCAAAATCGCGGCAGGTTTAAACAGCAGCCATATCAAACTTCCGATGCTTCGGTTTCGGCATCCAAAGGCCGTCTGAAACGGATATAGAAAAAGGGAACAACGGAAGTTTTCAGCAACCTCTGTTGTTCCCACCGTATTTTGGTAGGCACGATTGGAATCGAACCAACGACCCCCACCATGTCAAGGTGGTGCTCTAACCAACTGAGCTACGTGCCTGTAATCCGCGCAATTATACGCAACATGATTTCAACTTGGCAAGGGCTGAAGCCGATTTGCTGATGCCTGTACAGATACATTCCGATGCAACCAACCGCAAGCACAGGCCGTCTGAAAATATTTCGCTGTGTTCAACAAGCACTTTGATGATAAAACCCCATCCATTCCCGAACAGGTAGAAAGCAGCCCAAAGAAAATAAATTACGTTTTATCAATAAGATAACGACACCCAACAGCCTAGTCATTTTTCAGACGGCCTTACCGCCCTGCCCTATTTCCACACCAGCAGCGCGTGGTTGCGTTTGCCGCGTTTGATGATGGTGTATTTGCCGAAGCGTTTGTGCGCGTCGGTAAGCAGGTAGGCATCGTCGGGTTTTTCCGGCGAAAAGTCGGCGTTGTTCGCTTCGCTGACCGTTTCCCCGTTGATGACCACCGCTTTGTTTTTCACGAACTCGCGCGCTTCTTTGTTGGACTTCGCCAAGCCGCTCAAAACCAAAGCCTCCACCACGTTCAGACGGCCTTCGGCTTCAACGGCGGGCAGGCCGTCGAGGGCGAGTTGGGCGTAGTCGTTTTCGGTCAGGCCGCTTTCGTCGCCCGAGAACAGGCTCTCGGTGATGCGTTGCGCGGCTTTCAGGGCTTCTTCGCCGTGGATCAGGCGGGTCATTTCTTCGGCCAGAATACGCTGCGCTTCGGGCTTGGTGCCGCTGGCTTTGTCTTTCGCTTCGATTTCGTCAATCTGTTCGACGGTCAGGAACGTGAAGTATTTCAGGAACTTATATACATCGGCATCGGCCACTTTCAGCCAGAACTGGTAAAACTGATACGGCGAAGTTTTCTGCGCATTCAGCCACACCGCTCCGCCTTCGGTCTTGCCGAATTTGGTGCCGTCGGATTTGGTAACCAGCGGCAGGGTCAGGCCGAACACCTGTTTTTGGTTCAGACGGCGTGTGGTGTCGATGCCCCAAGTGATGTTGCCCCATTGGTCGGAACCGCCGATTTGCAGCACCACATTGTGGCGGCGGTTTAATTCCGAAAAATCATAGCCTTGCAAGAGCGCATAGGAGAACTCGGTAAACGAAATGCCCACGTCGTCGCGCTCGATGCGCTGTTTGACCGACTCTTTCGCCAGCATCGCGTTCACGGAAAAATGCTTGCCGATGTCGCGCAGAAAGTCCAAGCAGCCCATGCCGCCGAACCAGTCGTAATTGTTCGCCATCACCGCCGCGTTGTCGCCCTCGAAGCTCAAAAACGGCTTGAGCTGGCCGCGGATGCTTTCCACCCAACCCTGCACGGTTTCGGCGGAATTCAAACTGCGCTCGGCCGCCTTAAAGCTCGGGTCACCGATCATACCCGTCGCCCCGCCCACCAACGCAACCGGCGTATGCCCCGCCTGCTGGAAACGGCGCAAAGCCAACACGGGCAGCAGGTGGCCGATGTGCAGGCTGTCGGCGGTAGGGTCGAAACCGCAGTAGAGGGCGATTTTCTGCTCGTTTAATAAGGTTTCGAGGGCTTCAAAGTCGGTGGTTTGCGCGATCAGGCCGCGCGATTGGAGATCTTGGAGGATGGAAATCGTCATAATTTATATGGTTGTTTGAGTTTGATGGTTTTGCTGCATGGTTTGACATGACAGTCAAGATACAGAGAAATGTAATGTGCAGGCCGTCTGAAAAGAAAAACAACATATTTTCAGACGGCCTACCAAAGCTTTATTTTCAAAGTCTGACTACTTGTGCTTATCGATGCCGACCAGAAAGAACACGGTAAAACAGAATATACCCGAAACTGCCTTTCCTGCCCACTGCGTCAGGGATTTGGTTGAACAGTTGCTATGGCATTGTCTGCCAACAAGGTATGTTTTTGTAGGAACTTATCCGCCAACACTTTCCCACCGTAAGGATTGATATGATCTGCGTCGGAAAACAACGGTTTCCCGCCATACTGAAAATCAACAGGCATCAGCGAAGCAGTATCAACAATATATACGTTCGTATATTGGGCTGCCGCTTCTTTTATTTTCCGGTTACCGAGCAATACATTACGATGGGTTTCATCAGGCATGAATGCAGGCTGAGAATGTCCGAATATCTGCGACAGCTTGTAGCTTCTCAAACCGTGCCGAGTCAGCGTAGGCGTATCCGTAAACAAATAAACCGCCTGTTTTTCCTTCGACAGTTTGGCAAGCGTGACATCAAGTTTGGCAAAAAACTCCGGATCGTAAGCGATGGACTGCGCATCTATCTGATTACCCCAACGCATTGCTAAAAATACTACCGGATACTCATTTAAATGAGTACGGGCATATTCATGAACCGCACGACAACCGGAACTGCTATCAAATAACCTCGAACGGTAACCTTCCACATAAGCGCAAGTATCGGCAGAAACCAATGTAGCCGCCCAGTTTTCACTTTTTCCAACGGTATCGATAAAGGTTTTGTAATGGTCAGCATGAGAATCCCCCAGCATCAAAACCGTCGGTTTGCGATTTTCTGCCCCCCAAATACAACGCTTGTCGAAATTATTGTGGCAGGATGAATAATCTCGCGCCAATCCGCCGACCCGATACTTTTCAATCAAGGGGGACTGCATCAACACTTTCCAACAAACCGCCACCGCTACGGCAGGCAAAACATACAGCAAAACAGCATTCCACCCGAAAGCTGACCTAATTTTTCTGCAAGGCTGCTCCACCAAATAGTAAGACAACAATGAAAGCACTATCACGACCAAAGCCAGCGGCAACATCCACGTTACCGGCAATTCCGGTTCTCCCAGCCAGAACCGGGCGAATGCCAATACCGGCCAATGCCACAGATACAGCGAATATGAAATCAAGCCGATAAAAACAATCCATTTGAACTCGAACAACTTTTTAAAACGGTGTTCAAAGCCATTAAAATAAATCAACGCAGCAGCTGCAAAACACGGCACCAATGCCGCCACTCCGGGAAAAAGCGGCATTTCAGGCCGATAGAAAGCAAGGCAGGCTGTCAAAGCAACTGCCGAAATCAGACTGGCAGGAGCAGCAAAGCGCTCGGCAGAGAAACAGTTTTTCAGACGGCAATACTGCATCCACACCGCTGCTAAAGAACCTGTAAGCATTTCACAGGCACGCAGGTGTGGCAGATAATATTTGTCCAAACCGAATGCAGGCAGAAAAGCTGTGGCAGCACTGGCAACAATCAATACAGCAAGACAAACAAACTGCTTACGCCACCCCTGCTTCACCAGCCACAAACATAACAATGGAAAGAGAAAATAATATTGCTCTTCAACAGAAAGAGACCAAATATGCAGCAACGGTTTTTCTTCCTGGGCAGGATCGAAGTACCCTTGCCCGCGTGCAAAATAAAGATTGGCGGCAAACAAAACGGAAGAGAAAGCCGAACGCCCTAAAAATTTATAATCATCAGGCGAGTAAAAAAATACGGCAACCAGCAGCGTAACGAACACCACAGTAAAAAACGCCGGCAAAATCCTTTTAATCCTGCGGATATAGAAAGACTTAAAAGAAAATGTGCCGTCCATCATCTCCCTGTGAATAATCGAAGTAATCAAAAAACCCGAAATCACAAAGAAAATATCAACACCGAGAAACCCACCGGGCAGCCAAGCCCGTTCAAAATGGAAGATAACGACAGACAAAACCGCCACCGCCCGCAACGTATCAATATCAGGACGATAGGCAAACATTTTACTCACAATAAATATCCTTTTGATACAGAAAAGCCGGCATCTGTTTTTTGATGCCGGTTTGATTTCAGTAAGACGGCTGATGCTTCGGGATTTCTATACTACTATTAAGGCCGTCTGAATTATCTAAACAACCCACATCTATCTTAATATTTCAATTAAAAATCTGCTACACATTAAACAAAAAGTGCATCACATCGCCGTCTTTCACCACATATTCCTTGCCTTCCACACGCATTTTGCCCGCTTCTTTGGCTTTGGCTTCGCCGCCTAAAGCCACGAAATCTTCGTAGGCGATGACTTGGGCGCGGATGAAGCCGCGTTCGAAATCGGTGTGGATGACGCCGGCGGCTTGCGGGGCGGTGTCGCCTTTATGGATTGTCCATGCGCGGACTTCTTTTACGCCGGCAGTGAAATAGGTTTGCAGGCCGAGCAGGTCGTAGCCTGCGCGGATCAGGCGGTTGAGGCCGGGTTCTTCCAAGCCCATTTCGGCGAGGAACTCAGCTTTTTCTTCGTCTTCGAGTTCGGCGATTTCGCTTTCCATGGCGGCGCACACGGCGACGACGGGTGCGTTTTCTTTGGCGGCCAGTTCTTTCAGGCGGTCGAGGTGGGGGTTGTTTTCAAAGCCGTCTTCGGCGACGTTGCCGACGTACATCGCAGGTTTGGCGGTGAGCAGGAACAGGGGGCGCAGCATGGCGAGTTGTTCCGCGTCGAGACCGAACGAACGCACGGGTTTGCCTTCGTCCAGATGTGGCAGCAGCTTTTTGCATAAATCCACCAGTTTTTGCGCGTCTTTATCGCCACTGCGCGCGCGTTTCTCTTCGCGGACGATGGCTTTTTCCACGCTGGCTAGGTCGGCCAAAGCCAGCTCGGTGCCGATGGTTTCGATGTCGGCGATGGGATCGACTTTGCCGGAAACGTGTACGATGTTGTCGTCGTCGAAACAGCGCACCACGTTCACGATGGCATCGGTTTCGCGGATATTGGCGAGAAACTGGTTGCCCAAGCCTTCGCCTTTGCTGGCGCCGGCCACCAAGCCTGCGATGTCGACGAATTCGACGATGGCGGGCTGCATTTTCTGCGGGTTGACGATTTTCGCCAGCTCGGCCATGCGCGGGTCGGGCACTTCGACGATGCCGACGTTGGGTTCGATGGTGCAGAAGGGGTAGTTGGCCGCTTCGATGCCCGATTGGGTCAGCGCGTTGAACAGGGTGGATTTGCCGACGTTGGGCAGGCCGACGATGCCGCATTTTAAGCTCATGTTTTTTCCTGAAAATGGCTGGATTTGAAACGGCGGATTATAACACGTTCAGACGGCCTTTAACGCGCGAAGGCCGTCTGAAAAAGGTTTCAGACGGCCTGTTCGTTTGGTTTGACGGGTTCGGGAACGGAAAAGCGGAAAGCCGTCAAACTGCCGTTATCTGCGTATGGTATTGGCAATACCGTATCTGCCTAAGCCGTTCCCAATCAACTGCCCAATCCGCAAAGCAGCCTATGCAGAAACAACGGTTCTTCGTTTTTTCAGACAGCCTGTTTGATTTGGTGGCACTCAATCCGTGCCGCGTGCGCGGTTTTCGTGGAACTTGGCCTGCCAGTCAGCAAATTTGCCCTGCTCGATGGCTTCACGCATTTCTTCCATAATGACCTGATAAAAATGCAGATTGTGGATGGTATTCAACTGCGCACCGAGAATTTCGCCCGCTTTGTGCAGGTGATAAAGATAGGCACGGCTGAAATTTTGGCAGGCGTAGCAAGTGCAGCTTTCATCCAGCGGGCGGGTGTCGAGCTTGTGTTTGGCGTTTTTGATTTTGATGTCGCCGAAGCGGGTGAAAATCCAGCCGTTTCGGGCGTTGCGCGTGGGCATCACGCAGTCGAACATGTCCACGCCGTGCGCCACGCCGTACACCAAGTCTTCAGGCGTACCCACGCCCATCAGGTAATGCGGTTTGTGAGCGGGCAGCATCGGGCCGACGGCGCGTAACATACGGTACATTTCGGGCTTGGGTTCGCCCACGCTCAAACCGCCGATGGCCAGGCCGGGGAAGTCGAGTTCTTCCAAACCGCGCAGCGATTCTTCGCGCAGGTCTTCATACATCGCACCCTGTACGATGCCGAACAGGGCATTCGGGTTTTTCAGGTCTTCGAACGCTTTTTTGCTGCGTTCCGCCCAGCGCAGGCTCATTTGCAGCGATTTTCTGGCCTGCTCGTGCGTGGCTTCGCCCGGCGTGCATTCGTCGAGCTGCATGGCGATGTCGGAATTCAGCACGGTTTGGATTTTCATGGAGATTTCGGGCGAGAGAAACAGTTTGTCGCCGTTAATCGGGCTTTTGAACGTGCAGCCTTCTTCGGTCAGTTTCCGCATATCGGAAAGGGAAAACACTTGGAAACCACCCGAATCGGTGAGAATCGGTTTGTCCCAACCGATGAAACAGTGCAGGCCGCCGAACTGTTCGATGACTTCCAAACCCGGCCGCAGCCACAAGTGATAAGTGTTGCCCAAAATAATCTGGGCTTTGATGTCGTGCAGGTTCTGTGGGGTCATGGCTTTGACCGAACCGTAGGTGCCGACGGGCATGAACACGGGCGTTTCGATTTTGCCGTGGTTGAGTTCGAGCGTGCCGCGCCGTGCGTGGCCGTCGGTTTTGTGGAGCGTGAATTTGAGCATGGCGTATGCGGGATAAATCGGTATAAAGCGCGATTATAACGGATTTTCAGACGGCCTATGGCCGACAAGCCGCAGACAGGCCGTCTGAAAACATGCCGCTTCTTAACCGCAGCCAAGTGTTATAAAATAATCGTCTTCCCCATACGGCTCTCAGCCGACCCAACCACCACAGGAGTACACACCCATGTTCGGAAAAGCCGGATTAGGCGGCCTGATGAAACAGGCGCAGCAGATGCAGGAAAACATGAAAAAGGCGCAGGCCAAACTCGCCGAAACCGAAGTACACGGAGAAGCAGGCAACGGCTTGGTAAAAGTAACCATGACCTGTGCCCATATCGTTCGCAAAATCGACATCAGCGAAGATTTGATTAAAGAAGCGGCCGACGACAAGGAAATGCTCGAAGACCTGATTCTGGCCGCCGTCAACGATGCAGGCTCGAAGGCCGAAGAAACGTCCAACAAAACCATGGGTGCGTTTACCCAAGGCCTGCCTGCAGGCATGGGCGATTTTTTCAAATAAAACATCTGCAAACGGCAGGCCGTCTGAAAAACACACTTTCAGACGGCCCCAAATACAGAAAAAGCCTGACGACAAACACCGTCGGGCTTTTTCTACAATCTCATGTTTTTAGTGGTGATGACCGTGTTCGCCGTGCACATGGCCGTGCTCGATTTCCTCGGCAGTTGCTTCACGGATACCGTCGACCGTGGCTTTAAAACGGATTTTCATACCGGCAAACGGATGATTGCCGTCCACCACCACTTTGCCGTCGGCGATGTCGGTTACGCGGTAGATAACCACACCGCCCGTTTCAGGATCATCGGCTTCGAACATCATGCCCGCTTCCACCTCCACCGGAAACACGTCGGCGTCCTCGATACGCACCAAGCTTTCATCCTGTTCGCCGAACGCATCATCGGGCGACAGCACCACATCCACTACATCACCCACGTTTTTCTCATGCAAGGCCTCTTCCACCAAAGGGAAAATACCGTCGTAACCGCCGTGCAGATACGCAATCGGCTCTTCGGTTTTGTCCAAAAGCTGGTTGTCGGCATCGTACATTTCATAGTGAAGCGTTACCACGGAATTTTTAGCAATAGCCATTTTGTACTCTCGTCTCGTTTGATTCGGTTGAAAAAATGATTTTAACACAGTAAACACATCCGCCACGACAATACCTCAAGTTATTTTTCAGACGATCCAACCGCAAACCCTCGGTATCTGTGCAACCCTTTTCACGGTTTAGTGTGGTTTTTTACACAATCCGCCGAAAAAGTGTTGCCTGCATACAACTTCCCGTAATTTTCCGACAGCCGTTTTATGCATTTTCCACTCAGAGCATCCGAATTCCAAAATAATACAACTTATTGAAATATAATAAAATTACAAAAATAAAATTGTAAATTTTTGCAAACGGAAAAAATTTGCGTGAACTTAAACCCCGTATAGATACACTAATCAACTCAATCGTATCCATCGGGTGCAGTATTTATGCCGTTGCATTGGTTATTCCGGTCGGGCATAATTGCGGAAATTCAGCAATGAATTTCCAACTGCACAGGCTTTATCCCAAAAGCCGTTTTGTTTTAACTTTGTTTTTAAATCGATTTATAAAGAAGGTATCCACAAATGAAAAAATCCCTGTTTGCTGCTGCTCTGTTGTCTTTGGCTTTGGCTGCTTGTGGTGACAAAGCTGCCAATACCGCTGCATCTGCCGCTTCTGCTGCCTCTACCGCTGCTGCATCTGCCGCTTCTGCTGCTACCGACGCTGCTTCTGCCGCTACCGGTGCTGCTACCGAAGCCGCTTCTGCTGCTACCGGCGCTGCTTCTGCTGCCGCTTCTGCCGCTACCGGCGCTGCAACCCAAGCCGCTTCTGCTGCTACCGGCGCTGCTTCTGCTGCCGCTTCTGCCGCTACCCAAGCTGCTTCTGCTGCCGCTTCTGCGTCAAAATAATATCGTTACAGATATACGGAAACAGGATACTTCGGTATCCTGTTTTTTATTTTTCAGACGGCCTTTTCCGTTTCCGGCAATATCATGATTCCACAATCCCTGCGCTCCGCCTTGTCCGCATTGCTGGGCGAAACCGCATTTCCCGATAATCCCTCCCTGCTGACCGACCAACGCCGCCGCTTTACCGGACGCGCAGACATCATCGTGATGCCCGACAGTACCGCACAAATACAGAAACTGATGCGGTTCTGTACCGAACACCGTATCCCCGTTACCCCGCAGGGCGGCAATACCGGCCTCTGCGGTGCGGCCGTACCCGACGGCGGCGTACTGCTGAATCTGTCCAAACTCAACCGTATCCGTACCATCTCGACAGCAGATAACAGCATCACCGTCGAAGCCGGTGCGGTACTGCAAAACGTACAGAACGCCGCCCGACGGGTCGGGCGGCTGTTTCCGCTCAGTCTGGCCAGCGAGGGCTCATGCCAAATCGGCGGCAACATCGCCTGCAACGCAGGCGGCTTGAACGTTTTGCGTTACGGTTCCATGCGCGATTTGGTACTCGGACTGGAAGTGGTGTTGCCCGACGGAACACTGGTTTCCCATCTCGAACCGCTCCACAAAAACACCACCGGCTACGATTTGCGCCACCTTTTTATCGGCAGCGAAGGCACGCTCGGCATCATGACCGCCGCCACCTTAAAACTGTTCGCGCTGCCGCAAACCACGGCAACCGCATGGGTCGGCCTCGACAGCATCGAAGCCGCTACCGCCCTGCTGAGTGCCGTACAGAGCCGCTTTGCCGAACGCCTGTGCAGTTTCGAGCTTGTCAGCCGTTTCGCATTGGATTTGTCGTCGGCATTCAGCGGCATCAGACAGCCTGTCGAAGCGCAATGGCACGTTCTGATTGAGTTGTCCGACTCGCTACCCGACAGTAATCTCGATGCCCTGCTGGCGGATTTCCTGATGGAAAACCATATGGAAAACAGCGTCATCGCCCAATCCGAAACCGAACGGCAGCAGCTGTGGACGCTGCGCGAAAACATCTCCGCCGCACAGCGCAAGCTCGGCACCAGCATCAAACACGACATCGCCACCCCGATTGAACGTGTGGCGGAGTTCGTCAACAACTGCGGCCGCGACTTGCAGCGGCAATATCCCGGCATCGAAATCGTTGTTTTCGGGCATCTCGGCGACGGCAGCCTGCATTACAACACCTTTTTCGCCGATGTATTGGACAACGATGTGTACCGCTTCGAAGATGCCGTCAATGCCGCCGTTTACCGCCACGTTCTCGCCTGCGGCGGCACCATCGCCGCCGAACACGGCATCGGCATGATTAAAAACCACTGGCTGCCCGAAGTACGCAGCGAAGCCGAAATCACCCTGATGCGCGCCGTCAAAACCCATCTCGACCCGCACAACATCATGAATCCGGGCAAACTGCTGCCCTAACTGCCCTTAATCCATACAGGCCGTCTGAAAAACTTTTTTCAGACGGCCTGTACCGTTTCCGTTATACCGCCCCAATCCGTTCCGCACCGAATACATATGTCTGGAAATACGGTTGCCGCAGTTCACACACCGCGCTGCGCCACTTCATTTTCACACAGGCAAACATCGGCTGCTCATCAGATACGGCTAATCTTCCGCAAACGGCGTAACCGTGCGCATACAGATGCTTTTCAAACCGCCAACTTATTTGTCAGACGGCATCCATGTGCCGCCGTGCATGCGGCTACGCCTGAAAAGTCGGGCTAACCGTGCCTGCGAACCCGATGTCAAGCCGCAAGATGTAAACGGCAGCGAACAACACCGCTTCCCAATTTCATGCCGAAACGAAGGCCGTCTGAAAAACTTTTTCAGACAGCCTGTATGTTTGCATCATTGCAACCCGATCAGCAAGTGTAGGTACGGTTAGCCGTCCCCAAACGGCGTAACCGTACGCATATAGCAAATAAACATATTATTCGATACAATTCCACCATGGCCTATTCACAAGACTTCAAACAACTCGTGCTCAAAAAACTCCGTCAAGGATGGACGATTCGTAGAGCCGCAAAAGAATTCGGCATCGCCATCTCCACC
>NZ_JBHCJY010000106.1:0-23035 GCF_041804105.1 Neisseria sp.
TGAAAAACCCGCGCGACGGCATCAATCCCGACAAACCCGGCGAAGTCGGCCCCATCAAACTGTTGGAAGAATTGAAAGCCAAAGGCAATCCTGTTGCCTACGTTGGCGACGTGGTCGGTACCGGTTCTTCGCGCAAATCCGCGACCAACTCCGTGATTTGGCATACCGGCGAAGACATTCCTTTCGTACCGAACAAACGTTTCGGCGGCGTGTGCTTGGGCGGTAAAATCGCACCGATTTTTTTCAACACCCAAGAAGACTCCGGCGCATTGCCGATTGAAGTAGATGTTTCCGCATTGCAAATGGGCGATGTGGTCGACATCCTGCCTTACGAAGGCAAAATCGTGAAAAACGGCGAAACCGTTGCCGAATTCGAGCTGAAATCGCAAGTTCTGCTGGACGAAGTGCAGGCCGGTGGTCGTATCAACCTGATTATCGGTCGCGGCCTGACCGCCAAAGCCCGCGAAGCCTTGGGGCTGCCTGCTTCCGACAAATTCCGTCTGCCGCAAGCCCCTGCCGAGAGCAAAGCAGGTTTCTCGCTGGCGCAGAAAATGGTCGGCCGCGCCTGCGGTTTACCTGAAGGCCAAGGCGTGCGCCCGGGTACATACTGCGAACCGCGCATGACCACCGTCGGCTCGCAAGATACCACCGGCCCGATGACCCGCGACGAACTGAAAGACTTGGCCTGCTTGGGCTTCTCCGCCGACTTGGTCATGCAGTCTTTCTGCCATACCGCTGCCTATCCGAAACCCGTGGACGTGAAAACCCACAAAGAATTGCCTGAATTTATTTCTACGCGCGGCGGCGTATCCCTGCGTCCGGGCGACGGCGTGATCCACTCATGGCTGAACCGCCTGCTGCTGCCCGACACCGTCGGCACCGGCGGCGACTCGCACACCCGTTTCCCGCTCGGCATTTCCTTCCCTGCCGGTTCGGGCTTGGTAGCTTTTGCAGCGGCAACCGGCGTGATGCCTTTGGACATGCCCGAAAGCGTCTTGGTGCGCTTCAGCGGCAAGCTGCAACCGGGCGTAACCTTACGCGATTTGGTCAACGCCATTCCGTTGTACGCCATCAAACAAGGCTTGTTGACCGTTGCCAAAGCCGGCAAGAAAAACATCTTCTCCGGCCGCATTCTGGAAATCGAAGGCCTGCCCGATTTGAAAGTCGAGCAAGCGTTCGAATTGTCCGACGCATCCGCCGAACGCTCTGCCGCAGGCTGTACCGTACACCTGAACAAAGAGCCGATTATCGAATACATGAAGTCCAACATCGTGCTGATGAAAAACATGATTGCCGACGGTTATAAAGACGCGCGCACGCTGGAACGCCGCATCAAAGCCATGGAAGCATGGCTGGCCGATCCGCAACTGCTCAAAGCAGATGCCGATGCCGAATACGCCGCCGTTATCGAAATCAACATGGACGACATCAAAGAACCGATTATCGCCTGCCCGAACGACCCCGACGACGTATGCTTTATGTCTGAAAAATCAGGCACCGTCATCGACGAAGTGTTCATCGGTTCCTGCATGACCAACATCGGCCACTTCCGCGCCGCTTCCAAACTGCTGGAAGGCAAGAGCGACATTCCTGTGCGCCTGTGGATGGCGCCGCCCACCAAAATGGATGCGCAGGAGCTCACCAACGAAGGCCACTACGGCGTACTCGGCCGCGCCGGTGCCCGCATGGAAATGCCCGGCTGCTCGCTGTGTATGGGTAACCAAGCGCAGGTACGCGAAGGCGCAACCGTGATGTCCACCTCTACCCGCAACTTCCCGAACCGCTTGGGTAAAAACACCAACGTGTTCTTGGGTTCGGCAGAATTGGCCGCGATTTGCTCCAAACTGGGCAAAATCCCGACCGTTGAAGAATACCAAGCCAATATCGGTATCATCAACGAGCAGGGCGACCAAATCTACCGCTACATGAACTTCAACGAAATCGACAGCTACAACGAAGTTGCCGAAAAAGTGAATGTGTAAAGCAGCTTAGGCTAAACCGTCAAAGGCCGTCTGAAATTTTTCAGACGGCCTTTATCCAAACCAATTTGCAAAGCAAAAACTGTCCGTTTAATCCTTCACTTTGCTGAAAATCAACGCGGCATTCGTGCCGCCGAAACCGAAACTGTTCGACATGACGGCGTTGAGTTCTTTATTGAAATTCTCGCGCACGATGGGCATTCCTTCGGCGGCGGGGTCGAGGGTTTCGATGTTTGCGCTGGCGCAGACGAAGCCGTTTTGCAGCATCAGAATCGAATACACCGCTTCGTTCGCCCCCGCCGCACCTTGGGCATGGCCTGAAAGGGATTTGGTGGAACTGATAAACGGCATGTTTTCGCCGAACACTTCACGCACGGCTTCGAGTTCTTTCATGTCGCCGACCGGGGTTGCCGTACCGTGGGCGTTGATGTAGTCCACGCTGCCGCCGTGCTGCGCCAAGGCCGACTGCATACAGCGTACTGCGCCCTCGCCCGACGGCGCAACCATGTCTTCACCGTCGGAACTTGCACCGTAGCCGGTCAGTTCGCACAGGATGTTGGCTCCGCGCGCTTTGGCGTGTTCGTATTCTTCCAGCACCAAAATACTGCCGCCGCCCGAAATGACGAAACCGTCGCGGTTTGCATCGTAGGCACGACTGGCGCGTTCGGGCGTGTCGTTGTATTTGCTGGACATCGCGCCCATCGCGTCAAACAGCGAGGCCATTTCCCATGAGATTTCTTCGCCGCCGCCGGCAAACACGATGTCCTGTTTACCCAGTTGGATCAGTTCGGACGCATGGCCGATGCAGTGCGCCGAAGTGGAACAGGCAGAACTGATGGAATAGTTCACGCCCTTGATTTTGTAATGAGTGGCCAGACAAGCTGAAACGGTGGAAGCCATGGTTTTGGTCACACCGTACGGGCCGATACGTTTCACGCCTTTTTCGCGCAGGATGTCGGCGGCTTCCACTTGTGCCGACGACGATGCACCGCCGCTGCCGGCCACGATGCCGGTGCGCGGATTGGAAACCTGTTCGGGCGTTAAACCTGCGTTTTCAATGGCTTCCTGCATGGCGATGTAGGCATAGGCGGCAGCGTTGCCCATAAAGCGCATGATTTTTCGGTCGATGATTTCCTTAGGATCGAGTTTGATTTGGCCGGCCACTTGCGAGCGCATGCCTTTTTCTTGGAACGTCGGTTCGAAGGAAATACCGGATTTCAGGTTTTTCAGGGATTCCAGCACTTCGCGGGCATTGTTCCCCAAGCTGGAGACAATGCCGATACCGGTAACGACAACTCGTTTCATCTTGATTCTCCTGTATTTTCTTATGAAGGCCGTCTGAAAAAACGGCTTCAGACGGCATGAAGTTTTCGGGGATGAAACCCGCTGCAATCGGAAAAGAAAGCAGATTCAGCAAACGGCTCGGATTTTTTCAGACGGCCTGAAACGTAACAAAACCCTCCGAATCCCGGTGCGGCCACTCCGAAGGCAAAACAATGAAGAACCGAACCGTTCATCGGTTGCCGACGTTTTCAGACGGCCTTCAATCAAAAATCGTCGGTAGTGGTAAACAGCCCCACGCGCAAGCCGTTGCCTTCGTAAATCTTGCGGCCGTCCACGCTCATTTCCGCATCGGCGATGCCCAGCACCAGTTTGCTGTTCATCACGCGCTTTATGTGGATATGGTAGGTGATTTTTTGATGCTTGGGCAAAACCTGGCCGCTGAATTTGACTTCGGCACAACCCAACGCGCGACCGCGTCCGGGAGCTCCCGTCCAACCCAGATAGAAACCGACAAGCTGCCACATGGCATCAAGACCCAAACAGCCGGGCATCACAGGATCGCCTTCGAAATGGCAACCGAAAAACCACAAGTCGGGGCGGATGTCGAGTTCGGCAATGATTTCGCCTTTTCCGTATTTGCCGCCGTCTGAATTGATGGAAGTGATGCGGTCAATCATCAGCATGTTGGGCAGCGGCAGTTGGGCGTTGCCCGCGCCGAACAGTTCGCCGCGCCCGCAGGCGAGCAGTTCTTCTTTGGTATAGCTGTTTTGGGGAACGAAAGAGGTCATGTGTGTTTGTCCTTGGGATTTATACTGTTTAGAGAGAGCGCTCTAAAATCGCGGATTTTAGACCTGCCGCCGTTACCCGTCAAGCAATATGCGTTTTGTTTGAACGGCATTTACACGATGTTTCAGACGGCCTTCAATGCGTCCGCCAATCTGTTTTTCCTTTGCTTGGCATTCGGTCTGTGAACTACATTCCGAATCAAATCAGGAAGATTAAGAAATATGGAGAAAGGCCGTCTGAAAATATTTTCAGACGGCCTTTCGACTGCTTGCAACAAGATTAAACGGAATCGGATTGCGGCGGAACTTATTTACAGCTCACACCCTGAATCTGCGGAGTCGGGCCGTTGCCGACTTTGAAAACGCACTTGGTGCTGCTGTTGCCCGATACGGTCAGATTGCCTGCGGCAAGGTTCAGGCGTACGGGTTCTTTCACACCCATGCTCACGGCAGTGGCAGCGACTTTCTGTACATCGGCTTCGCTGTACGATGTATTGTTGCCGCTGATTTTGATTTCTTTGGCTGCAAAGGCATTGGCACCTGCAAACAAAGCAAGGGCGGCAACGGGCAAGGCAAAGAATTGGGTTTTGTTCATTGTGTTTCCTCTTCGGTTAAGCGCCTCGGTGTGCGCTACGGTTTCAGAATAGGGCCGAAGGCTTGTGCTTGGCAAGCATTGTCGGGGAATTTACGCGGATTTGTTGTAAAAGGGTCGGAAATTAGTCTGATTTAACGGTTTGCCGCCTTTATTTTTTCAGACGGCCTATCCCGCCGCCATTCTGTTTTACGGTACAATGCGCGATTGTTTTCAACAATTAAGGACGCCTTTTTATGGCTTCAATGGAAAGTTGGATCGGCCTGCGCTATCTGCGTGCACGGAAACGCACGGGGTTTATGTCGGTCATCAGCATCATTTCTATTATCGGCATCGCAATCGGCGTGATTGCGCTGATTACCGTAACTTCTGTGGTAAACGGTTTCCAGAAAGACATCCGCGGCCAGCTTGTCGAAGTCGCGCCCCATGCCGAAATCGGCTATTTCGATATGGAAAACGGCAAAACATGGCAGGATTTGCGCAATCTTGTCAAAAACAACAAAGCGGTGCTGGGCACGGCTCCCTATATCGCCGACCATGCGCTGCTGGCCAATGCGGGAGAAGTAACCGGCGTCCAACTGCGCGGCATCCTGCCCGATGAAGAAAAACGGGTTATCGAATACCACAAAGACATGGCCGCCGGCAGTTTCAACGATTTGAAACCCGGGGAGTTCGGCATTATTCTCGGACAGGCTCTGGCTGAGAAACTGGGCGCGGAAAAAGGCGGCAAGATAACGGTCATCACACCCGAAGGCAACGTAACGCCCGCCGGCGTCGTGCCCCGCCTGAAGCAGTTTACCGTAATGGGCATCGTGAAAACCAAAGTCCAGCAGGTTAATGAAATGCTTGCGCTGGTTCACCTGAAAGACGCGCAGACACTCTACCGCTTAAGCGAAGGCGGAGCAGGCCTGCGCCTGAAACTGGCCGACCCGCTCAAAGCGCCCGACTTAATCGGCGGCCTGATTCCCCAAGCGCACCAGAAAGAAGTATGGGTACGCGACTGGACCTTTACCAACCGCAGCTATTTCGATGCCGTACAGGTGGAAAAGGTGATGCTGTTCGTGATTATGTTCTTCATCAGCCTGGTCGCCACCATCAATCTGGTTTCCACCCTGATCATGACCGTAACCGAAAAACAGTCGGCCATCGCGATTCTGCGCACACAGGGAATGCCGCCTTCGGGCATCGTGAAGATTTTCTTCGTACAGGGTGCCATGCTCGGCTTTATCGGAACATTCATCGGCGTGGTGCTTGGTCTGCTGCTGGCGTTCAACATCGGCCAGATTGTGCATTGGATTGAAGAAGTGAGCGGCCGCAAGTTCATCCCCGCATCGATTTATTTCGTCGATTACCTGCCGTCCCACGTTATCTGGTCGGATGTGGCCATCATCGTATCCATTTCGTTCGGCCTTTCGCTGCTGGCCACGCTTTATCCGAGCTGGCGCGCATCGAAAACCCAACCTGCGGAGGCGCTGCGCTATGAATAACATTATTTTGGACTGCCGCAACGTTGGCAAAAGCTACCGCGACGGCGTATTGGACGTACAGGTGCTGCAAAATCTCAACCTACAGGTCGAAGAAGGCCGAAGCGTGAGCATCATCGGTGCTTCGGGCAGCGGCAAATCCACGTTGCTGCATATTCTCGGCGGACTCGACATCCCCAGCGAAGGCAGCGTTACCCTGATGGGCAGCGATTTAGGCCGTCTGAACCAGAAACAGCTCGGCGAACTGCGCAACCGCTATCTCGGCTTCGTTTACCAGTTCCATCATCTGTTACCCGAATTTTCCGCGCTCGAAAACGTCATGATGCCGCTGTTAATCGGCAAAAAATCCAAAGCCGAAGCCCAAGAACAGGCTTCGTCCATGCTGGAAAAAGTCGGTTTGAAACAGCGTATGCTGCACCGGCCGAGCGAGCTTTCCGGCGGCGAACGCCAACGCGCCGCCATCGCCCGTGCGCTGGTTACCCGTCCCAAATGCCTGCTGGCCGACGAACCCACCGGCAACCTCGACCGCAGAAACGCGCAAAACGTACTCGACATGATGCTGGATTTGAAAACAGAACTGGGCACCAGCCTTGTGGTCGTTACACACGACGACGAACTCGCCGCCCGCTTCGACCGCGTTATGACCATGACCGACGGCCGTCTGCAGGACAAACTGTAATCCAAACGGAAGCGTTCGCGAGGCGAAACGGAAACATGAAAGGGAAAGCAGAGCTTTCCCTTTTTCTTCGTTGTTTTTTGCATAACCGGTTGAGAAACCCACCTTCCCGCTCAGCTGGGAATCGGTTTTTGAACTTACAGAAACTTTCTCATTTGGCTGTGTTTGGATATTGCATTGATGCCTGCTTCCGCCATTCCCGAGCAGGCGGGAATCCATGTTTGAAATCGGGTATCTTTTTTTAAACAGGCATTTGTGAATATCAAAGCTGGCTTCCCGCCTGCTCGGGAATGGCGCAAGTGGAATAAATCGGTCTCACCGGTTACTCACAATATCCAAAAACAACCTTTCTTTTATTTCATCTGTTGGCTGTACTGTACATACTTTGCTTAAAAACAAGGCCGTCTGAAATTTTCAGACGGCCTTTATCTTTATTTGTCTTTCTCTATCAGGTATTCCTGATCCATATCGGCTTGTAAGCCATCATCGTCGCCCCATTGCGACATTGCCGCCGGTTCCGACGTTCCGTCCGTCGGCCTTTGCTGCGCGGATTTACCGAAACGCCGGTTGTTTCTGCCGACGTAGTACAGCATCACGGCAAACAACGCCAAAAGGCCGATAAGCGGATACGAACCGCCCATTTCCATATAGGGGGTTTCGCCCGTATAGCCTTTGATATGGCCTTCCAATACGGTAACGGTGTTGGGAACCGATTGGGCGACAATATGGCCTTTGGGCGACAGGATGGCGGTGGCACCGTTGTTGGTGGAACGCACCATGTAGCGGCCGAGTTCCATCGCACGCGCCTGCGACTGCTGAAGCTGCTGCCACATCGCGTTGGAATCGCCGTACCAGCCCATATTGCTGACATTGGCCAGCAGGGTGGACTGTTTGGCCGAAGCAATCAGCTCGTCGCCGAAACCGTCTTCATAACAGATGTTGAAGGCGACTTTCTGGTTTTTCATGGTCAGCGGCGGCTGCCCTGCCGCACCCTTTTTCATGTCGCTCATGGGCATGTCCATCAGACGGTAGAGCGGCCCGGTGATGAAGCGCAGGGGTTTGTATTCGCCGAAAGGCACAAGGTGGCTTTTGGCATAAGACTGGATGCGCGGTTTTTCGCCGTTGGTGTATTCGCTGAGATTGACGACGGCGTTTTCATAATCGGTTCTGCTGTCATCGGTATATTTGAGAATGCCGACGGCAAGGGAACTGCCGTTGCTCTGCGCCTGTTCGGCAAAGCTGCGCAAAACGTTTTCAGGCAGATCCTGCATAATCTGCGGGATGGCGGCTTCAGGCAGTATCACGATGTCGGCGCGGGTTTTGCTGACCTGGTCGTAATAACGCTGGATGGTGGGGACGATTTGGTCTTCACGCCATTTGAGGGTCTGTTCGATATTGCCTTGGGCGAGCGCAACGGTGCTGGTGCTGCCGTCGGGTCGGGTGAAATCGGTCTGTTGGGCGACATAGCCGCCGATAAACAGGGCAACGACGGCGCACAACGGCGCGATGCGTTTTTTCAGACGGCTTTCGTTGTCGATAAACAGCACCAGCCATGCGCCCGCAAACGCGGTTGCCAAAGTAACCAGATGGATGCCGCCGAGCGGCGCGAAACCGGCCAGCGGGCTGTCTCGGGTAATCTGCGAATAACCGATTGCCCCCCAGCCGAAGCCTGTCAGCAGGCGTTCGCGGGCGAATTCGGTCAACGTCCACAACAGCGGCAACGCGATGCCCACGTTCATCCAGCGTGGCAGGTTGAACTTGCGCCAGAGCTTGAACGCCAGCATCGGATAAAGTGCGAGAAAGGCGGCAAACAGCAAAACGGCGGGAACGGCGTAAAGGTTCGGCAGACCCGATACATCGTGCAATGCGGTATGAATCCAGTAAAACTGACAGGCGTAGGCGATAAAGCCGAACACATAAGCCCCCGCCACCGAACGCTGCGGATTGAGTTCGGCCAAACGTATCAGCGCGCCAAACAGCAGCGGCATCAGCCAGAAATGGTAATACGGCGCGAAAGCCATCGGCGTGGACGCGGCAATCAGCGCAACGGCAGGCCAGTAGATCACAGGGTCGCGGAACTGCTGTTCCAATCGGGATAAAAAGCTCATAAACGTTTGGAAATCGGGGTTTTCAGTAATCAGGCCGTCTGAAAAAGAAAGTTTTCAGACGGCCTGAAACGGGATAAACAATTCATCAGGCAGGATACGCCCCGCCCTTCGGTATCAATGTGCCTCTTTTTTCGAGAACACCTTCATCAGCGGCAGCACCACCGCGCACACAAGGGCCCCGGTTACCACGCCCACCACCAAATCCGCAACCATCGACGGCAGGCCCGTATCCCAATGGCGGGCGTGCAGGAAATCGTGGATAAACGGCGCACCGTGGGCGATGATGCTGCCGCCCACCAGAAACATCGCCAGCGTACCCAAAACGCTCAGGCCGCGCATAAACCACGGCATCACCGCAATCAGCCCCTTGCCGAAAGCCGCGCGCGCACCGCCTTTGTTCATCATGTGCAGACCCAAATCGTCGAGTTTCACAATCACGGCCACCAAGCCGTACACCAGCACCGTCATGCCGATGCCGATGGCCGACAGCATCAGCGCGCGCTCGGTAAAGCCCGTACCCGGGGGCACAACGCCCAGCGCGATGATGATGATTTCGGCGGAAAGGATGAAATCGGTGCGGATGGCGCCTTTGATTTTCGCGTTTTCGTCCACCAGCTCGTCTTCCGTGTGGCCGTGGTGGCCGTCGTCTTTATGCAGCATTTTGTGCAGCAGTTTCTCCACGCCCTCGAAACACAGAAACGCCCCGCCCAACATCAGCAAGGGCGTTACCAGCCACAGCAGGAACTGCGACAGCCACAGCGCGGCAGGAATCAGAATCACCTTGTTGATCAGCGAACCTTTCGCCACTTTCCAGATAATCGGCAGCTCGCGCTCGGCGGAAACACCCGTAACCTGGTTGGCATTGAGCGCCAAATCGTCGCCGACCACCCCGGCGGTTTTCTTGGCGGCCATTTTGGTCATCAGCGCCACGTCGTCGAGCACGGCGGTAATGTCGTCAAGCAGGGTAAAAAGCGAGGCAAAGGCCATGTAAATTCCTGTTCGTGAATATGTGTTTGAAAACCGCGCATTATACCCGAAAAAACAGAGCCGTCATTTTCAGACGGCCTTAAAAATATGCAAAGGCCGTCTGAAACCGCAGGGGGATTTTCAGACGGCCTGCTGCATTGCTGCCTTGTTCCCATGCGGAACCACGGCGTATTTTCCGACGGCGTACATCCGCACCGGACATTTCCGACAATATGGAAACGGCAACCTCATACCTGCAACGGTAAAAACTTCAGGCCGTCTGAAAAACTTTTTCAGACGGCCTGATTGCCGAACCGCAAACCGGCGGACAAAACGCCCTGCCCTACTCTTTTATCCGCGTCGCCATCAGCGTGTGCAGACGGCGTTTATCGGCGCGGGCAACGGTAAACTGCAGGGGGCCGACGACCACTTTTTCGCCGCGCACGGGCAGGTGGCCGAGTTCGTGGATGACCAGCCCGCCGATGGTATCGGCTTCTTCGTCGCTGAAATCCGTACCGAAATAGCCGTTGATGTCTTCGATTTCGGTAACGGCGTTGATGCGCCAGCGTTCGGCGGAAACGGCGAAAATATTGTCGGCGCTTTCGTCTTCGTCGAATTCGTCTTCGATGTCGCCGACGATTTCTTCGATGATGTCTTCAAACGTGACCAAACCCGAAATGCCGCCGTATTCGTCCACCACCACGGCCATGTGGTTGCGCTGCTCGCGGAATTCCTTCAACAGCGCGGACAGCGGTTTGCTTTCGGGTACGAACGCCGCGGGGCGCAAAACGGTTTGCAGGTTGAACTGTTCGGGGTTGAACATGAATTTGAGCAGGTCTTTGGCGTGCAGGATGCCCAAAACGTCGTCTTTGTCGCCGCCGATGACGGGAAAGCGCGAATGCGCGGTTTCGTTGATGTAGGCGACGATGCGTTCGATGCTGTCGCTTTCTTTGATTACGTTCATCTGGCTGCGGGTAATCATTGCGTCGCGCACTTCGAGTTCCGCGAAATCCAGCATTTTTTCCAGATGGGCGAGTGTGTCGCCGTCAAACACTTCCTGCTCGTGCGCCTGACGCAGCAGGGTAACGACGTCTTCGGCGGAATCGGGCGTGTCGCCCGAAATGCGGGAAATGATGCGTTCCAAAAAATTCGGTTTCGACTGGCTGTCGTCCATTTCAGTGTTCGCTCTCTTGGTAGGGGTCGGGGTATCCTAACTGATTCAGCAGGCGGGTTTCAAGTGCTTCCATGATTTCGGCTTCGGCTTCTTCCTCATGGTCGTAGCCCATCAGGTGCAGCGTGCCGTGTACGGCCAGGTGGGCGAAATGCTGCTCGGCCGTTTTGCCCTGTTCGGCGGCTTCTTTCAGCACCACCTGCGGGCACATCACCAAATCGCCGTACAGGCCGTCTGAAAAACGGTGCGGCAGTATCTGTTCGCCTTCGTTGAGCGCGAAACTCAACACATTGGTGGCATAGTCTTTACCGCGGTAATCGCGGTTGTAGGCGCGGGCTTCTTCTTCGTCGAGCAGCAGCAGGCCGATGTCGGCGCGGCGGTATGCGTTTTTCAGCGCGTGCCACATCCAGTTGTAAAACTGTTTTTCAGACGGCACTTCCGATGCCGCGGAAGCATTGTCGAAACTCAGCGTGAAGCGTTGTTGCCGGATTTTCAGGAAAGGGAATTTCTTGGCGCGTTTCATGGGCAGGGTTCGGAAAAAATTACAGGCGCAAATATAGCATAAGGCCGTCTGAAAATCCCGCCGACCGAACTATCCGCCGCTGCCGCAGTCATACTTCTGTTTCCGATACCGAAGACCGAACATGAAAGCCCTTAATCCTGCCCTTCCTGCTGCTTGCCGCCTGCACGCCCCGCACGTTCCAACCCGAAGCCGCCGAAATGCGCGGCCAAGTGCATTTTTCTTTCGAGCAGGCCGAGTTCCGCCACAACGGTAAAACGTATTTCGTTTCCGACAAAAACGGCGCGGTGGCCGAAAAAATCAACGCCCTGCGCGGAGAAAAACAGGCTTACGAAGCCACCGCGGAAATGTGCCTCGTTGCCCGCGTTTTGTCGAAAACGCAAAACGGCGGACGCGGCTTCGGCCATGCGGAACGCTACGCTCAGGCCGTGGAAGTGGAAAAACTCTGCTGAACGCGGCGATCCGGATGTCTGCACCGACCCCAACCCGTAGGCCGCCGTCCGCACACACGGCAACATCCGCCGTCTCCCCGCGTTCCGCGGCAACGCCCCGAAACGTTTTCAGACGGCCTTTCCGCCTGAAAAACCGTGCTAAAATCCGCCCGTCCCCACCCTGAAAATACCGCACCATGACCCCGAAAAAACTCGTCATCGCCAGCCGCGAAAGCAAGCTGGCCATGTGGCAGGCCGAACACATCCAAGGCCGTCTGAAAACGCTTTACCCCGACTGCGACGTGCAGATTCTCGGCATGACCACGCGCGGCGACCAGATTCTCGACCGAACCCTGTCCAAAATCGGCGGCAAAGGCCTGTTTGTCAAAGAACTCGAACAAGCCTTGGCCGACGGTCGCGCCGATTTGGCCGTGCATTCCATCAAAGACGTACCGATGGTGCTGCCCGAAGGCTTCGCGCTCGCCGCCGTCTGCAAACGCGCCAACCCGTTCGACGCATTCGTTTCCAACCGTTACGAACGGCTCGAAGACCTGCCCGAAGGCGCAATCATCGGCACCTCCAGCCTGCGCCGCGAAGCCCAACTGCGCGCCCGCTTCCCCCATTTGTCCGTCAAACCCCTGCGCGGCAACTTGCAAACCCGCCTGGCCAAACTCGACAACGGCGACTACGACGCCATCATCCTCGCCGCTGCCGGCCTGGAACGTTTGGAACTGCACGATCGCATCCGCGGCATCCTGTCGCCCGCCGACAGCCTGCCCGCCGCCGGACAAGGCGCGCTCGGCATCGAAACCGCCGCACACCGCCAAGACCTGACCGATCTGCTGAAACCGCTCAACCACGACACCACCGCCGCCTGCGTAACCGCCGAACGCGCCCTCGCCCGCGCGCTGGGCGGCAGCTGCCAAGTGCCGCTGGCCGCCTACTGCACCGAAGAAAACGGCCTCCTGACCCTGCGCGGACTCGTCGGCCATCCCGACGGTTCGGTCATCTTGCAGGCAGACGCCCAAGCCCCCGCCCATTACGCCGACGCCCTCGGCCGCGCCGTCGCCAAAAAACTGGCCGACGACGGCGCGGAAGAACTGATACGGGCGGTATTGGCCGAATCGGACACCGTTTGACGCATCAAAAACACAGGCCGTCTGAAAAAAGTTTTCAGACGGCCTGTGTTGCATTCTGCCCGTTTAAGGTTTTTGCTGTTTCAGCAAGGCAACCATTTCTTTCAATATTTCCAACTCGCTGTTTTTCTGGCTGATGATTTCATCTTTGTGCGCCAGCATCAGTTTCAGTTTGTCGATTTCGTGTCCGGCCGCCTCATTACCGTTGTAATAAGTATTGTTGTACCCGTTATGACCGGTGGCACTGTTGTCGTTCATAAAAATCAGGATGCCGTTTTCGCCCGGCTGCATCAACTCGACAATATCCACATTAAAAATTTGGGCAATCTGCGTCAGCTTGTCCAACTTCAACTTGGTTTCCCCGCGTTCTATTTTGGCATAACCGTTTACCGACATATTCATCCGCTCGGCCATATCTTCCTGAGACCATTGATTAAGCTCGCGCATCATGCGTATTTTTTCGTTAATGTTCATTACCATCACAATCCAGAGTATTTGCAACACAAAATCGGTAGCCGAGCCACACGTTTTGTTGGTTTTAAAGGAAGTTACATTTACATAAAATTCGCGAGCTTTTTAAAAACCAAATCAAAAAGCGTCGATAAATTTTAAATTAAGTAAAGGAAAACACGATTATGCGCCATCCAACTACCGCTCTTGCCGTTGCCGCACTGCTTGCCTTAAGCGGCTGTGCGTCCATTATGGAGAAAAGCAGCTATCCTGTAAACGTCAGCTCCACCCCCGACGGTGCCTCATTTACCATTACCAACCGCGCAGGCAAAGTGATTACGCAGGGCATCACACCGAACAGTGTTACTTTGAAAGCCTCTGCGGGTTTCTTTAAAGGTGAAAAATATACCATCAATTTCCACAAACCGGGCTACGAACCCCAGACATTTGTATTGGACAGCGGCATCAGCGGCTTTTATTTTGCGGGTAATTTACTGTTTGGCGGTCTTGTCGGCTGGCTGATTGTCGACCCGGCCACCGGTAAAATGTTTACCCTGCCCAACAGCGCAGCCGTTACTCTGAATCCGTTGCAAAACACCATCGAACAATCGGTCAATCCCGACCAGGTTTCCTTAAAAATCATATCGGTTGACCAACTGACGGAAGCACAAAAACGCCAGCTCCAACCTTTGGCTGAAAAATAAATATCGACCGCAATCAGGCCGTCTGAAATCTTTCAGACGGCCTTTTGGTTTCCTGCCCGGATGTTAAGGCAGACTGCCGTGCGGAATCCGTTCTGCCGTTCAGACGGCCTGCCAACGGGTAACGAATCTTCCGGTTTCGGTGTTCTTCGCTTCGTATTTCGGTTCGCCTGCGGGTGTGCCGATCATCAGCAGGCCGATGATTTTGTCCTGTTCCGCGCACTGCATTTCGCGGCGCAGCACGGGGCTGTCGCACCACAGGCCGGTAATCCAGACATTGCCGTAGCCCAGCGCAACCGACGACAGTTGCAGGGCATAGGCTGCGGCTGCGGCACTCATTTCCTGCTCCCAAACGGGTTTGGGCTTTGCGCCTTCGGTTTTCGGTCGGGCAACGACGGCAATCATCATCGGCGCCATACCGCACACTTTGTCGATTTTTTTCCGCGCAGTTTCGTCATAACCCATTGTTTCCACGGTTTCTTCCAATGCGCGGCGGAAACGTGCGAACGCGGCTTCGCCCTGCACCACCACAAATTCCCACGGTGTCAGATTACCGTGGTCGGGCACTTGCGTGGCGGCTTGGAACATGGTTTCCAAATCCTGTTCGTTCGGGGCGGGTTCGCGCAGTTCGCGCACGGAGCGGCGGGTGGTGAGCAGGGTTAAAGCGTCCATATCGGTTTCTCAAACGGGTTGATTGAAAAGGCTTCCGATTGTAACACAGGGAAATCTGATAAACTTTTTCAGACGGCCTGATGCCGTCTGAAAAGCCGTTTGGCCGAACCGCAACCATAAAAATACCGAAACCGATTATGAACAAAACCATCCGCCAAGAAATCTTCACCCGCCTGCGCGACGCCAATCCGCACCCGACCACCGAACTGAATTTCAACAGCCCGTTCGAGCTGCTCATCGCCGTCCTGTTGTCGGCGCAGGCCACCGATGTGGGCGTGAACAAGGCCACGGCCAAGCTGTTTCCCGTCGCCGATACACCGCAGGCGATGCTGGATTTGGGTTTGGACGGGGTGATGGAATATACGAAAACCATCGGTCTGTACAAAACCAAGTCCAAACACATCATGCAGACCTGCCGCATTTTATTGGAAAAACACGGCGGCGAAGTGCCCGAAGACCGCGCCGCTTTGGAAGCACTGCCGGGTGTGGGCCGCAAAACGGCCAATGTGGTGCTGAACACCGCGTTCCGCTGGCCCGTGATGGCGGTGGACACGCATATTTTCCGCGTATCGAACCGTACCAAAATCGCACCGGGCAAAGACGTGCGCGAAGTGGAGGACAAGCTGATGAAATTTGTGCCGAAAGAATTCCTGCTCGACGCGCACCACTGGCTGATTCTGCACGGCCGCTACACCTGCAAAGCGCAAAAGCCGCTGTGCGGCAAGTGCCTGATTAACGATTTGTGCGAATATCCGGCGAAAACGGCGGGGTAACAAATCAGGCCGTCTGAAAAACTTTCAGACGGCCTGATTGCCAACGTTTCTTGTTGCTTACCGTGGATTCCCTCCTGTGCGGGAATGGCGCCGCCGATAGCCGCCGCATTCGCATAATCTCTATAAATCATTATTTTTCAATTATTTATACTAAAAAACTACCCATTCAGAGAAGGCCGTCTGAAAAATTTTTCAGACGGCCTGATTGCGGCAGCGGTTGTACAGTACGGGATGTTGTCCAACTGAATTTGTCCGGCTGTTTCAACCCGTTCTCTAAAATCAGGCTGTGCCTGAAATGATGTGCTCTGGGCCGTCATTCCCGCGCAGGCGGGAATCCACGGTAAACAACAAGAAACGTTTGCGGTTTGGCAAATTGCAAAATCCGCAATCGGATTGCCGTCTGCAAGGAAAATCAATCGTCGCGGATTGGCGCAAGCCGATGGCGGCAGCAACGGTAAAAGGCCGTCTGAAAAATTTTCAGACGGCCTTGTTTTGCGGTTTCAAAACGCAAATCACGGATAGGCGATGTAGGCGTAAGCCGAATGGTTGTGAATCGATTCGAAGTTTTCGCTCTCGACCACAAAGCGGTCGATGCGGCCGTCGGCCATCAAAGCGGTGGCGACGTCACGCACCATGTCTTCGACAAACTTCGGATTCTCATAGGCTTTTTCGGTAACGTATTTTTCGTCGGGGCGTTTGAGCAGGCCGTAGAGCTGGCAGCTTGCCTGTGCTTCGATGCAGTCGATGACTTCTTCGATGCCGACTTCGGCGTTGCACGACAGGGTAACGGTAACGTGCGAACGCTGGTTGTGCGCGCCGTATTGGGAAATTTCTTTCGAGCAGGGGCAAAGGCTGGTTACGGGCACGAGCACTTTGAGCGTGTGGCTGTATGCGCCGTTTTGGATTTCGCCCGTGATTTCCGCGTCGTAGTCGAGCAGCGACTGGATGCCGGACACGGGCGCGGTTTTCTTGCGGAAAAACGGAAATGCAACGCTGATTCTGCCGGAATGCGAATCCAACAGCGCCACCATTTCTTCCGTGAGCGTTTTCAGACGGCCGAAGCTCAAAGATTCGGTCTGCTTTTCCATGAGCGCGACAAAACGCGACATGTGCGTGCCTTTTTGGTCGGCAGGCAGGTAAACGGTCATGGTCAGGCGGGCAACGGTGGACTGTACGCCTTCGGATGTGGCGATGCTGACAGGGAAGCGCAAATCTTTGATGCCGACCTGGTTAATCGGCAGGTTGCGCAAATCGCGGCTGGACTGCACGTCTGCAATGGCGTTCATGCGGTTTTTTTCCTTTGGTGTGTGGGAATGGGCGGGGCCGTCTGAAAAATGCGCAGCCCTGCAAATGCGAGATTATATCACTTGAAACCTGTGCGGGGATTGATTGTTTCTATAACTCCGTTCGGCGGAAAATAAGGGGAAATGCGGCGGATTTCAAGCGGCGGGTATTTTCAGACGGCCTGTTTTGCGTCTGCCGGCAAAAACGCGTGCGCGAATATTCCGACAAGCTGCCCGAACACGGCCCGCTGTGCGCATCCGCCCTGCCCTTTCCGAACACTACGCCGTCCGAAGTGCTAAAATCATGCCGTCAAATACCCGTTAACAGGATTCCGCCATGAAATTCGCCACCAAAGCCATCCATTCCAGCTACGAACCCGACGAACACAACCGCGCCATCATGCCGCCGGTTTACCAAAACAGTATGTTCGCCATGCACGAAATCGGCGAACAAATCCCCTACCGCTACTCGCGCCTGAGCAACCCCACGCGCAAGGTATTGGAAGACACCGTGGCCGACTTGGAACACGGCGCGGCGGGGTTCGCCTACGGCAGCGGCATGGCCGGCATCGATGCCGTGTGGCGCACCTTCCTGAAGCCCGGCGACACCATCGTGGCCGTGGCCGACATCTACGGCGGCGCGTATGACCTGCTGGTCGATGTATACCGCCCGTGGGGGGTGAACGTGGTGTTCGCCGACCTGACCGACCCTGCGGCGCTCGACCCGCTTCTTGCGGCGCACCAGGTCAAAATGCTGTGGCTCGAAACCCCGTCCAACCCGCTGCTGCGGCTGGTGGACATCGCCACGCTCGCCGCCAAAGCCAAAGCCGCGGGCGCGCTGGTGGGCATCGACAACACGTTCGCCACGCCCTATCTGCAAAATCCGCTCGACATGGGCTGCGACATCGTGTTCCATTCCGCCACCAAATACCTGTGCGGCCATTCCGACGTGTTGATGGGCATCGTCGCCGTCAAAGACGAAACACTGGCCAAACCGCTGCGCGCCATGACCGTCAACACCGGCGGCGTCGCCGGCCCGATGGACTGCATGCTGGTGCTGCGCGGCCTAAAAACCCTTGCCCTGCGCATGGAAGCCCACTGCCAAAACGCGCTGGACATCGCCCGCCGCTTCGAAACGCATCCTGCCGTCGAAAAAGTGTTCTACCCCGGCCTGCCGTCGCACGAACACCACGAGCTGGCCAAACGCCAGCAGCGCGGCTTCGGCGGCGTGGTAACGGTTTACCTGAAAAACGACAGCAAAGCCGCCGCCAATTCCGTGATAAAAAACATGAAGCTCGTGAAAATGGCCGCCAGCTTGGGCGGCGTGGAAAGCCTGGTCAACCACTGCTATTCCCAGTCCCACAGCGGCGTACCGCACGACGTAAAAATGCAGATGGGCATACGGGAAGGCCTGCTGCGGTTTTCCGTCGGCATCGAAGATCTCGACGACATCTGGGCCGACATTTCCGCCGCATTGGACACCACACTCTGACCCGCCGCTGCCGCACAGCAAAGGCCGTCTGAAAATTTTTTCAGACGGCCTTTGCCAATCCTGTATTTCAGACGGCCTATCTTTGATAAACTGTCGCCCCTAAAAACCCTGTCCATAACAACAACCCCGAAAACAGCGGAACCGGACTGGGAAACTGCGGCGGATACGGCCAAATACTGCCAACGCAGCAGGTTTCCCGTCCGATTTCACGACACCCGATCAGAGAGACAATCATGCACTACGACATCGTAATCGTCGGCGGCGGCGCAGGCGGGCTGGAGCTGGCGTCCAAACTCGGCCGCGCCTTCGGCCGCAGGGCCGGCCCCGAAAAAATCCTGCTTATCGACCGCTCGCCCTTCCACATCTGGAAACCCACGCTGCACGAAGTGGCGGCGGGCACGCTCAACCCGCAGCAGGAAGGGCTGTCATACAGCATTCTGGCGCGTTCCAACCATTTCAGTTTCGTGATGGGCGAGCTGACCGCGTTCGACCCCGCCGCCAAAAAACTCACGCTCAAAGAAGTGCACCACCCCAACGGCGGACTGATTATTCCCGAACGCAACATCAGTTTCAGCCGCTGCGTTCTGGCGGTGGGCTGCGGTTCCAACTTCTTCGGCACGCCCGGCAGCGAACACGCCTATGTGCTGGAAAACGCCCAAGACGCGCAAAACTTCCATACCCACCTGCTCAACCTGTTTGCCCGCGCATCCTACTCGCAGGACAAACTCCTGAACGTCGTCATCGTCGGCGGCGGCGCAACCGGCGTGGAACTGTCGGCCGAAATGATGGAAGCCTACCACGAGATTCAGGAAAACAGCGGCTCGGGACAGCGTTTCCGCATCAACATCACCCTGATCGAAGCCGCCCCGCGCATCCTGTCCGGACTGCCCGAAAAAGTGTCGGCGCAGGCCACGCAAGCCCTGCGCCAGAAACGCATCAACGTGCTGACCGCCACCAAAGTATTGGAAATTTTCCCCGACAAAGTGCAAACCGACCAAGACGCCATCCCTGCCGACGTGGTGGTCTGGGCGGCCGGCATCAAAGCCGCCGACCGCAACCGCGAATACGGCCTGCCGGTCAACCGCATCAACCAGTTTGAAGTCAACCGCCAACTGCAAACCCCCGCCGAAGGCGTGTATGCCATGGGCGACTGCGCCGCCTGCGAATGGGAAAGCGGCAAATTCGTTCCCGCCCGCGCCCAAGCCGCCCACCAGCAGGCCGACTACCTGTGCGGCCTGCTCAAAGCCTACGAAAAAGGCCGCGACTTTACCGAACCGTTTGTCTACAAAGACTCCGGCTCGCTGGTTTCTCTGGGCAACAACCACGGCGTCGGCAACCTGATGGGCAGCCTCTCCGGCGGCAGCTTCTTCATCGAAGGGCTGATTGCGAAATACATGTATATGTCGCTGCACCTGATGCACCACAAAGCCATTCTCGGCTACACCAAAACCGCCCTGCTCGCGCTGGCCAGGATGGCGCAGAAACGCGTATCGGGCAGATTGAAACTGCATTGATTCGGCTCAGGCATCACAAGGCCGTCTGAAAACAAAGGCCGTCTGAAAAACATTTTTCAGACGGCCTTTTACAAAACTTAAAAATTTTCTAGAAATGATGATTCTTCATTCTCTCGCCAAACTGAAATCCAAATTTATCAGCTTCAGAAATAGTTAAACCACCGGAGATTAATTTTCCAGATTCCCATACACATGAAAATGGGAGACACAATTTGCTTGCTTCTTTCATTTGATCCGGTTTGCGTCAATCAATCGCATTTCACAATCCTCTGCATCACTTTATAATCTATCGATACCCACATATTGTTTTGATAAAATTTATCTGATTGCCATTTTGAATTATCGGCAGCTTCATAGTAGAAACCATTAGGACACAGTTTGTGTGCCTTTTTCTCAATCTGCCTTACCAGTGTTTGCTCTTTGGCAAACATATTTCCTGAAGCTTCAAGCTGATAGCGCTGACCGTCTAAAGACTTAGCACGTGCAGGCAGCATTTGCGCACATGCACCGAGCAATAGTGGCAATATCATTACACTAAACATTTTATGCATGATCATAGTCTTTCTCATATGTTTGATTGTTGATTGCCCACACAGGTTCGTGTGCGGCATCTCCCAGCCACGGCTTGATCTTCGCTAAACAGTCGGCGGTATTCTTTTGCGGTCATACATGCTTCCTTTCCCAATCGGTTTTCAGACTGCCTGAAAACTTCAGGCAGTCTGAATTTGTTTTAATGCCTGAAATGGCGCACACCCGTTACCACCATCGCCATGCCGTGTTCGTCAGCGGCAGCGAAGACTTCTTCATCGCGTACCGAACCTGCGGGGTGGATCACGGCTTTAATGCCCTGTTCGGCAATCACGTCCACGCCGTCGCGGAAGGGGAAAAACGCATCCGACGCGGCGCACGCGCCGTTCAAATCGAAACCGCCGTCCTGCGCTTTGCGCGCGGCGATGCGGGTGGAATCCACTCGGCTCATCTGGCCGGCGCCGATGCCGTAGGTCTGGCCGCCTTTGCCGAACACGATGGCGTTCGATTTCACGAACTTGGCCACGTTCCACACAAACATCAAGTCGTTCCATTCCTGCTCGGTGGGCTGGCGTTTGCTCACCACTTTCAAATCTTCGCGGCGGATGCGGTGGATGTCGGGCGTTTGCACCAACAGGCCGCCGCCCACGCGTTTGAGTTCGAAACGGTTGGCGCCGGCCAGCAGTGGCACTTCCAGCACGCGCACGTTTTTCTTGGCGGCGATGATTTCTTTGGCTTTGTCGGTGAATTTCGGCGCCATCAGCACTTCGAGGAACTGGCCGGTAACGGCTTCTACGGTTTCGGCGTCCACTTCGCGGTTAAAGGCGATGATGCCGCCGAACGCACTGGTGGTGTCGGTGGCGAACGCCAGTTTGTAGGCATTGAGCGGGGTATCGGCCACCGCCACGCCGCAGGGATTGGCGTGTTTCACAATCACACAGGCGGGTGCGTCAAACGCTTTAACCGCTTCCCAAGCCGCGTCGGCATCGGCGATGTTGTTGTAAGACAATTCTTTGCCCTGCAACTGGTTGTAGGCGGCCAGACTGCCGGCGGCAGGATATAGGTCGCGGTAGAACGCGGCTTGCTGGTGCGGGTTTTCGCCGTAGCGCATTTCCTGCACTTTCACCCAGCTTTGATTGAACTGTTCGGGGAATTCGCGGATTTCCGGCTCGCCCGAGAGTTTTTCGTCTGACACGCTGGTTAAATAATTGGAAATCATGCCGTCGTATTGGGCGGTATGGCTGAAGGCTTTGCGCGAAAGGTTGAAGCGGGTTTTGTCGCCCAGCTTGCCGCCGTTGTTTTGCAACTCTTCGACGACTGCGGCGAAATCGCCGTTGTCGGTAACGATGGCGACGTGTTTCCAGTTTTTGGCGGCGGAGCGCACCATGGTGGGGCCTCCGATGTCGATGTTTTCAATCGCGTCTTCCAGCGTGCAGCCGGGTTTGGCAATGGTGGCGGCAAACGGATAAAGGTTCACGCACACCAGATCAATGTTGCCGATGCCGTGCTCTTCCATTTTGGCGACGTGCTCGCTCAAATCGCGGCGGCCGAGGATACCGCCGTGGATTTTCGGGTGCAGCGTTTTGACGCGGCCGTCGAGCATTTCGGGGAAGCCGGTGTAATCGGCCACTTCGATAACCGGTACGCCGGCGTCGGCCAGCAGTTTGGCGGTACCGCCGGTGGAGAGGATTTCCACGCCGAGTTTATCGAGCGATTGGGCGAATTCGACAACGCCTGTTTTGTCGGACAGGCTGATAAGGGCACGTTTTACGGCTGCCATAGATATTCCTTTTTCTGGGGGTTCGGGAAAATTTCAGCCGTGATTTTACGCTGTTTGGAGTAATAAGCCTATGGTTAATTTTCATGACGGGCGGCGGTTCGGCACAGCGTTTCAGACGGCCTTTGTTGCCAAGCTAAGGAAATAATCGAATGACGGAAATGCCGTCTGAAAGAAAGACTTTTCAGACGGCATCACTTCCTTCTGCAATATTGCATACGGTTACGCAAGCACCGTAGGTACGGTTAGCCGTCGAAACGGCGTAACCGTACACCCACCGGCATCACATCCTTCACACCACATCGCGTACGGTTACGCCCCAAAAAGCACGGGGCTAACCGCACCTACGCAGGTTCAGAAACACAGCACCGTAGGTACGGTTACCCGCCGCAACGGCGTAACCGTACGCCCGTCAGCATCGCATCCTTCAAACCACATTGCGTACGGTTACGCCCCAAAAACACGGGGCTAACCGTACCTACGCGGGCTTCATCTTTTAAAAGGTTATTAATTTCATCAAAATCACTATCAATCGTTGTTCTGTAAAACGCTATGCTCTTATCGTAATTTTCGGCTTAATGGACATTTGGGTTGGTATTTCGAGAACTTAGCTTCTAATGGATATTTGGGTTGGTTTTCCAACTCTTTTTATCATTCAAATGCCAAAGAAATTGTCTATAAACAATCGGTTAGTCTCTTCATTCATGCCTGCA
>NZ_JBHCJY010000107.1:0-20819 GCF_041804105.1 Neisseria sp.
CGCAGCGAATACCTCAAAGGCGGCGGCGTGCCCACCCTGATTGCCGTTTACCAAGACAACTCCGGCAAAGCGCGCGACATTGCTCTCTCTTACGCCGCAGCCAACGGCGGCACCAAAGGCGGCGTGATTGAAACCAACTTCCGCGAAGAAACCGAAACCGACCTTTTCGGCGAGCAAGCCGTATTGTGCGGCGGCGCGGTAGAGCTGGTGAAATGCGGCTTCGAAACCCTGGTTGAAGCCGGTTACGCCCCCGAAATGGCCTACTTCGAGTGCCTGCACGAGCTGAAGCTGATTGTGGATCTGATGTATGAAGGCGGTATCGCCAACATGAACTATTCGATTTCCAACAATGCGGAATACGGCGAATACGTTACCGGCCCCGAAGTGATTACGCCGGCCACCAAAGAAGCGATGAAAAAAGCGCTCTACCGCATTCAAAGCGGCGAATACGCCAAAATGTTCATTCAGGAAGGCGCCGCCAACTACGCCAGCATGACAGCCCGCCGTCGTCTGAACGCCGACCACCAAATCGAAAAAGTCGGCGCGCAACTGCGCAGCATGATGCCGTGGATTGCCAAAAACAAACTGGTGGATTTGGATAAAAACTAATCCGTTTGTTTTAAAACCGTGATGGTGTTTTAAAACAGAGCGATAAGGCCGTCTGAAAAACTTTCAGACGGCCTTTGTTTCAGGTTCGGCAAGTTCGCGCAAAAAGCGGTTGCTCAGGTTTTCAGACGGCCTGAACGGGCGTTGAAAAAAGTACCGTGTTGTTATAGATTGGCGGTATGAAACAATCGCGCCGAACATCAAAACGGCAAAGGAAAAGTCATGAAAATCAAAATGCTTGCAGCTCTGCTGTTCTGCTCCGCCGCCGCTGCGCAGGCGGCTTCGGGCGAGCGGCAGTGCAGGGCGTTGGCCAAGGCCAAACTCTACAACACCGAAATCACCGATGCACGCTGGGTCAAGGCCGGTGCGCTCGAGCGCGACGGCAATGCCGCGATGACGGGCGCTTCGGGCGGCGGTGTGCAATATCCCGCGCATTGTCTGGTGCAGGGCGCGATTGAGCGGCGGGTCGGGGTGAACGGCAAAAACTATGCCACCAACTTCCAGCTCCGCCTGCCCGAAAACTGGAACGCCAAATTCCTGTTTCAGGGTGGCGGCGGGATGAACGGCTTTATCGCCCCCGCCGTCGGCAGCATTCCCGTGCGCGGGGCGACGGCCGCGCCCGCGCTCAAACGCGGCTATGCGGTGGTAAGCACCGACGGCGGCCATCAGGGGCGTTCCGACGGCTCGTTCGGAGCCGACCAGCAGGCGCGTTTGGATTTGGCTTACGCGGCCATCGGCAAAGTGACCGTAACCGCCAAGCAGCTTGTGGAACAGTTTTACCGCCGCAAGCCCGAGTTGAGTTATTTTATGGGCTGTTCCAACGGAGGGCGCGAGGCGATGCTGGCGGCGATGCGTTATCCGCTCGAGTTTGACGGTGCGGTGGCAGGCAACCCCGGTTTCCGCCTGTCGAGTGCCGCCGTAGCGCAGGCTTGGGACAACCGGCATTTCATGGCCGCCGCGCCTACGGATGCAGCGGGTAACAAAATTTTTGCCGATGCGCTGACGCAGGCGGATTTGGATGCCGTGTCGCAAGGCGTTTTGAACCGTTGCGACGCTTCAGACGGCCTGAAGGACGGCATCGTCAATGCTTGGGAAAAATGCGATTTCAAACCTGAAATGGTGCAAAACCAAATCGGTAAAAAGAAAGTGGCGCTGCTCAATGCCGTGTTCGGCGGCGCGAAAAACAGCAAGGGCGAAAATGTTTACAGTTCATGGCCTTACGATACGGGTGTGAATACACCCGATTGGCGGGCTTGGAAGCTCGGCAAGTCGCAAACCGCCAAACCCGATGCGCGTAACATCACGCTCGGCGCGGTGTCGCTGCCGCAGTATTTCATGACGCCGTATCAGCCCGATTTCGACACGATGACGTTCAACTTCGATACCGATGTCGCCCAAACCGCCCAAATCGGTGCGCTCAACGATGCCGACGCCACCAATCTGACCACTTTCCAAGCGCGCGGCGGCAAAATGGTGGTGTTTGAGGGTGTGTCCGACCCCGTGTTTTCCGCCCACGATTTGCGCGACTGGTACAAACAGCTTTTGCAGGACACTTGGAACGCCCGCAATACCGTGCGCCTGTTTAACGTGCCGGGCATGACCCATTGCGGCGGCGGTTCCGCGCTCGACGATTTCGACCCGCTCACGGCACTGGAAAACTGGCGCGAAAAAGGCCGCGTGCCCGAATTTATGGTGGCTCAGGGCAAAGCCTTCCCCGGCAAAACCCAGCCCGTTTGCGCCTATCCCGCCGTGGCAACGTATAAAGGCGGCGATGTGAACAACGCCGCAAGTTTCGAATGCCGCCAGTAAGGGTAGGGCGAACGTAAGGCATAAGGCCGTCTGAAAAACGTTTCAGACGGCCTGTGTTTTTTAAGAAACCGTTTTGCGGCGTTTCGGGTTTATTGATACGTTGCTGAATATTAACGATGGATTCCCGCCTGCGCGGGAATGACGGTGGTGGGTAACAATGCCGTTGGCAGGATAGATAGGGTGGAAAGAAGGATAAGGCCGTCTGAAACGTTTTTCAGACGGCCTGTATTTTTGAGAAACCGCTTTTTCGGTGTTTTCGGTTTATTTGTACGTCGTTGAATATTAACGATGGATTCCCGTCTGCGTGGGATGATGGTTGCGAGCGATACTGTAATAAACCGGCACGACGGGGTACAAATACCGCCTGATTTTCATCAGGTTTGTCCGCGACGACAGGCCGTCTGTTTTCAGGGAGAACAGACGGCCTGTCCGTTCGGGCAGGAATCGGGGCAGAAGTACGGTTCGGGTTGCGGAAGGCCGTCTGAAAACACTTAAAACGGTACCGTAACGGTACGGTTTTTTACTCCACATCCAGCGGCACGCGGTACGGCGGTTTGGGAAACGCATCATCCAGTAGTGCCAGCTGTTCCGCATTCAGGCGGATGTCGAGACAGTCGGCGATTTCTTTCATGTGCGCGGTTTTGCCCGTGCGCGGGATGGATACCGTGTTGCTTTGTGCCAAGGTAAAGCACAGCAGCACCTGATACACGCTGATGCACAGTTCGGCGGCAAGCCGGCGGACGGCGGGATGTTCCGTCAAGCCGTCGCGCAGCGTGCCTGCCTGTGCCAGCGGACAGTAGGCCATAATGGGAATGCCGTGTGCGTCTTGAAACGGCTTGAGCGCGACTTCGATGCCGCGCGAGCCGAGATGATAGAGCACTTGGTTGGTGCGGCAGTTGGCGCCGTGTTCCAAGGCCAGCAGTTCTTCCATGTCTTCCAAGTCGAAATTCGATACGCCCCATGTGCGGATTTTGCCTTTGGCGGCCATGTTTTCGAGCATTTCCACCGTTTCCTCCAGCGGTGTGCCGCCGCGCCAGTGGTAGAGATAGAGGTCGAGATAGTCGGTTTGCAGGGCTTTGAGCGAAGCGTCGAGACTGTGTTCCATGTTGCGGCGGTTGGCGTTGCTCGGCAACACTTTGGAGACGAGAAATAATTTGTCGCGGGCAAACGGGCGCACCGCTTCGCCGACCAGCCGTTCGGAACGGCCGCTGCCGTACATTTCCGCCGTATCGATGATGCGGATGCCGCGTTCCAAGCCATAGCGCAGGGCGGCGGTTTCTTCCGTGCGGTTGCCCGACGGCTCGCCCAAAAACCATGTGCCCATGCCGAGTTTGCCGTAATCGAGAATGTCGGCCATGCTTCTGCTCCTTGTTTTAAGGTTTTGATACGGAACGGATTGTACACCCGCCGCAAGGTTTTCAGACGGCCTGCTTTGTCAACCTTTACCCGATTTAATCCGTTTGAATCTTTATCCTGACCGGTTCTCGGGTAAACTGCCCACCGTCCCACCATCGGAAAAATCCATGTATCACGGCGAACGATTCAACGCATACAGCCATTTGGCCGGCACCCTGCTGGCTTCGGCAGGTTTGGTTCTGCTGATTGTCAAAGCGCTGGACAGCAGCGGCCTGCATCTGGCCGGTGCGCTGACTTACGGCATCAGCCTTGTGCTGCTCTATCTCGGCTCAACCCTTTACCACAGCTTCCCGCAGCCGAAGCTCAAAAGCATTTTGCAGAAAATCGACCACTGCATGATTTACCTGCTGATTGCGGGCAGCTATACCCCGTTTACCCTGATTACCCTCAAAGGCGGCTGGGGTTGGACGATTTTCGGCATTTCCTGGGGACTGGCGCTGTTCGGCATTGCGCAGGAACTGACCATCGGCAGGAAAAGCGAAAAACGGCTGTTGTCGATGGTGCTATACGTTTTGATGGGCTGGCTGATTGTCGCCGCCCTGTATCCCCTGTCGCAAAACCTTTCCGGCTGGGGACTGTTCTGGCTGGTGCTCGGCGGCCTGCTGTACAGCGGCGGGATTTACTGGTTTGTCAACGACACCAAAATCAGGCACGCCCACGGCATCTGGCATCTGTTCGTACTCGGCGGCAGCCTGTCGCAGTTTGTCTGCGTTTATTTTTATGTGCTGTAACTCAGGCCGTCTGAAAACAAAAAGCGGTGTTTGAACCGTTTCCGTGTTCCGGCGGATGGTACAGGCGGATAAAAAATACGGTAAAACAGGCCGACAAACGGTTTTTGCGGAACATTTCGCAAAATCTGCTGACTAATAAAATTGCGTTCGGGTTTAAACCCCTTTTTCCGAACATTCCTATGTCTTAACAATAAATCTGATACACTATAACAATATCCTGCCAGCAAGAAAATTTATGCAAACCAAAAACTTTATCCTGCCCCTTATTCTGCTTGCCGTACTTTCAGCCTGCGGTTCGGAAGAGCCTTCCGCCGCTGCGTCGGAAGCATCCGCCGTATCCGCATCGGCCGTATCCGAACCCGCGCTGATGTCTGATTTGTCCGCATCGGATGTTTCCGCATCCGCAGCGTCTGCCGCATCCGCATCTGCGGCATCTTCTCCGGCAGCGGCTGCTCCGGCGGGATTGGGCGGTGCGCTCACGGAAATGTCGCGAGCAAAATGGCAGCGTTACCGTTGCAGCGAAAAAGGCGTGGTTGAGGCGAGATACTACAAAACCGCACAAGGGCCTGCCGCCCAAGTGCGCCACAACGGGCGGACATTCCATGCGCCATACAGCGCGCAGCAAAGCAACGAAGACTTGACCGCGTTCAGCAACGGCGAATTGACTTGGACCATCAGCAATGCGCTGCAAACCGATTTCTACCGTGAAGCGGATGGTTTTCTGGTGCGCAACGAACAACAGGAAATCAACGGTGAAATGACCGTGTTGGGCGAAGTTCTGGCATCCGAATGCGCTCCGTCGTAAAGAAAAGCAGGGGCAAAGAATAGGGGACTCCCGCCCTGGTTATGAAAACCGGTTATAAAATTCCCGACACAGGATGAATTTATCCCGATAAAAAGGCCGTCTGAAAATTTTTCAGACGGCCTTTCGATTTTCCGATTTTCATCCAACAGAATGCAGAAACGGCTGTTGGGATACGGTTTTAAAAACGGTATTCTACACCGATTTGCGCCTGCTGGCTGCGGTAGCGTTTGCGCAGTTGCGCTTCGTAGGCGGCGAACAGGTTGAGGTTTTCCGTGGGTTTGCCGTTGATGCGCAGGCCTGTGCTGCTGAGCGCACGGCCGGTTTTTTCCGAACGGTAGGCAAAGCCGGTTTCAGGCTGGCCGGTCAGGTTGGCATGGCCGCCGAATTGGTTGTCCAGCAACTCCGTGCCTGCGGCCAGATGGCTTTCGAGCTTGACGGCTTCTCCCAGCGGCAGTGTCCACTTCACGCCTGCGCGGGCGATGAGCGATTGGGCGTTGTCGGGGTTGACCGCAAGCAGTTGCGCCTGCGCCGTTTCGCCGCGTTCGCGGTAGCTGCGCATCCACAATTTGGTGTAGTCGGCGCGGACGAACGGGGTGAAGCTGCCGCCTGTCGGGAAGCTCACGCCCAAGCCTGCCTACGCACCGTGGAAGTTGTAACCGGCTTCGGCTTTACCGTTGTCGGCGAGGCTGCGGCGTTCGCTGTCGGTTTTGCCGTAGAAGCCGCCTGCCAGAAAGTCGATTTTGGCTTTGCCCGCTGCATAGTCGCCGTAGAGCAGGCCGTGCCAGCTTTGGCTGCGCAACTGCTGGGCGAAGGCAGTGTCGGCATCGTCTTGGCTGTAGGCTGCGGCGAAGCCGATGCGGTAGTTGCTGCCGGATGCGTCGCCGCCGATAACCACGGCGTTTTGATGCGCTTTATAACCGAAGCGGCTGCGGTCTTTGCGGCGGTTGTCGGTGGTTTTGGCCCAAACGTTGCGTTCGTTTTCGATAACGGGCTGCTGCTGCCGTGCGGCAACGGTTTGGGTAACGGCATCGGCGCTGCCCAATACGGCGGCGTTTGCCGAGCCGGATAACAATGCTATTTCTTCCAAGGCATACGAAATATTCAGTCTTTGGGTATAAACGGTATTTTCAGACGGCCTTTGTGTTTCGGCGGGAGGATCGTCCGTTTTGTTTGGCGTTGCGCCGATTTCCAGCGTCGGCTTTTCAGGCTCGGTAAGGCTTGCGCCTTTTTGCTGAACGGTTACCGCAGGTTTTTCATCGGCGGTAACGCCTGTTCCTTTTTGCTGGACTACGGGAACAGCCGGTTTTTCGGCTTCGGTAACACCCGTGCCTTTTTGATTCACAAGCCGTTCGGGCAGGGCAGGCTCGCTGACGCTGTTGCCTTTTTGCTGTGCAATAATGACGTCAGGTTTTTCGGACGCTGTAACGCCGCTGCTTTTTTGGTTAAACGGCTGTTCGGGCAAAGCAGGTTCTGTGATGCCGCTGCCGTTTTGTTGGTTAATGGCAATGGCAGGTTTTTCCGGCTCGCTCACACCGTTCCCTTTTTTGCGTTCAATTACAATTTCGGGTTTTTCAGGTTCGCTGATGCCTTTGCTGTTCTGATAAGCCAGTTCGGGCAAAGCAGGTTCGCTGACGCTGTCGCCTTTTTTGGTTTCAGCCGGCATTTCAGGTTTTGCAGGCTCGCTGATGCCTGTGCCGTTTTGACAAACCAGTTCGGGCAAGGCAGGTTCGCTTATCCCGTCGCCTTTTTGATGAACCGGTTTGGGATTGGCATTTTCGGTGGGTGTATTGGCGGTTTCCTCGGGTTTGGGAGTTGGAGGCTGCGGTTGTTCAACGGTCGGAGCCGGAGGCTGTGGCTGCTCAACGGGTGGAGCAGGTGGAACCGGAGGTTGCGGCGGGACAACGGGCGTGTTATCGATGGCAACCGTATGACTCTTGGCGGGATCGGATTCTTCGCCCGAACCGTTGTCCAAATAAGCATCAATAGCGATTTTTTCGGCATCGGCCGTCTGAACGGTAAAAGTTGCCGTGCCTGCACGCAGCATTTCATCGGTTACTTCGATGTCTTCGGTGGTCTCGTGTTCCACGCCGTTTTTCGTGGTTTTGACGGTAACGAATACCCAGTCGCCCGTTTTGGTGCCTTGCGGCAATGAAACCGATGCGGTGGCGGTCGGGGTGGGACGTTCGTCAGGCGTGAGTTTGCCGTCGCGGTTTTGGTCGGCGGTCAAGCCGATAACGGGTGCGCCTTGCCAGCGGCTTTGCGTGGTTTCAGGTACGGCTTTGTAGCGGCCGTTTTCATTGGCAAACGCTATCGCCGTGCGGTTGTCGGGGGCGGTCAGATTGACCGTGCCGGTGTTGTTGCCCACGCTGACATACACTTTGTTCAGTTCGGTTTCGCCTTTGATTTTTAAGTTGGCATCGCCCGAAATCCCGCCCGTAACGGTATTTTCGTTGGTAAAGCGGATTTCGTTTTTGCCTTGGGCATCGATATTGCCAACCACGATGGCGTTGTCTGCGGTCGGCTCAGCGTTGATGCGGGTGCCGTCTGAAAGCGTGAGCGTGCCGGTGATGTTCAGCTTATTGACCATCAAATCGGACTTGTCGGTAAGCGTCAGGTTTTGCACACCGTCAATCAGGGTCTCACGAAACGCACTTACCCCTTTGATTTCCAAAGTATTGTTGATCGATGTGCCGCCGATGTAGCCGCCGACTTTCTGCGTTTGGCTCACCACGCTTACCTTGCCTGTTACCGCGTTGCCCGTAACACCGAAATGAATGTCGCCAATCACTTCCGAACCGCTGTCAATGCTGATTTTGGCATCGGTGGTTTTGGTTTGGCCGTTTAGGTTGCCCGCCACGATGTGTTTGACGGTGGTGTTTTTGAGCACCAGCTCGGCGTTGCCCGCATCGCCTGCGGTATCCACGCCGTTGCCCAATACGAAGGTCGGACGGCTGAGCGGGTTGCTGCCCGTTTGGGTGCGGACGTTGTCCAGTTCCAAACGGTTGCCGTTGAGATAAATGTATTGGTCTTTTTCACGGGCGGCTTCGGCGGCAACATCTAAGTTGATGGCGTTGTTCAGTGAGGGCAAATCAAGATGGATGTTTTTGATGACGGTGTCGCCCGTTAACGAAAGCGGTGCACCGCGTACGGTCAGCGTGTTGCCGTCGCCGTCGATGGTAACTCCGCCCAGATTGAGCGGCTGGATTCTGCCGTTGGCTTCGGTGTGGCGGCTGACCACCACGTTGCCAAGCAGTTTGATGGTGTTGGGGTTTTGGCGGGCGTAGTGAAGGGCGGATTCAAAACTGTCGAAAGGCGAAGCTTGCGTGCCTGCACCCCCGCCGTTTTGTCCGATGACATCACGGACATACACGGTTGAAAAAGTTTGTGCGTAGGCACTTTGGCTGGCGGTTACGGCCATAACGGGCACCGCCATCATCAGGGCGAGCGCGATACGGTTTCGAGCGAATAACATGGTTTTCCCTTGGATTATTGTAATGTGTGTTATATATTTATCTAAAATAGGTAAATTATGTAATTTTATTTTTATTTAAAGCGTGATTTTGTAATGAATAAAGAAATTTTGTTGTGAAGTTATCGGTAGAGGCGGGCCGAACGGGTAGAAAAGATGGCCGTCTGAAAAATCGGTTTTTCAGACGGCCTGCGGTTTGCGGACGGATGGTGCAGGAGGTTTATTCGTCTTTGGCGGCTTCGATGCTCAGTTTTTTGCGGCGTTCGGCGGCTTTGAAGCGGCGCTGCTGCTCTTCTGTGGCAGGTTCGAGCGGGGGGACGGCAACGGGTTTGCCGTTTTCGACGGCCACCATGGTGAAGTAGCAGCTGTTGGTGTGGCGGACGGTACGGCTGCGGATGTCTTGCGCTTCGACGCGGATGCCGACTTCCATGGAGCTGCGGCCGGTGTAGTTGACGCTGGCGAGAAAGGTAACGAGTTCGCCGATGCGGATGGGTTCTTTAAACATGACTTTGTCGACCGACAGGGTAACGCAGTAATGGCCGCTGTAACTGCTGGCGCAGGCGTAGGCGACTTGGTCGAGCATTTTCAGCAAAACGCCGCCGTGGACGACGCCGCTGAAGTTGGCGGTGTCGGGTGTCATCAAGACGGACATCTGCAATTCGTGGGCGGGGTGGTTGTTGCGGGTGTTCATGGACTTTCCTTTTGTAGTGGTATGTAGTGGAGCATTGTAACGGGGCTTGGCTGTGTGTCAAAGCCATTTTTTGCGGCTGAAAAAAACCAGCAGCCCGACGATGATGCACAGCATCAGGCCGAGCACCATAAAATAACCGTAATGCCAGCGCAGTTCGGGCATATGGTCGAAATTCATGCCGTAGATGCCGGTGATGACGGTGAGCGGCATAAACAGGATGGTGATGACGGTCAAGACGCGCATCTGCCCGTTGAGGCGGTTTGACTGGAACGAGAGATGGATGTCCATCATGCTCAGCACCGTATCGCGGGAAGCGTCGAGCGATTCGATCAGCTGCATGGTATGGTCGTACACGTCGCGCAGGTAGAGGTGCGGTTCGCCGCGGAACACTTCGAATTCGCCGCGCGCCAGTTGCAGCATCACGTCGCGCAGCGGCAGGAGCGTGCGCCGCAGGCGCACGGCATCGCGCTTGAGACGGTGGATGCGGGTGAGGATGTCGCGGTGGTCGGCATTTTGGCTGAACAGGGTTTTGTCGATGTTTTCGACGCGGTTGTCGTATTGTTCGAGGGTAACGAAATAATCGTCGATCAGGCGGTCAAGGATGCGGTAGGCCAGGAACGGCGCGGTTTTGCTGCGGATGTCGTAACGGTTGTCGGCCATCTGGCGGCGGATGTCGGTAAACAGCCCCAGCCTGCGCTGCTGGAAGGTAAAAACGAAACGGCGGCCGAGTATCAGGTAAACAGGGTCGGATTGCAGTTTGCCCTGAACATATTGGAACACGCGCGCGGCAATGAACACATAGCCGCCGTAGTCTTCGATTTTGGGACGCTGCTTGCGGCTGAGAATGTCTTCAATCACCAAATCGTGCACGCCGTAGGGCGAGAGTATGCTTTTGAGCAGCACGGCGTCGTTGATGCCGACAAAGTGCAGCCACTCGGTTTCACCGTTTTCAGACGGCATCAACTGCGGCGGCGTGCCGTCGGGGGTATAGTCCTGCGAACGGAAAGAGTGTGCGGAATAAACGGTTTGGTGGACGGCGCGGGGCGGCGCGTTTTTCACGTCGCTGCGTTGCGCGGCTTCGTCGGCGGGCAGCAGAATCGGTTGGTTTTGGGGAGCGGTCATGGTCGGGCCGTCTGAAAAAAGAAGCGGGTATTTTAACCGATATGCCCGCAAGGCTTGAAATACGCCGATGCCGTCTGAAAAATGTTTTTCAGACGGCATCGGTCTTTTACGGCGTCGTACAGTTTGTCCGATTGTGGGGCACGCTGACTGTATCTGCGGTCTGTTGCGGACCAATCTGCCTTTGGGCTGAGACAGTTTTCGGTAAAACACCTGTGTGTTTTGATGTGAATGTCCTGCCGACATTCACGCGCAGGAAGAACTTTAAGGCAGGCCTTGCGGTTTATTCATGAGTGTGTGGAATATGAGCCACGGATTCCCGCCTGCGCGGGAATGACGGTATCGGTGTAAACGGCGAATCATAGAAACGCAAGCCAAACTCATCAAGGCCGTCTGAAAAACGGTTTTTCAGACGGCCTTATGTTTCTGAATGGGAGTCAATCAGCGCAGGAAACCTTTCTGCTGCAAATCGACCAAGCAGTTGGTAACGATTTGGGCGGTTACGTCGGCAAAGGCGGTTTTGGTTTTGACGGGCGTGCCTTGCGGGGCCTGTTTGTTGCCGATAACGGTGGTTACGGCGTGGTTGTAGGTTTCGCTGTGGGCGGTTGTGCCGTCGTTATAGCTGCATTCGAAGCGGTAGTTGTCGTCGAAACGATTGCCGGCCAAGCCGAAAGTCAGGCCGGTGGCCAAGCCTTTGGCGGCTGCTTTGCCGCGCTGGGAATCGGTGGCGGCAGTCAGTTTGATGACGGCGGGTGCGTTGTCGGAAGTGCGCACGACGCTGCTGCCGTTGAGTACGTCGGCGGCTTCGGCGGCAAAGCGGCGGTTGGCGGCTTCGGCTGGCTTGCCGTTAAGCAGGAACGCGGTTTCCAGGCGGACGCTGTGGGGTTGCGCGGGAATGGACAGCGACGACGAGCTGTGTTTGCGGTAATCGGGCGAAACGTAGGTGTGCGGTTTCACGCAGGCGGCAACGGCCAATACAAGCGGCAGGGTCAGGATGAAGGTTGTGCGGATATTCATTTCGTTGGTTCCATTCGGGTGGTTTTCGGGGCGGGCCGTCTGAAAAAACGGCGGTTTTCAGACGGCCTTATGTTTAATCGGGATGTTTTGTTGCCGCATTGGTTCGACAGCAAAAGTTTTGCAGTCAAATGAGACAACGGCTCGGACGATTGGTTCCGTACCGGCCATGCAACCGGTTGCCGTGAGGCGGCGGGCAGGGGTTCCGTATTCCGAAGACATTATAAAACAGCCTTCTGCATCTGCAAAAGGCTGTATCGGGTCAAACGGTGTATCAACGCAATTCGGCGTGCAGCCTGCCGAGCAGGGTGGAAGCGTCGCTGCCGTTGTAACGGCTGCCGTCTTTGTTGAAGATGCTCACGCGCGAACCGCCGTTGACAGGCTCGACGGCCACAATCAGTTGCGGGCGTTCGGCATTTTGTGCGGCTGCCTGCGCTTTTTTGCCTTTGCCGAACCAGCGGGAGAAGAGGCCGGGTTTTTTATTGGCTACGGCATCGCCTTCCTGAGGCGCGGGCTGTACCAAAAAGGCATGGCGCTGGGCGTTTTGGCCGACAACGGTCAGGCCGGTGCGCTCGAGGGCGAGTGCGGCACGACGCCAGTTGCGGGCATGGTCGCCGCTGACCAGCAGACTGCCGCCTTCGATGCGGGCCAAATCGCCGCCGGCACGGGCGGGCGATACGCCTGCCGCGGCCTGCTGCGCCTGTTGTGCGTCAACGCCGAGATACTGCATGAAGCGGCCTAAGAAAGCGGCTTCCAGGCTCGGATCGTTGGCGCGGGGCTGCCATCGGGTGGTGTCTTTGTTTTTGTCGGCATACACTTCCTGCATGCCTTTGTGGGCGAAGAATACTTCGGTGGAACCGTTTCTGCCCTGTTCGATGCGGATGGTGAATTTGTCGCGCTCGCTGGTGGAATAGATGCCGCCGAGTCCGACTTTTTCAAACATGCGGCGCAGGCCGTCGCCTTTGATTTTGGCACGGTTTTCCGCCCAATCGGTTTCCATCTGGCCGATGCCCGGCTCTTCGGATGCGATGCTGAAGCCGTTTTCCTGCCAGAAGGCTTTCAGGAGCGGCCAGATTTCGGCGGGCTGTTTGCCTTCGACCACAATCCAGCGTTGGCTGCCGTCGCGTTCCATGCGTACGCCGCGGATGCTTTGCAGTACGGATTGGTTGGCAGGCTGCTGTACGCCGCGCTTCATGTCGCTGGCACGCACGGCACCGCTGCCTGCGGGCAGGGCGTAGAGGTTGCCTTGGTTGGGGTTGCTCAAATCGGGCGGTACTTCCAGATTGACGACTTTGCGGTTTTGGCTCTGGTAGTCGAATTTGGGCTGGTCTTTACTGCTGGAGCAGGCGGCAAGGCCTGCAACGGTTACGGCTAATACTACCGGTTTGATACGGGTCATATCGTGCTTCCTGTGGTGTTAAATCAATTCTGCGGCTTCGAGCGCACTGCGTACTTTGACCTGCGCGGCTTCCGTGAGTTCAATCAGCGGCAGGCGCACATGAGGGGTGCATCTGCCCAATGTGCTGAGTGCCCATTTCGGTGCGGCGGGACTGGGTTCGCAGAACATCACGTCGTAAACGGGGATGAGTTTTTCGTTCAGACGGCGTGCTTCTGCGATATTGCCTGCGAGTGCGGCGCGGCACATGTCGGCAAACAGTTTCGGCGCAACATTGGCCGCAACGGTAATCACGCCGTGGCCGCCGCAGAGCATAAAGGCCAGTCCGGTGGGGTCGTCGCCGGAATAGACGGCGAAACCTTCGGGGGCGCGGTTGATTAAGTCGGTATCCCGTGCAATGTCGCCGCTGGCTTCTTTGACGCCGATGATGTTGGGGATTCCGGCCAGGCGCAAAACGGTGTCGTTGGTCATGTTGACCACGGTGCGGCCGGGTACGTTATAGACAATCATCGGAATCGAAACCGCCTCGGCAATGGTTTTGAAGTGGCGGTAGATGCCTTCTTGGGAAGGCTTGTTGTAATAGGGGACGACGGAAAGCGTGTAATCTGCGCCGATGCGTTCGGCCGCTTTGGAAAGCTCGACCGCTTCGGCGGTGTTGTTCGCCCCCGTACCCGCAATCACGGGCACGCGTTTGGCAGTGTGTTTGACCGTGGCTTCTACGACGGACAGGTGTTCGTCTACCGACAGGGTTGCGCTCTCGCCCGTGGTGCCGACGGCGACGATGCCGTCGGTGCCGTTTTCGATGTGCCAGTCAATCAGGTTTCTGAGTTGGTCGAAATTGATGCTGCCGTCTTGATTCATCGGGGTAATCAGGGCGACCAGGCTGCCTTGTAACATGGTAAAAACCTTTATTTGTCGGGGTCGGAATGAAAACCGATTGTAGCCTACTTTGCATTTCGTGTGAAATTTCCGCAAGGGGAATATGCCGTCTGAAACGCTGCCGACACAAAAGGCCGGATTTGCCGTCGGGCGGATGCGGGGCTGTCGGAACGGCGTGAAAAATGCCATCCGCCGCGGCCGTTTCGCCGGACACATTGTTTCCGTTGGAACGGAATGCCGGGGCAGGGTTCTGACGTTTCAGACGGCATTTTACGTCTAAACATCCGTCTGGCAAGAGTGTCGGGGTTCGGACGGCGTTTGGTTAAGACAAACGGTTGCGGATGCCGAACGGCGGTTTATCAGACGGCCTGTGCGCCGATGCCTTGTATTTATCGGCCTGTGCGCCGCAGGCGTTGTGCAGGGCCGTCTGAAAATTGAAGCGGCGGGGCGAATCCGATAAAATTCGGGCTTTACGTTTTTTGTGATTTTCTTACCCGTTTAAGGATTTTCGAACATGGCAGCCCCGATGGAAAAAACGGCCGATGCGCCGGATTTGGTGTACGGTTTGGAAGACAAGCCGCCTTTTATGAATGCGCTTTTGAGCGCGGTCACGCACCTTTTGGCGATTTTCGTGCCGATGATTACGCCCGCGCTGATTGTCGGCGGCGCGCTGAAGCTGCCGGTGGAAATGACGGCCTATCTGGTGTCGATGGCGATGGTGGCTTCGGGCATCGGCACTTATTTGCAGGTCAACCGTTTCGGCATGGTCGGTTCGGGCATGCTGTCGATTCAGTCGGTAAATTTCTCGTTTGTGACCGTAATGATTGCGCTGGGAACGGGTATGAAGGAAGGCGGCATGGACGAAAACGCCATGATTTCTACCTTGCTGGGCGTGTCGTTTGTCGGCGCGTTTTTGATTTGTTTTTCGGCTTTTCTGCTGCCTTATCTGAAAAAAGTGATTACGCCGACCGTGAGCGGCGTGGTGGTGATGCTTATCGGCCTGAGTCTGGTGCATGTGGGCATTACCGATTTTGGCGGCGGGTTTGCCGCGAAGGGCGACGGCACGTTCGGTTCGATGGAAAACTTGGGACTGGCTTCGCTGGTGCTGCTGATTGTTTTGCTGTTCAACTGCATGAAAAACCCGCTTTTGCGCATGAGCGGCATTGCCGTCGGCCTGATTGTGGGCTACATCGTCGCGCTGTTTTTGGGCAAGGTGGACTTTTCCGCGCTGCAAAACCTGCCCGTGATTACCGTGCCGGTTCCGTTCAAATACGGTTTTGCGTTCGACTGGCACGCGTTTATCGTGGCCGGTGCGATTTATCTCTTGAGCGTGTTTGAAGCCGTGGGCGATTTGACCGCCACCGCGATGGTGTCCGACCGCCCGATCGAAGGCGAGGAGTACACAAGCCGTCTGAAAGGCGGCGTGATGGCCGACGGGCTGGTGTCGGTGATTGCCACCGCGCTCGGTTCGCTGCCGCTGACCACGTTCGCGCAAAACAACGGCGTGATTCAGATGACCGGCGTGGCCTCGCGCCATGTCGGCAAATACATCGCCGCGATTCTGATTCTGCTGGGGCTGTTCCCCGTGATCGGCCGCGCGTTCACCATCATTCCCAGCCCTGTGTTGGGCGGTGCGATGGTGCTGATGTTCGGCCTGATTGCCATCGCGGGCGTGCGTATTTTGGTGAGCAACGGCATCCGCCGCCGCGAAGCCGTGATTGCCGCCACTTCCGTGGGCTTGGGTTTGGGCGTGGCGTTCGAGCCGGAAGTGTTCAAAAACCTGCCGGTGTTGTTCCAAAACTCGATTTCCGCAGGCGGCATCATGGCGGTGGTGCTGAACCTGATTCTGCCGCACGATGCCACCGACAAAGCCGTGTTCGCCGATACGCAGGATTTGGAACGGTAACGCGGATTACGGAACCGAGGCCGTCTGAAAAACAGTTTTCAGACGGCCTTTTGCCGTATTATCATCGCTGTGTTTTCCAAACATTACCGCAAAGGAGCAAATAAAATGTCAAAACAGAACACCACCCGCATCGGCTGGATCGGCTTGGGACAGATGGGCGTGCCGATGGTAACGCGCCTGCTCGACCACGGCATCGAAACCGGCATCTTCAACCGTTCGCCCGACAAAGGCGCAGCCCTGCTGGAAAAAGGCGCGAAGCCCTATACCGATGCGGCCGCACTGCTGCGCGATTACGATACCGTGGTGCTGATGGTGTCGGATTACGCCGCCGTCAATGAAATCGTCGAAGGCGTGAAAGGCGGCTTGGCGGGCAAAACCATCGTGAACATGAGCACCATCGCGCCGTCTGAAAACCTGAAAATCAAAGCATTGGTTGAGGCAAACGGTGGGCGCTTCGCCGAAGCGCCCGTGTCCGGCTCGGTTGTGCCCGCCACCAACGGTACGCTGCTGATTCTGTTCGGCGGCGATGCCGATGTTCTCGCCCCACTGCAAAACGTGTTCGCCGCGATGGGGCAGCGCACCTTCCATTTCGGCGGCGTGGGCAAAGGTTCGGGCGCGAAGCTCGTGCTCAATTCGCTGTTGGGCATTTTCGGCGAAGCCTACGCCGAAGCCATGCTGATGGGCGAGGCGTTCGGCATCGATTTGAACGAGCTGGCCGAAGCGGTGGGCGGTTCGGCCATGAATTCGCCGATGTTCCAAACCAAAAAACCGCTGCTGCTGAACAAGGAATTTCCCGCCGCCTTTATGCTCAAACACGCCGCCAAAGATTTGAAGCTGGCCGTGGGCGAGCTGTCCGCCGCAGGTGCTTCCGTACCTGCCGTGGAGCTGGTGTCGCAAAACTATACCGCCGCCGCGGAAGCGGGATTGGGTGGGGAGGACGTGGCGGGCATTTACCGTTATCTGGCAAAATGTTAAACCCCGCCGCAAGCCCTGCCATGCGGTTTTGTCCGCCCGCAAAGGCCGTCTGAAAACCTGCCGCAACGACGTTTACCTTTTTCAGACGGCCTTTGCCTTCCTTCCCGAAATTCCATGACCTACGAAACCTGGCTGCTGTTTCTCGGCAGCACCTTCATCATTTCCGCCACGCCGGGGTCGAACATGCTGCTGGCTTTCCAGTTCGGCCTGAATTACGGTTTCAGGAAAACGCTCTGCACGCTGGCGGGGCTGAGCCTCGGGCTGTTCCTGCTTTTGGCCGTGTCGCTGGCGTTTGTCGGCTGGCTGAGCCAAAACGCGCCGCTGCTGTTTGAAGTCATGAAAACCGCCGCCGCGCTGTATCTGGCGTGGCTCGGCATCCGCATTTGGCGCGGTGCGGCGGCGGAAATGGGCAGCAGCAGTATCCGCGTCGTTCCCATGCCGTGGAAACTGTTCCGCACGGGCGTGGCCGTATCGCTGTCCAACCCCAAAGCCATCCTGTTTTTCGCCGCGCTGTTCCCGAAATTTCTCAACACTTCCGCGCCGCTGATGCCGCAATACCTGGTGCTGACGCTGACGTTTTTCGCGGTGGAAACTTTCTGGCAGCTGGTGTACACCGGCGGCGGCAGGGCGTTGGCAGCGTGGTTGGGGCAGGGCAGGCGGCTGATGTGGCTCAACCGCAGTTGCGGCGCGGTGTTTGTATTGCTGGCGGCGGGATTGCTTTGGGATATGTTCAAGGCCGTCTGAAACGGTTTTCTTTGTTACAATAATCTTTTTTCAGACGGCCTTCAGGAGCGGAATATGAAAATCGCAGTCGTGGATTACGGCATGGGCAACCTGCATTCGGTGTTGAAATCCGTGCAGGCCGCGCAAAAACTCGCGGATACGGGCGCGGAAATCTATCTGACCGACAAGCCCGACGAAGTGTTCGCCGCCGACAAAATCGTTTTCCCGGGGCAGGGCGCGATGCCCGACTGCATGGCCGCGCTGAACCAAAGCGGCTTGGGTGAAGCGGTTGCAGACGGCCTGAAAAACAAGCCGTTTTTCGGTATCTGCGTGGGCGCGCAACTGCTGTTCGAACACAGCGAAGAAGGCAATACGGCCGGGCTGGGCCGGTTTCGCGGGCAGGTAAAGCGTTTTGCCGCAGGTTTGAGCGATGCGGAAGGCGGCCGTCTGAAAGTGCCGCACATGGGCTGGAACACGGTGCGCCAAACGCAGCCGCATCCGCTGTTCAAAGACATCGCGCAAGACACCCGCTTCTATTTCGTCCACAGCTATTATTTCGCGCCCGAAGACGAAAGCATCGTTTTGGGCACGAGCGACTACCCCGACCGCTTCGCCTGCATCGTCGGACGCGACAACGTTTTCGCCACCCAGTTCCACACCGAAAAAAGCCATGACGGCGGGCTGCTGCTTTTACGCAACTTTTTGCGTTGGAACGGCTGATTTCCGCCGCGCCGAAACAATCATTTCTGCTAAAAACCGATAATTTATGTAAAATACACGCCGACTCCGCCGCGGCTTTTCAGACGGCATCCAGGCCGTCTGAAAACATACTGTAAGGAAAAAACATGCTGCTGATTCCCGCAATCGACTTAAAAGAAGGCCAATGCGTGCGCCTGAAACAGGGCTTGATGAACGAAGCCACCGTGTTTTCCGATAAGCCCGCCGAAACCGCGCTGCACTGGTTCAAACAAGGTGCGCGCCGCCTGCATCTGGTGGATTTGGACGGCGCGTTTGCGGGCAAACCGAAAAACCTCGAAGCCATCGCCGGCATTCTGGCCGCAGTGGGCAAAGACATCCCCGTCCAGCTTGGCGGCGGCATCCGCGATTTGCCGACCATCGAAAAATATCTGGATTTGGGTTTGACCGACGTGATTATCGGCACGGCGGCGGTGAAAAACCCCGATTTCGTCCGCCAAGCCTGCAAAGAGTTTGCCGGACACATCATCGTCGGTCTTGACGCCAAAGACGGCATGGTGGCCATCGACGGCTGGGCCACGGTAACCGAACACCATGTGGCCGATTTGAGCAGGCGGTTTGAAGACGACGGCGTCAACAGCATCATCTACACCGACATCGGCCGCGACGGCATGATGAGCGGCGTAAACATCGAAGCCACGGTCAAACTCGCCGAAGCGGTGAAAATCCCCGTGATTGCGTCGGGCGGCCTGACCGATTTGAACGACATCCGCGCTTTGTGCGCCGTCGAAAAAAGCGGTGTGGCCGGTGCCGTTACCGGCCGCGCGATTTACGAAGGCAGCATCGATTTTGCCGAAGCGCAGCAACTGGCCGATTCGCTGGCCGCCTGATGTTTTCAGACGGCCCGAACGCCGTCTGAAAAATTTCCGTATCAGATTTCGGCCTTGCGCACATAAAACACAACAGCGCGGCCATCCGTTTTACCGACATTGCATTTTAAAAAGGGAACTTACTCCATGTTTGCAGCATTCATACTGATTTTCTGGATGGTTTGGTCGGCGAACCGCGACGTTTACGCCTTGAGCGAAAGCCTGTGGTTCACCCTGCTGGTCGTCATCCTCCAAGCCGGCATGGATTTCAATATGCCGCTGATTACCAACGAATGGATGCTGAAACACGCCGTGCTGTGGGCTTATGCCGCCCTTGCCATGTTTGCTGGCAACCGCTGGGGCACGAGCTTCATGTTTACCGTGGTACTGGCCGTGGCCGCAGGCTTGGGCTATTACTGGCTTTACGGCAACGCCGGTACGTTCGTTGCACAATATCTGGCCGCGTAAACAGCCTGCGTGTGCCGCACCGCTTTTCATGGTTTGTCCGCTGTGTATTCAGGCCGTCTGAAATTTCAGACGGCATCCATTCTTCAAAAAGGCACAATCGATATGGCACTCGCAAAACGCATCATCCCCTGTCTCGACGTGGATAACGGCCGCGTCGTCAAAGGCGTCAACTTTCTCGGCCTGCGCGACGCGGGCAACCCCGTTGATGTCGCCAAACGCTACAACGACGAAGGTGCCGACGAACTCACTTTTCTCGACATCACCGCCAGCAGCGACGGTCGCGACACCATCCTGCATGTGATTGAAGACGTGGCGTCGCAGGTGTTCATTCCGCTTACCGTCGGCGGCGGCGTGCGCAGCGTGGCCGACGTGCGCCGCCTGCTGAATGCGGGCGCAGACAAAGCCAGTATCAACACCGCCGCCGTAACCAACCCCGATTTGGTCAACGAAGCCGCCGGATTTTTCGGCTCGCAGGCCATCGTCGTCGCCATCGATGCCAAAGCAGTCAACCCCGAAAACACCCGCTGGGAAGTGTTTACCCACGGCGGCCGCAAGGCCACGGGGCTGGACGCGGTGGAGTGGGCGAAAAATATGCAGGCACGCGGCGCAGGCGAAATCCTGCTGACCAGCATGGACAGGGACGGCACCAAAATCGGTTTCAACCTGCCGCTGACCTGCGCCATTTCCGAAGCCGTCGATATTCCCGTGATTGCATCGGGCGGCGTGGGCAACGTGCAGCACCTGATCGACGGTGTGAAAGAAGGCAAGGCCGATGCCGTGCTGGCTGCGAGCATCTTCCATTTCGGCGAAGTATCGATCCGCGAAGCGAAACTGGCGATGCAGGCGGCGGGGATTGAAATGCGGTTGTGAACTTCGGGCAAGTCGTGTGCGGCAGTTTTAATGCGGAAGTTTTTATAAAGCCAAAGGCCGTCTGAAATTTCAGACGGCCTTTGACGTGTACGGTTGCGTTGTATGGAACGTTCAACGTGATTGCAGGGATTTTGGAACAACGTAGGTTCAGTTGGCCGTCGTAAACGGCTCAACCGTATGCAGGGACAAAAAACGGCAACGCCGTCTGCAACAGATTTTTCAGACGGCGTTTTTCTTGTATAGCAAATAAACTTATTTATCGATACACACCTGAAACAGCCAATCCACATCCGTAATTCGCAGCCGATTCCTAACACCTTTAATCCAAGCCCACTTTTTCTCTATCTGATTCAGATCGGGGCTATAAGGTGGAAGCC
>NZ_JBHCJY010000108.1:0-18308 GCF_041804105.1 Neisseria sp.
GCTTGGGCGGCCGTCTGTAACTTCCGCATCCTGTCCGGCAGGCTGTTCCGCAACATCCTGCAACGGCTTATCCGCTTCGGATACGGCCGCGGCGGCGGCCGTCAAACCCACTGCGGCGGCTGCACCCGCAGCCTCTTTGCCGCGGTTGCGTTCCTGACGGTCGCGGTTGCGTTCGCGCTGTCTGCCGCCACGGTTTTCGTTTTGAACGTTGTCCGCTGCGGTTTCTGCCGCATCGCTGCCGACGTTTTCGGCGGCTTCGTCCGCACGGTTTTTCAGACGGCCTTCTTGCTGGCGGTTGCGCTCGCGTCGGCGGTTTTGGCCGCCGTTACGTTCCTGACGTTCTGCCTTGCCGCCTTCGCCGTTTTCGCGTTCGGACGTTTTGGCTCCGTCGCGGCTTTCTTCGCGCCCTGACTGACGGCTGCGCTGCGGGTTCGGACGGCGGTCGCGCGGACGGCGGTTTTCGCCGCTGCTCTGAACCGCAGGCTTTTCAGGCTCGGCGGGTGTTTCGGCTTCATGGTGGAACAGTCCGCCGAACCACGATTTCAGCCGTTCGCCCCACGATTTATGCTCTTCGGCCACACGGAACACCGGTGCGGGCGCAGGCTGGGTATGGCGCACACCTTTGACTGCGGGTTCTGGACGGGGGGCTTTGGCGCGCTCGCTGTTGAACGGCAGGGTTTCTTCGCCTTCTTCAGGTTCTTCGACGCGTTTGTAGCTCGGTTCGGCTTCGTCGTCCACATCGTCGATGCGCACGCGGGTGATTTCGTAATGCGGATTTTCCATGCGGTTGTTCGGAATCAGCAATACGGACACATCGAGCCGTTCTTCGATGTTGAAGATTTCGGCGCGTTTTTCGTTGAGCAGGAAGGTGGCCACGTCCACCGGCACTTGGGCATGAACCTCGCCGGTGTTGTCCTTCATCGCTTCTTCCTGAATGATGCGCAACACATGCAGCGCGGTCGATTCGATGCCGCGGATGACGCCGGTACCGGCGCAGCGCGGACAGGCCACATGGCTGCTTTCGCCGAGCGCGGGCTTCAGGCGTTGGCGCGAAAGTTCGAGCAGGCCGAAGCGGGAAAGTTTGCCCATCTGCACGCGGGCGCGGTCTTTTTTGAGCGCGTCGCGCAATACGGTTTCGACATCGCGCTGGTGCTTGGCGTTTTCCATGTCGATGAAGTCGATGACAATCAGGCCGCCCAAGTCGCGCAGGCGCATTTGGCGGGCCACTTCTTCGGCCGCTTCCATATTGGTTTTGAAGGCGGTGTCTTCGATGTCCGCACCGCGCGTGGCGCGTGCGGAGTTTACATCAATGGAAACAAGGGCTTCGGTATGGTCAATCACAATCGCGCCGCCGCTCGGCAGGCTGACGCTGCGCGAAAACGCACTTTCGATTTGGTGTTCGATTTGAAAACGGGAAAACAGCGGCGTGTGGTCTTGGTAGAGTTTCAGACGGCCTACGTTGTTCGGCATCACATAGCTCATGAACTCGGAAATCTGTTCGTGAACTTCTTGATTGTCCACCAGAATTTCGCCGATGTCGGGGCGGTAGTAGTCGCGGATGGCGCGGATGAGCAGCGAGCTTTCCATAAACAGCAGGTAGGGTTCCTGATGCGCGTCGCCCGCTTCTTCAATGGCGCGCCACAGTTGCAGCAGGTAGTTGAAATCCCACTGCAATTCTTCGACGCTGCGGCCGATGCCGGCGGTACGGGCAATCAGGCTCATGCCGCGCGGCACGTCAAGCTGCGCCATTGCGTCTTTGAGTTCCTGACGCTCTTCGCCTTCGATACGGCGCGACACGCCGCCGCCGCGCGGGTTGTTGGGCATCAGGACGAGATAACGCCCCGCCAGGCTGATGAAGGTGGTGAGCGCCGCGCCTTTGTTGCCGCGTTCGTCTTTTTCCACCTGCACGATGACCTGCATGCCCTCTTTGAGCACGTCTTGAATGCGGGCGCGGCCGCCTTCGTAGTCTTGGAAATAGGAACGGGAAACTTCTTTGAACGGGAGAAAGCCGTGGCGGTCGGTTCCGTAATCGACGAAACAGGCTTCCAACGACGGTTCGATGCGGGTGATGACACCCTTGTAGATATTGCCTTTGCGCTGTTCTTTACCCAGCGTTTCGATGTCCAAATCCAGCAGGGTTTGGCCGTCGACAATCGCCACGCGCAGCTCTTCGGCCTGCGTGGCGTTAAACAACATACGTTTCATAACAACCTCGTTTCTGCACCCACGAGGCGTAACCAGTTTTTAAATCTTGCGCGCGACCAAAGATGCAGGCCGTCTGAAACGCGGGAGACGCCGTTGTCCGGACTCTGCGTGACAACGGTAAAAGCCTCCCGAACGGCGTGTGGCGCGCTGCCGGGTCGAGAAGGGATAAAGAACAGTAAAATCTATAAAGAACAATAAGATATGAAATAAAAAAACATATCTGCGGTTTCGTTCAAACCGCCAAAAAACAGCCGTCTTCTTCAATAACCGTCCGGCACGGCGTTTACATCCCCGCCCGAGCTGCGTCAACAACGTCTCACGCTCTGCGGAACACACCTGCCGGAAAAGTTTAAACTTGATTACGTCTTCCCCCGCCTGGCTTGCGGCGGAGCAAGGAAATTCTTATGAGTGCTTTTTTCAGATAAAATATTCAAAAAACCACATTTCAGACGGCCTGCTTCTTTTCCGGCATCACGGCCATCGGGCCGCAAAAACCTTTTGTAATGCCGTCTGAAAAGGTAAACGGATTATAGATGAAAACCCTGACAATAAGCAAAGATTCGGCAAATCTGGTAACGGTTTCCGAACACGAAGCAGGCCAGCGACTCGACAATTTCCTCGTCAAAACCTTAAAAGGCGTTCCCAAAAGCCACATTTGGCGCATCATCCGCGCGGGCGAAGTGCGCATCAACAAAAAACGCGCCAAGGCCGACAGCCGCATTGCCCAAGGCGACGAAATCCGCATCCCGCCCGTGCGTACCGCCGAAAGGCAAAGGCCGTCTGAAAACCCCACCGCGCCCGCGCGCGAATTTGAAACCGTGTATGAAGACGACGCGCTGCTGGTCATCAACAAACCGTCGGGTGTCGCGGTACACGGCGGCAGTGGCGTGAGTTTCGGCGTGATTGAGCAAATCCGCCGCGCCCGTCCCGAAGCCAAGTATCTGGAACTCGTCCACCGCCTCGACAAGGACACCAGTGGCCTGCTCATGATTGCCAAAAAACGCAGCGCACTGGTAAAGCTGCACGAAGCCATCCGCAACGACCACCCGAAAAAAATCTACCTTGCGCTGGGGGTAGGCCGTCTGAACAACGACCGTTTCCACGTCAAATTACCGCTCTTCAAATACACCGGCGCACAAGGCGAAAAAATGGTGCGCGTGAGCGAAGACGGCCAATCGGCACACACGATTTTCCGCGTGTTGGGCAGGTTTTCAGACGGCCTTTTGCACCAAGTCGGCCTGTCTGCGCTGACGCTGGTCGAAGCCACGCTCAAAACCGGCCGCACCCACCAAATCCGCGTACACATGCAGTCGCAAAACTGCCCGATTGCGGGCGACGAACGCTACGGCGACTATCAGGCCAACCGCCGTTTGCACAAACTCGGCCTGAAACGGATGTTTCTCCACGCCGCCGAGCTGCATCTGAACCATCCGCTCACGGGCGAACCGCTGCACCTGAAAGCCGAACTGCCGCAGGAATTGGCGCAGTTTGTTTTGATGCTGGAAAACGGCAGCCCTGCCTGAACAGGCCGTCTGAAACAGCAAAAACAGCGATTACGCCTTGCCCAAATCATTCCAACAACATAAAATTAAGTCATTTTCTGTACCGAGTAAGGCAGGCAGCATCCGGACACAGCACGAAAGAGCGCCGGCCGAACTTAACCCAGGCCGTCTGAAATCCGTTCCAAACGCTTTCAGACGGCCTCATATCATCTCCGATAACCGGGAAACATACTCATGATGAAATGGCTGAAAATTTTTTTCGCCGTACTGATCGCATTATGGCTGATCTCCAAACTGGCTTGGCACTTCAAACCCGAATGGTTTCTCGCCGACGGGGTCAAACCGGAAGACGTACAGGCCGAATCGCCGCCCAATCCGCTGGCTCAATCGCTGAACAATGCCCTTGTGGCAGGGAAAAGCGTGATGGATGTTCAGGCATACGAACGCGAATATGCCGACACGGGTACGCTGCCGCTGGACTTTCCGCGCATCGAAAGCGAAAACGATTATGTGTCGGCCGACCTCAAAATCGGTTTTCTGGTCGGGAAAGGCCACTTTCTGCACGCCAACGAAACGGAAAACGGCCGACGCGTATCGGTGGCCTACCATTTCCACCAAAACGATGTACTGGAAGTATCGGTGACGCAGACAGAAGGAGCAGAACGCCTGATCGCCGTTTACCGCTATCTCGACGGCAAACCGTTCAGCGCGCAAAACACCCTGCTGCGTCCGGACGGTGCGGACAACTACACCGCCGTTGCCGTCCGCACCGACATCTGGCAGGCCGACGGTTCGCTGTGGCGCAGCGTCGGCGACCGCTCGAATGCCCTGCCCTCCGCCGCCGATGCTTACAGAACAGCACTTCAACGGCAGCAGTCGGCCGCCAAAGCCAAACACAGACAGAAGCGCATCCGCTCGACGCAGCAACAGGCCAATCAAGCCGCCGCCAACCGCAGCAACTACGTCCAACTCAACGATTTGGCCGCCGTAATGCCCGCAGGCATGAAGCACAACAGCCTGGTGGTCGGCTACGATGCGCAGGGTCTGCCCGAAAAAATCTATTACAGCTATGACAACGGCCGCAAACGGCAAAGCTTTGAATACTATCTGGACAACGGCCAAGTGTACAAAGCCCGTTCTTCTACCGTTGCCCTTGCCGCCGACGGCGTAACCGCCGACACTTCCGCCGACCACCGCGAACAGAATTGGACGCTGGAAAACGGACAAATCATTCACGAAAAATTCGGTTCCAACGGCCTGCCGCCCGACCAGCCGCTACAACTGGACAAACTGCAAACGGAAACGGCACGGTTGGCCGCTGCCGTTCGTTAAACCGGAAAGGCCGTCTGAAAACCGTTTTTCAGACGGCCTTTCCCTCCGACTTACGTCTGCAATGCTGCTGTTTGAAATAATTTTACAATTACACAAAAAGAAATAATTAAATCATTTCAATAAAATTTATCTCCCAAAAGGAAATTATCTGCCATTTAAAACCGCAATCAACCGCTCATCCCTGATTAACATCATCTTTGTTCAAATAAAACATTAAATAAATCAAGTAATTATAAACAAAATGCCAAACAAACCGCGGTGTTTTGCAATACAATAACGGCCTTGTGTAAAAATGTTCATGCTGGGAGAAGCATACAGAATGCAGTCCGAAACACTGCCCTACACCATGAAGGCGATGCAGATCGAGCGTTACGGCAAACATTGTCCGGTGCAGGAAAACACCGTGCCGCTGCCTGTGCTGGGCCGCACCGACGTGTTGGTGGAAATCCGCGCTGCGTCGGTCAACCCCATCGACCTGAAAATCCGCAACGGCGGTCTGAAAAGCCTGCTCAAATATACGATGCCGCTGACTTTGGGCAGCGACTTTGCCGGCGTGGTGGTGGCGGTGGGCAGGGGCGTGCGCCGCTTTAAGGTTGGCGACGAGGTGTACGGTTGCGCCGAAAGAGCGCGTATCGGTTCGTTTGCCGAATACATCGCCGCCAACGAGAAAACGCTGGCGTTCAAACCGCGCAATCTGAATTTTGCCGAAGCGGCTTCGATTCCGCTGGTCGGCCTGACCGTGTGGCAGATTTTCCGCGACATCGGCCTGCGTCCGAACCAGAAAGTGCTGATTCATGCGGGCGCAGGCGGCATCGGTTCGTTTGCCGTCCAGCTTGCCAACCACATCGGTGCCTATACTGCCGCCACCGCCAGCGGCGACAGCCGTTATCTGGTTCACAGTTTGGGCGCCGACCGCGTCATCGACTATAAAACCGAGCCGTTCCAAACGCTGCTGAGCAATTACGATGCTGTGCTCGACACGATAGGCGGCGACACGCTCAAGCATTCTTTTCTGGTACTCAAACCGGGCGGCACGGTGGTTTCCATCGCATCCATGCCCACCGCCGCCGCTGCCGCGCAATGGGGAGCCGGACTGGCAAAACAGGGGCTGTTTTCCCTGTGTTCCCTGCCGATGCGGTTGCGCGCCCGCCGTCTGCACACCCACTACACCTTCCACTTCGTTCAACCGCACGGCGCGGATTTGCAGCGGATTACCGACTTAATCGAAGCCGAGCGTATCCGCCCCGTTATCGACCACGTGTTTCCGTTTGCCGAAACGCAAAACGCACTTGAATACGCGGCACTCGGGCGGACGAAGGGAAAAGTGGTGGTTGCGGTAAAGGAAGGTGCGGATGAAGGCGGGATGGCCGCGCTGGAAGAATATGCCGCCTGAAAAATGGCTGAACGGGTATTTGACTGACAGATGAATCGGTTTGCCGCACCGGATTCAGACGGCCTTACTGCCCTGCCGACACCGACTGTCGGCGTTTTTACCTTTCCGTTCCGCAAACACTGTCTGCCCGTCCCGACTTTCGATTACTTTCCCTGAATATGCCGCCCAAGCTGAAGGCCGTCTGAAAACTATTTTCAGACGGCCTCGGTATCTTTGGACATCCGAATCCGACCTGCTAATGCTTCATGCCTTGACGCATCCGATAAACATCATCTGCCGTCATTCCCGTGCAGGCGGGAATCCATGGTAAACGGCAAGAAACGTTTTTTATTCAGGCATTTCAGAAAGCCGATGGATTCCCGCCTGCGCGGGAATGACGGTGCCTTTTCGTATTAAGGCCGTCTGAAAACTGTTTTCAGACGGCCTGTTTTTTTCGATAAACCCTGCTCAAACATATTTTCCGCAAGTTGCACTCTTCCGAACGGGACGGCAGGCTGCGGCTTGCTGCGGCAAGGGTTATCCGACTCAGAATTCTTCCGTATCAATCTCTGCCTGAGTCGCGGCGGGATAACGCGCGCCGGCAACGCTGCCCTGATGAATCAACTCGCCCGCTTGTTGCAGGATGGCGGCATCGATTTCCAGTTCGGCAGCGGCAAAGTTTTCGGCCAGGTGCTGCGGCGAAGTGGTGCCGGGAATCGGCAGGATATGGCCGGATTGCGCCAACAGCCATGCCAAACCCAATTGGGCGGCGGTGCAGCCCGCCTGCGCCGCCAAGCCTTGCAGCGCGTCGAGCAGGCGCAGGTTGGCAGGGTAGTTTTCGGGGGAAAAACGCGGCATGGGGCGGCGGATGTCTTTTTCTTCCAACGCCGAAATGTCGCGCAAACCGCCCAAGAAGCCGCGTGCGACGGGGCTGAAGGCAACGAATGCCGCACCCAGTTCGCGGGTTTTCTGCAAAACGGCGATTTCGGGGTTGCGCGTCCACAGGGAATATTCGGTCTGTACGGCGGCAATCGGGTGGACGGCATGGGCTTTTTCCAGCGTGGCGGCGGATACTTCCGACAGGCCGATCGCACGGATTTTGCCCTGCTCGACCAGCCGCGACAATGCGCCGACGCTCTCTTCGACAGGCACGTTTTTGTCCCAGCGGTGCAGGTAATAGAGATCGATAACGTCGGTTTGCAGGCGTTGCAGCGATGCTTCGGCCTGCTGCATCAGGGTTTCGGGGCGGCCGTCGATTACGCGTTTGCCGTCCACGCCGCCCATGCCGCATTTGCTGGCGAGCAGGATGCTGCTGCGGTGGGGCTTGAGGGTTTTGCCGACCAGGGTTTCGTTGGCACCGAAGCCGTAGAGCGTGGCGGTGTCGAAATGGTCGTAGCCCAAATCGACGGCTTTGAGCAGCAGCGCGGCGGCTTCGTTTTCAGACGGCGGCGTGCCGTAGGCATGGCTGAGGTTCATGCAGCCGAGGCCGACGGGATGGACGGCTTTGCCGGCAAGAAGGCGGGTGTTCGGCATGGGGTTTCCTTTTTTGAACGGGTTGTGTTTTCGGCTATGGCGGGACGGGGGCGGGTTGTCGGTCGGATTTCCGTCATTTCTGCAATGTCGGGCATCCGGTTTTGAATGTGAACAATCCGGTTGATTCATCCGTTTGTGAAGATGAACCATGGATTCCCGCCTGCGCGGGAATGACGGCATGGAAACCACGGCTGGTGCAACCGACGCATTATCCACACAGCCTTTCTTATTTGAAGTTTCTGCTTTTCAGACGGCCTGATAACCGCGCAGGCCGTCTGAAAAACATTCGGCGGAATTGCGGCGTAACGGCATCCGTACGGACATTGCCGACCTCGGAATCTTTGCGGCAACTCCGCACGAATCCGAACCGCGGAAATGCCGTCTGAAAAAGGTTTTCAGACGGCATGGAAAGGGTTTACGCTTCCAACTGTTTTTCCAACTCGCCCAACACCTTATAGCAGTCGATCACGCTCTCGACGCTGGCGTTCGGCTGGCGGCCTTCGCGGATGGCGGCGAAGAATTCGCGGTCTTGCAGTTCGATGCCGTTCATGGATACGGCCACTTTGCTCACGTCCACCGGCTCTTCTTTGCCGTTGACCAAGTCGTCGTAGCGGGCGATGTAGGTACCGTTGTCGCAGATGTAGCGGAAGAACGTGCCCAAGGGGCCGTCGTTGTTGAACGACAGCGACAGCGTGCAAATCGCGCCGTTTTCAGCCTGAAGCTGGATGGACATGTCCATCGCGATGCCCAAAACGGGATGCTTCGGCCCTTGAATCGCGTTGGCTTTCACCACTTTGCTGCCGGTTTGGTATTGGAACAGGTCGACCGTGTGCGCGGCGTGGTGCCACAGCAGATGATCCGTCCACGAACGCGGTTCGCCTTTGGCGTTGGTGTTGGTGCGGCGGAAAAAGTAGGTTTGCACGTCCATCTGCTGAATGTTCAGTTCGCCGGCTTGGATTTTGTTGTGCACCCATTGATGGCTGGGATTGAAGCGGCGGGTGTGGCCGACCATCGCCACCAGGCCGGCTTCTTTCTGTACGCGCAGCACTTCTTCGGCATCCGCCCAAGAGTCGGCCAGCGGAATTTCCACCTGAACGTGTTTGCCTGCGCGCAGGCATTGCAGCGTCTGCTCCGCGTGCATCTGCGTGGGCGTGCACAAAATCACGGCATCGACTTCGGGCATGGACAGGGCATCGGCCAATTCGGTGGTCACGAAACCGATGCCGTATTTGTCGGCCACGGCTTGGGTTTTTTCCAAATCGCGGCCGATGAGGGCGACGACTTCGACATCGGGAATGTTTTTGATGCCGTCAAGGTGTTTTTCGCCGAATGCGCCGGCTCCGGCCAATGCGACTTTGATGGTTTTGCTCATGGATATTCCTTTGTTTGGATGTTGGATGGGAAACGGGGTTTCAGACGGCCTTACCCTCAAAAATGCCGTAAAACCTTATTTCTTCGGTGCTTCCAAAATCAGATGGCCGACGGCGGTGTTCGATGCGGGCACGTGGTAGAAGCGGTGTTTCACCACCGGTTCTTCGCCTTCTTCGCACATGGCGGCGCGGGCGATGAGCCACATCACGAGTTCGATGCCTTCCGAACCGGCTTCGCGAACATATTCGACATGCGGTTTTTTCGCCAGTTCTTTCGGGTCGGCAATCAGGTCGTCCAAGAATCGGTTGTCCCATTCTTTGTTAATCAAACCGGCACGCGGGCCTTGGAGCTGGTGGCTCATGCCGCCCGTGCCCCAGATGTGGACGTTCAAATCTTCGTCGTAGCTTTCCACGGCCTTGCGGATGGCGCGGCCCAAATCGTAGCAGCGTTGGCCGCTCGGCACGGGGTATTGCACCACATTCACATGCAGCGGAATCACTTTCACCGGCCACGGGTCGGCATCGCCGAACATCAGCGTCATCGGCACGGTCAGGCCGTGGTCGACTTCCATTTCGTAGCACAGGGTCAAATCGAAGCCCTGTTCGATGACGGCATGCGCCAGATGGGACGCGAATTTTTGATCGCCGACCACGGGCGGCACGGGACGCGGCCCCCAGCCTTCGTCGCTGGGTTGGAAAACGTGGTTCATGCCCAGCGCGAAGGTGGGAATCAGGTCGAAACCGAAGTTGTTGGTGTGGTCGTTGTACACGAGGATCACCACGTCGGGGCGGTTGTCTTTCTGCCATTGCTTGCTGTAATCGTAGCCTGCGAACACGGGTTTCCAGTAGTCTTCGCCGGTTTTTTTCAAATCCCATGCCACGCCGACGGCGGGAACGTGTGAGGTATAAACGCTTGCGGTGATTTTTGCCATGATTTCTCCTTTTCAGACGGCCTGTGCGTCTGTGCGGGTGGTTTTGAATAAGGTTTCAGACGGCCTGAGCGGTTCGGTTTGACGGAATTGCAAACCGCTTTGGCTTAGGTTGGGGCAACCGTTCCCACTCTTGCGGGAGTGGGCGTGATGCCGTCTGAATTCGGTTTTCGAACGGTAGGATTCTTCCCTTTGCCGACTTCACAGGGAAACCCGCAGAAGCGGCAATGCCGTTGGAAACCGCGTTATTTCTTGTCTTCCTGCTCGTGCAGATAGCGGTTGCCCTCAATGCTGCGGCCGCCGTTGACCATCATGTCGCGGTATTCCTGCTCGCTCATGCCGGTCATGCTGCCCGCCATCTGCTGGAAGGTCAGGCCGTCGGTCGCACCGATTTTGGCGAGCACGTAGATATTACCGCCCAAATCCATCAGGCGGTTCAAATCGCGTGCAACCACCGCGTCTTTCTGCTCCTCGGTCATCGGCCATTCGTCCATATACGCGCGCTGGTCGGCTTTGAAACGCTCGCGGTTTTCCGCCTTCATCAGCGACATGCAGAACTGGTTGAGATGGTAGCCCTGGCTGGCGCGTTCGGAATCGAAAATGCGGGTGCCGGGGATGTCTTTGTAAGGCTTGTCGAGTGCCATTTTGCTTGCTCCTCTGGGGTTGGGGTGTTGTTTGTCGGGTTTTCAGACGGCCTGATTGCGGATGAAGGCCGTCTGAAAAAGATGTGCCGTATCGGGACGGGACGGAATTGCGGCTGTACCGTTTTCAGACGGCCTGAGAGTCTTGCAAAACCAGACTTAAACCGAGAATCCTATGCCCGTCATTAGCTGCGCAAGTCCGCTACGCTTCCCCCGCGCAGGCGGGAATCCAGACTTATCGGCTTCAGAAACATATAGATTACATAAGGTTAACGTTCTGGATTCCCGCCTACGCGGGAATGACGAATTACATGTTTCTGAAAATCTACGAGTTTTACAGCGGTCTCGGCCTTACGCCTCCTCCGGCCAATACAGCCGCATCGGGTTGTCCACCAGAATTTTCCGCCGTTCCGCTTCCGTGGGTGCGACGTGCGCCAGCCAGTCCACCAGCAGGCCGTCGTCGGGCATGTGGTCTTTCAGATTCGGATGCGGCCAGTCGGTGCCGAACAGTACGCGGTCGGGGAATTCCTGCATCAAACGGCGTGCGAAGGGAACGACGTCGGTGTAGGCGTTCTGTTCGCCGTCAAGCGCGGCGGGGCCGGTGTTGCTCAAGCGTTCGGGGCAGGAAAGTTTGCTCCAGAAATTCGGGTTTTCGCGCATCAGTTTGACGAACAACTCGAAATCGCCGCCGTGGGCAGGCTGCGAAACGTCAGGTCTGCCCATGTGGTCGACAACGACGGTGGTCGGCAGCGACGTGAAAAAGTCGTAATACTCGGCCAAGTCCGCCGCTTCAAAGTAAATCACGATGTGCCAGCCCAAGGGCGCGATTTTCTCGGCGATGGTGCGCAGGGTATCGACGGGCGCGGTATCGACCAGGCGTTTCACGAAATTGAAACGCACGCCGCGCACGCCTGCCGCGTGCAGCCGCTGTAATTCTTCTTCGGTAACGTCGGCCTTAACCGTCGCCACGCCGCGCGCCTTGTTGCCGGCGGTTTCCAGCGCATCAACCAAAGCGCGGTTGTCCGCACCGTGGCAGGTGGCCTGCACAATCACGTTGCGCTCGAAGCCGAGCAAATCGCGCAGGGCAAAGAGTTTGTCTTTGCCTGCGTCGCACGGCGTGTATTTGCGCTCGGGCGCGTAGGGGAACACGTCGCCCGGGCCGAACACATGGCAATGCGCATCCACCGCACCTTGCGGCAGTTGCAGTTTCGGTTTGGACGGGTTGGGGTGGAAATCCAGCCAGCCCGGTGTTTTTTCAAATGCGCTCATGAAGTTTCCTTTTCGGGAGAGGCCGTCTGAAAAATGTTGGGGTTCAGACGGCCTTAATATTGGTTTGGATACAGCAATGTTAATCTTTTGTTGGGTTTTCAACCCAACCTACCTTTTTCGGTTTCAGACGGCCTTGGAAGGTAGGTTGGGTCAAGACCCAACATTTGGCTGTTTTCGGGTTCAGACGGCCTTACGTTAATAAGGCAAACCAACGTAGTTTTCCGCCAGCGTTTTGGCGGCGTTTTCGGTCAGGTTCAGTTGGTTGAACTCGGCTTCCTGCATCTTACGCTCGAAATCGTCGCTGTCGGGGAAGGTGTGCAGCAGCTTGGTCATATACCATGAAAAACGCTCCGCCGCCCAGACGCGTTTGAGGCAGCGTTCGGAATAGCCGTCGATGCCCGCGCTGCTTTGGTTATGGTAGAAATCGGCGAACGCGTCGACCAGGCATTGTACGTCGCCCGCAGCCAGGTTCAGGCCTTTCGCGCCCGTCGGCGGCACGATGTGCGCCGCGTCGCCTGCCAAAAATAAGGATTGGTAGCGCATCGGTTCGCTCACGAAGCTGCGCAGCGGGGCGATGCTTTTTTCCAAGCTCGGGCCGGTAATCAGGCGTTCGGCGGCTTCGGGAGAGAGACGGTTTTTCAGCTCCGCCCAAAAGCGTTCGTCGGGCCAGTCTTCCACTTTGTCGGTGAGCGGCACTTGCAGGTAGTAGCGGCTGCGCGTGGTCGAACGCTGGCTGCACAGGGCGAAGCCGTTTTCGTGTTTGACGTAAATCAGTTCGTCGGACACAGGCGGCGTGTCGGACAGCAAACCCAGCCAGCCGAAGGGGTAAACGCGTTCGTAGGTTTTCAACACGCCTTCGGGAATGCTGCGGCGCGATACGCCGTGGAAACCGTCGCAGCCTGCGATGAAGCGGCAGTCGATGCGGCAGGTTTCGCCGTCTTTGCGGTAGGTAACGTAGGGCGCGTCGGTGTCGATGTCGTGCAGGGCAACGTCTTCCGCACCGTAAACGGTGATGCCGCCCGTGGCCGCGCGCGCGTCCATCAGGTCGCGGGTCACTTCGGTTTGGCCGTACACCACCACGCTTTTGCCGATTTCCTTTTGAAAATCCACGCGGCGGCGTTTGCGGTCGAACACCAGCTCCACGCCGTCGTGAACCAAACCTTCGCGGTGCATCCGTTCCGCCGCGCCCGCTTTTTCCAGCCCTTGAACGGTGGTCTGCTCGAGCACGCCCGCGCGGATGCGGCCGAGTACATATTCGCCGCTTTGGCGTTCGAGAATAATGTTGTCGATGCCCTGCTTATGGAGCAGTTGGCCGAGCAGCAAACCCGACGGGCCTGCGCCGATGATGGCGACTTGGGTTTTCATGGTTTTCTCCTTTTTATTTATAGTATGGAAATATGGTTTTTATATGGTTTTTATTGTGTACGGTAAAATTGTTTTATTACAGACAGCCTTATGGGTTTTAAACTTTAGTTGGGGTTGGTTAAAACCAGCAAAGTAGTTATCTTCAAGAAAGTATTGGATTTTCCCCGATCTAAAGGTTACTGCAACAAGCTAACAGCCTGTTCATCAAAGTTCAGTAAATTAATAGAGAGATAATATTATGAATTCACCTAGAAAATATTCCGTAGAGCTTGCTTCAAAAGAGTTGGGTTTCTTAATTAGGGCAGTCGAATTTCAAATTTCCTATTTTGAATTAAGAATGGCTGATCCGGATATTCATGAGGATGATTATGCTGATGTTGGTAACGATTTGATGTTATTGAAAAACATCCTTGCTCATCTGCGCGAAGAAGAACAAACTCAAAACCAAAATTAATCAACATATCTTTTTAATTTATGTTCCCTTTCAGACGGCCTTAGCATTTTAAGGCCGTCTGAATTTTTCACCTCAATCAATATACTTCAAACCCGCTTTTTCCAGCCCTTCGCGCATTTTGTAGTAATCCAAACCGAGCGTGCCGTCGGCGAAGATTTGGCGTTTGTCGGCTTCGTTGGCTTCGCGTGCTTCGGCTTTGTCGGCCACTTCCATGGCGATTGCGGCGGGTACGACGACCACGCCGTCGATGTCGGCCACAATCACGTCGCCCGGGTTCACCAGCGCGCCGGCGCAGACGACGGGAACGTTCACCGAACCCAATGTCGCTTTAATCGTGCCTTTGGCGTGGATGGCTTTGGAGAAAACGGGGAAACCCATTTCGGTGAGGTCGGCCACGTCGCGCACGCCACCGTCGATAATCAGGCCTTTTGCGCCGCGCGCTTTATAGGAGGTGGCGAGCAGGTCGCCGAAAAAGCCGTCGCTGTTTTCGGTGGTGCAGGCGGCCACGACGACATCGCCGGGTTGGATTTGTTCGGCGGCGACAAACATCATCCAGTTGTCGCCCGGCTGCAAGAGCGCGGTAACGGCGGTGGCGCAGATTTTGGCCTGCGGGAAAATCGGGCGCATATAGGGTTTCATCAGGCCGGTGCGCCCCATCGCTTCGTGGATGGTGGCCACGCCGAAGCGCGAGAGTTTTTCGACGGCGGCGGGGTCGGCGCGTTTGATGTTGCGTTTGACGATGCCTAATTGGTTGGGCTTGAGGTCGCTCATGGTTACAGTCCTTTCGCTTTCAGGCGGGCATCCAACCGCGGGAACACGCGGCGGGCATTGCCTTCGTAGATTTGGTGTTTTTCTTCGACGGAAATATTTGCTGCTTCGATGTAGCGTTTGGTGTCGTCGAAATAGAAGCCCGTGCGCGGGTCGATATCGCGCACCGCGCCGATCATTTCCGATGCGAACAGGATGTTTTTGTTCGGCACGACATCCAGCAGCAAATCAATGCCGGGTTGGTGGTACACGCAGGTGTCGAAGAAAATGTTGTTCAGCAGGTGCTCTTCCAATTCGGGCTTTTTCAACACCATCGCCAGGCCGCGGAAGCGTCCCCAGTGGTAGGGAACCGCACCGCCGCCGTGCGGAATCAGGAAGCGCAGGGTCGGGAAGTCTTTGAACAGGTCGCCCTGCAAAAGCTGCATAAACGCGGTGGTGTCGGCGTTGAGATAGTGCGCACCGGTGGTGTGGAAGCAGTTGTTGCACGAAGTGGAAACGTGAATCATGGCCGGAATGTCGTATTCCACCATTTTTTCGTAAATCGGATACCAGTATTTGTCGGTCAGCGGCGGCGAAGTCCAATGGCCGCCCGACGGGTCGGGGTTCAGGTTGATGCCGACGTTGCCGTATTCGTTGACGCAGCGTTCCAGCTCGGCGATGCAGGTTTCCACCGAAACGCCCGGGCTTTGCGGCAGCATGGCGACAGGCACGAAATTGTCGGGGAAGAGTTGCGAGACGCGGTAGCACAGTTCGTTGCAAATCGCCGCCCAAGCGGACGACACTTCAAAATCGCCGATGTGGTGCGCCATAAAGCTGGCGCGCGGGGAAAACAGCGTCATGTCCGCACCGCGCTCTTTCATCAGGCGCAGCTGGTTTTTTTCGATGGTTTCGCGCAATTCGTCGTCGCTGATTTTGAGTTCGGACGCTTTGGGCATCTGCGACGGGTTGCCGATGGCGGCGATTTGCCTGTTGCGCCACGCTTCAAGCGATGGCGGCGCGGTGGTGTAGTGGCCGTGGCAGTCGATGATGAGGCTCATGGGGTCTCCTTTGGGATGTTTTCGGGGGGTTCAGACGGCATTCGGCAAAACGGTATTAAGGCCGTCTGAAAAAAGCGCGAGCGGTCGGGCTTCTTTCATCTGTTCCCTCCCATGCAGGAGAGGGCAAAAAGGTTGTTTCGCAGCAACGTTGTTTTTCAGTCTCAAACGTTCAGCCTTTTCCCATGGAAAAGGGAACGTGTTTACAACGGCTTAAAATTTTCAGACGGCCTCACAGCACGCAGACCGAGACCTTTGCAAAATCTGAAAGTATTCAAAAATCTCTAATCCGTCATTCCCGCGCAGGCGGGAATCCAGACCTGTCGGATTCAGGAATATTTAAGAATTACAGCAAGTTAAAATTCTGGATTCCCGCCTGCGCGGGAATGACGGACATAGATTTTATTGTGCAAAAGTCTCAGGCCGTCTGAAAAAACGGCATTAATTGTCGCCGTAGATTTTCTGTTTCAACAGCAGACACACGCTCAGAATCAGCGACGGAACGGCCAGAATCACGAAAATGGTGATGAAATCCAGCTTCCACGCAATCAACTGGCCGGTCAGGAACGTGCCCGCAATCGCACCGAAGCGGCCGATGCCCAGCATCCACGACACGCCGGTCGAGCGGCATTCGGCGGGGTAGAACTTCGCCGCCAGCGCAGGCAGCGACGTTTGCGCGGTGTTCTGCATCACGCCGGCAAACAGCACCACGGCAATCAGCATGCCCAAGCCCTGCCCCAACGCCCAGCCGATGCAGGCCACGGAAACGGCGGTCAGGAAAGAAAGCAGCGCAATCAGTTTGTTGCCGTTGAAACGGTCCATCAGGTAGCCGCTGGCAATCGCGCCCAAGCCGCCGAGTGCGAACAGGCCGGAAATGCGCGGCCCCAGTTCGGGCGGCATATTCGCTTCTTTAAACAGCACGGGCATCCAGTTAATCATCGCGTAGAAAATAATCAGGCCGGTAAAGTAGCTGAGCCACAGCAGAATCGAACCGAAACGGAAATGGCTGCCCAACACCATCGCCATCGGGTTTTCGCTGCTGTGGGTGATTTTGCTCTGATCCACCACGAATTCCGCGCCGTCCAAATCCGCATTCGGGTTGATGCGCTTCAGGATTCTGCGGATTTGCTCCGCAGGCTTTTTCTTCACGGCCAGATACGACACCGAACGCGGCAGCAGAAAAACCATCAGCACGCCCAACACCAAAGGCAGCAGGCCGCACCACATCAGCGCCGTCTGCCAGCCGTAGGCCGGAATCAGCCACGACGCGAAAAAGCCGCCCGCCGCCGCGCCCACGGGAAAACCGCAGTACATCGTGTTCACAATCATCGCGCGCTTGTGGTCGGGGCAATATTCCGTGAGCAGCGTTACCGCATTGGGCATCGCCGCGCCCAGCCCCAAACCCGTGATGAAGCGCAGCACCGCCATCTGCGTCAGGTCCTGCGCCCATGCCGAAGCCACGCAGAATCCGGAAAACAGAATCACCGAAGCGGTCAGCACGATTTTGCGGCCGAACTTATCCGCCAGCGGCCCCGACACCACCGCACCGATGGCCAGACCGAACAAGGCCGCGCTCAACACGGGCGCGAGTTCCTTCTTTTCGATGCCCCAGTCGTCGAGCAGGCTCGGCGCAATGTAGCCGATGGCGGCCGTGTCCATACCGTCGAAAAAGGCAACGAGAAAACAGATGACGAAAATCATCCATTGGTAGGGAGAAAAGCGGTTTTCATTGAGAAACTGCTGGATATTGACGGTGCGGCTCATGATGAAGTCCTTTGTAAGGAAGGGTATTGTTATGGTTTTGCGCCATATTAGGAGATAAAAAACGCGCGGATAAAGCACCGCTGCGTACTAGGAGTTATAACGAAAGCGTATAAAAGCACGAAAAACTACGCATAGCAACATTCTGCAAGGCAAAAGGCCGTCTGAAAAGTTTTCAGACGGCCTTTTGCCTGCCCATGGAAATCCGGACAACGCCCCGCAGCACAAGTCGTTTTGCCGCAACCCGCCCGTTTGCAGACGGAAAACGTAATGCCGCCGCCGTTCAGACGGCCTGCACAACCGCAGCGGGCCACGGCCTCCGTAAAAAACAAAACGCCTGCTTACACGCCGTCTGAAACAGGAAAAATGCCAACTGCCGTCATTCCTGCACAGGCAGGAATCCATGCGGACGGAAACGCAGATACGGCTACCCCACCGTCATTCTTGCGCAGGCGGGAATCCATGTTTGATTTTCCGAAACACATTTTAAAACAGGATATTGCCTGACTTTAACCGCAGATTCCCGCCTGCACGGGAATGACGGCGAACGGGGTTTCAGACGGCCTGCCCGCGTAACCGCCCGCCCTCCAAAGGCCGTCTGAAAAATAGGCTGTGTTTGGATTTGTGTTGATACTTTGGTTTTTCGTCATTCCCGCGCAGGCGGGAATCCATGTTTGATTTTCCGAAACACATTTTAAAACAGGATATTGCCTGACTTTAACCGCAGATTCCCGCCTGCACGGGAATGACGGCGAACGGGGTTTCAGACGGCC
>NZ_JBHCJY010000109.1:0-16262 GCF_041804105.1 Neisseria sp.
GATTTGGTCGTAACCTTTGGCCTGACCGCCGAATTTTTCGGCAAGAATGGTGGTCAGCGCTGCTGTCAGTGTGGTTTTACCATGGTCAACGTGACCGATGGTGCCAACGTTTACGTGCGGTTTGCTCCGCTCGAATTTTTCCTTAGCCATGAGCTAATTCCTTTACATATAAAGATCAGATTAAAGAACAAAGTGGATTGAGGCCGTCTGAAAAATTGTTTCAGGCTTTCAGACGGCCTTGCTGATTAGCCTTTACGGGCTTCAGTTACTGCGGCGGCAACGTGTGCGGGAGCTTCGGAATATTTCTTGAACTCCATTGAGTAGGTTGCACGGCCTTGGGTGGCGGAACGCAGGTCGGTCGAATAACCGAACATTTCGGCCAAAGGTACTTCGGCACGGACTTTTTTTCCACCGATACCGTCGTCGTCCATACCCAATACGATACCGCGGCGGCGGTTCAGGTCGCCCATAACGTCGCCCATATACTCTTCAGGGGTTTCTACTTCGACGGCCATAATCGGCTCAAGCAGGGCAGGAGAGGCTTGGCGCATGCCTTCTTTAAAGGCTTGAGATGCGGCCAATTCAAATGCAAGTTGCGAAGAGTCGACATCGTGGTAGGAACCGAACACCAAACGGATGCGTACATCTACTACAGGGAAGCCTGCTACCACACCGTTGGGCAATGTGTCGCGGATACCTTTGTCAACAGAGGGGATGAATTCGCGGGGGATCACACCGCCTTTGATTTCGTCGATGAACTCGTAACCGGCGCCACCGGGCTCCATCGGCTCCATCTCGATAACGACGTGACCGTATTGGCCTTTACCGCCGGACTGTTTGGCGTGTTTGTGTTCTGCCTTAACTGCCTTGCGGATGGTTTCGCGGTAGGCAACTTGGGGCGCACCAATATTGGCTTCCACGCCGAATTCGCGTTTCATGCGGTCGACGATGATTTCCAAGTGCAGTTCGCCCATACCGGAAATAATGGTTTGGCCGGATTCTTCGTCGGTACGGACACGAAAAGACGGGTCTTCTTTGGCCAAGCGGTTCAGGGCAATACCCATTTTTTCTTGGTCGGCTTTGGTTTTCGGCTCTACTGCAACGTGGATAACCGGTTCGGGGAATTCCATGCGCTCCAGAATAATCGGCGCATCTTCGGCACACAGGGTTTCACCCGTGGTAACGTCCTTCAAACCGATGGCGGCGGCAATGTCGCCTGCACGTACTTCTTCGATTTCGGTGCGGTCGGCGGCAGTCATCTGTACCAAACGGCCGATACGTTCGCGGGTGCCCTTAACGGAGTTCAATACGTTGTCGCCTGATTTCACTACACCGGAATAAACGCGGATAAAGGTAAGCTGGCCGACGTATTTGTCGTTGAGCATTTTGAATGCCAATGCGGAGAACTTGGCATCATCGCTTGCTTGACGACTGTCGGTTTCATCATTAGAAGGATTGACACCTTGAACCGGAGGAATGTCGGTCGGTGCGGGCAGAAACTCTACCACCGCGTCCAACATGCGTTGTACACCTTTGTTTTTAAAGGCGGAGCCACAAAGCATGGGTTGGATTTCACCGGCCAAAGTGCGTTGGCGCAAAGCACTGATGATTTCTTCTTCGGTCAGCTCTTCGCCGCCCAAATATTTGTCCATCAGTTCTTCGCTGGCTTCAGCAGCGGCTTCAATCATGTTTTGACGCCATTCTTCGGCAGTGGCCACCAAGTCTGCAGGGATGTCGCCGTATTCGAATGTAGTGCCTTTGTCGGCCTCATTCCAAATAATGGCTTTCATCTTCAGCAGGTCAACGACACCTTCGAAATTGTCTTCCGCGCCAACCGGAACGACGATCGGCACAGGATTTGCACGCAAGCGGGTGCGCATTTGCTCTACCACGCGGAAGAAGTTGGCACCTTGGCGGTCCATTTTGTTTACAAATGCCAAACGGGGCACTTTGTATTTGTTTGCCTGACGCCATACGGTTTCGGATTGGGGCTGTACGCCGCCTACCGCGCAGTAAACCATTACCGCGCCGTCCAATACGCGCATGGAACGTTCAACTTCCACAGTAAAGTCAACGTGTCCCGGGGTATCGATGATGTTGAAACGGTGTTCCGGGAATTGACCGGCCATACCTTTCCAGTAGGACGTTACGGCTGCGGAAGTAATGGTAATGCCGCGCTCTTGCTCTTGTTCCATATAGTCGGTAGTAGCCGCACCGTCATGCACTTCGCCCAGTTTGTGGGTCAGGCCGGTATAGAACAGGATACGCTCGGTAGTGGTGGTTTTACCTGCATCAATATGCGCAGAAATACCGATATTGCGGTACAGGTTGATGGGGGTTTTGCGGGCCATTTTATTCGCCTTTCAAAATTAGAAACGGAAATGTGAGAAGGCTTTGTTGGCTTCGGCCATGCGGTGTACTTCTTCACGTTTTTTCATGGCGCCGCCTCGGCCTTCGGCTGCGTCGATCAATTCGCCGGCCAAACGCAAATCCATGGATTTTTCACCGCGTTTGCGGGCGGCATCGCGTACCCAGCGCATTGCCAGAGCCAAACGGCGCGACGGACGCACCTCAACAGGAACTTGGTAGTTTGCACCACCTACGCGGCGGCTTTTCACTTCCACAACGGGTTTGGCGTTGGCAATCGCTTCGTTGAACACTTCGATGGCTGCTTTGCCGGTTTTTTTCTCGATTTGGGCAAGCGCGCCGTAAACAATGCGCTCGGCAACCGATTTTTTACCGTCAATCATCAATACGTTCATGAACTTGGTCAGCTCGACACTGCCGAATTTCGGATCGGGCAATACGTCGCGCTTGGGGACTTCTCTACGTCTTGGCATTTTAATTCCTTAAATATCTATTCAGTTGGGGCAAACCCATGAATGCCCATATCAAGCATTCACTTACTCGGCCGGATTTTAATTTCAGACGGCCGACGTGCCTGTTAAAGTCCCGATTACTTAGGACGTTTCGCACCGTATTTGGAACGGGCTTGTTTGCGGTCTTTCACGCCTGCGGTATCCAGAGAACCGCGTACGGTGTGGTAACGCACACCCGGCAAGTCTTTTACACGACCGCCGCGAATCAGCACCACGCTGTGCTCTTGCAGGTTGTGGCCTTCGCCGCCGATGTACGAAATCACTTCGAAACCGTTGGTCAGGCGAACTTTACATACTTTACGCAATGCAGAGTTCGGTTTTTTAGGAGTAGTCGTGTACACACGGGTACATACGCCGCGTTTTTGCGGGCACGCTTCCAGTGCGGGCACTTTGTTTACGTACACGGGCTTTTGACGGCCTTTGCGTACCAATTGGTTAATAGTAGGCATATTTTCTCGTCCTGTTGAGTGAAATACTTGCCGACACCATGCCGACAAGAGCGGAATTATATTGTGATTGCAAAGACTTAGTCAAGCAAAAAGCGGGAAAGGCCGTCTGAAACCCATGCCGGACAGGGTTTCAGACGGCCTTATATGCGGATTCGGGGCGTGCGGTGCTGCTTGTCTGCAGAAACCTGCCGTCATTCTTCTTTTACGGTTGCTTTGGCGGCTGAGGTTTTCAGTTCGGCAATCAGTTCGTCTCGGGCGGCGGTGCTGCCGACGGTGGGGCTGGTGCCGATGATTTGGCCGTTGCCGGCTTTGAGGTTGAAGTAGAATTTGCCGTTGCTGCTTTCTTTCAGGATGTAACGGCTTTCTTCGGAAGCGTTTTTGCGTACGGATTCGATGCCGTTTTGGCAGGATGCTTTGCTGTTGTACTGTTCGCTTTTGAGCAGGGTGTTGCCGCTTTTGCCGACGAGGCTGAAGTTGAAGTGGCCGGATTCGGTTTTTTTGAGATTGAAGGTTGCCATGGTGTTTCTCCTTGTGTTGGTCGGATGTTATCGGTTACGGGGTTTACTATAAAAACGGGGTGTGTGATTGTCAATGATGTTTTGTGCAGAAACGGGTTAAGGCGGCGTGAAGGCGGATTAAGGCCGTCTGAAAACATTGTGCCGGTATGGGGGACGGGTTTTGTGGTGATGTTTCGGGATGGGCGTGGTTTGTTCCGAGCGGGTCTGGTAGAAGTTGAAGGAAGCATCAGGCCGTCTGAAAAACTGTTTTCAGACGGCCTGATGCTTTTTGCGGTTGGGTTGTTCGGATAATGCGTTGATGATGCCGAGACCGTTATTCCTGTGCGGGCGGAATCCGGTGTGCAGTTTTTGACAACCCGGATTTCCTGCGGATACTGAAATGCACAGTCTTGGTTCTTGCCTGCACGGGAATGACGGTGGTGTGGATACGGCGGCTTCCTTATATCTCTCGATTATTCGGCTTCAGGGGCGTCGGATTCCCGTCCGTGCGGCGAAGAGAGGCAGGCTGACGGTATCGTAAAAACGGTATAACGGCATCGGCGCAACTTTACTTTTTACGGTTTGTTTAGTTTTTTCAACAGCTTTTCTGTTTTTTCAGGGTCTTCGTTACGCAGGATTTTGGCGGTTTCGCCTGCCAGTGCGGCGGTGTCGCTGTGCAGGATGATGTCTTTGACGGCCAGCAGGTTGTTGGGGTTCATGGAGAAGCGGCGCAGCCCCATGCCGAGCAGCAGGCGGGTAAAGGCGGTGTCGCCGCCCATTTCGCCGCACAGGGAAACGCTTTTTTCCATGCGGTCGGCGGTTTTGATGATGTGGCTGATGAGTTTCAGCACGGCGGGGTGGCCGGGTTGGTAGAGGTGGCTGACGGCGTCGTCGCCGCGGTCGACCGACAGGGTGTACTGGATCAGGTCGTTGGTGCCGATGGAGACGAAATCGACGAGTTTCATGATGCTGGCGGCGTTGAGCGCGGCGGCAGGAATTTCAATCATGCAGCCTGTTTTGACATCGCCGTGGGGTTCGCCGCGTTCTTCTAGACGGCGGCGGACGGTGTCGAGATGAATCAGGCACTGGCGTACTTCGGTCAGCGAGGTAATCATCGGCCACATCATTTTCACGGGGCCGTGGGCGGCGGCGCGCAGGATGGCGGACATTTGGGTGCGGAACATGACCGGTTCGGCCAGGCACAGGCGGATGCCGGTGAGACCGAGCGCGGGGTTCAGGCTGCCGTTGGGAGTGGCGTTCTGGCCGAACCAGCGCGGGTTTTTGTCGACGCCCAAATCGACGGTGCGGATGGTGAGCGGCTTGCCTTTGAGTTTTTTCACAATCGCGGCATAGACTTCGTATTGTTCGTCTTCAGATGGCATGGTGTCGCGGTTGAGGTAAAGGAATTCGCTGCGGAACAGTCCCACGCCGTCTGCGCCCAAATTGTGCAACGCTTTGATGTCTTCGGCGGATTCGATGTTGGCGAGCAGTTCGATGGGTATGCCGTCGGCGGTGGTGGCGGCGGTTTTTTTCAGTTTTTGCAGGCCGCGTTTGTGGCTGCGGTATTCGCGTTCCAAGCGGCGGTATTCGGCGAGTACCAAATCGTCGGGCGCGATGATGAGCACGCCGTTGATGCCGTCCACAATCACCGTTTCGCCTTCGGTCAGCAGGCGGCGGGCATTGTGCAGGCCGATGACCGACGGGATGTCGAGGCTGCGGCCGAGAATCGCGGTGTGGCTGGTGGGGCCGCCTGCGTCGGTGGCGAAGGCGCACAGGTGTTTTTCTTTGAAATGGACGGTGTCGGCGGGCGAAAAGTCGTGCGCAATCAGTATGGTATCTTCGGGCAGGCTGTCGAGGTTGAGGCCGTTGCCCTGTCCGATCAAGTTGTTGTGGATGCGGCCGACTACCTGAAGCATGTCCTGTTTGCGTTCGCGCAGGTAGGCGTCGTCGATTTCGTCGAACTGCGCGGCGAGTTTGTCGCTCTGCTGTTTGAGCGCCCATTCCGCATTGATGCTTTGCTCTTCGATGATGTCGACGGGTTCGCGCGACAGGGTAACGTCGGTCAGTAGCATCAGGTGCAGCGAGATAAATGCGCCCAATTCGGCGGGGGCGTTTTCGGGAATCGCGCTGCGCAGGTGTTCCAACTCCTTGCGCGTGGCTTTGACCGCGGCTTCGAAACGCGCGGCTTCGGCTTCGATGCCGTCTGCGGCGATTTCGTATTGCGGCACTTCTTCGATGCCGCGCGCAATCAGGTGGGCGCGTCCGACGGCTATCCCTTTGCCCGCCGCTACGCCGTGCAACACAATGCTCATGCTTATTCGCCTTCGCCGAAATAATCGTTAATCAAATCCGCCAGCGCCTGCATGGCGGCCGCTTCGTCGGCGCCGTCGGTTTCCAGCTCGACCACCGAGCCTTTGGCGGCGGCCAGCATCATCAACCCCATAATGCTTTTGCCGTTGACGCGTTTGCCGTCTTTCGTTACCCACACGTCGCAGGCAAACTGGGAGGCGGTTTGGGTAAACTTGCTCGACGCGCGTGCGTGCAGGCCGAGTTTGTTGATGATTTCGATGGACTGTTTCTGCATGTATCGGTTTTCCTTGGTGTTTGGGTTCAGACGGCCTTGTCGCGTAAAGAAAGGCCGTCTGAAAATACGGAGGACGGTTGCAATGCCGTTGCGGTCGGCCGGTCGGCGGTATCGTGCCGCGGACAAGGTTTGCCGGTCGGAAACGGTGCGGCGTTTACAGGGCGGGGACTTCCATAATCCCGTCCAGGCCCGCCTTTTTCACCAGCTGTACGAATTCGGCGAGATTGTCGGATTTGCCTGCATACTGCGCCGCTTTGACCATCATCGGCGCATTCAGGCCCGTGAGCATCGCCGTTTTGTTTTCGCAAATCAGACGGCGTGCCGCGTTGCAGGGCGTAGCGCCGAAAATGTCCGACAGAATCAGAATGCCGTCGGTACAGCCCATTTCGGCGATTTTTTCCTGCGCCCGCTCGATAACGCGTTCGGGATTTTCGTCGGGATGCACACCGGTCAGGCGGATATGCTGCGGCGAACCGCTGCCGAAAAAATGATGGTAGAGGCTGCGGTAGGCTTCGCCCAACTGTTCGTGGGTGATGACGAGTACGCCAATCATAACGGCGCTCCTTCTTTTGGGTGGGTAGGGTTCGGTTTGCGTGTTCCGTTTTTTCAGACGGCCTTTCATGCCGAAGCAGGCCGTCTGAAAACCGAAGATGCGTATGGCCATACGCTATTTCAAGGCATATGCCTCTCGCGGATAATGCTGCGTGAGCCGTATCTTTAAAATCTTCGCAGCGTGATGCGGCACGCTGGTTAACACCGGTACGGCCGGTTCGCCAACGCGGGTGTAACTGTACGGAATTTCGGATGTTCAGACGGCCTTTCTGCTGCACTGTATACCTTTGAGACTTGCCGTTTGGCCATACCGGCATGATTTTTCAAACGGCCTGTGGTTCGGAAAAAACACGGCATATTTTAACGGAGCATTTGCTGTACCACTCTGCTGATTTTCGCTGCGCCGAACAGAAGCAGCAGCCCGAGAACAGCTTCAGCAGCGGTATGGAAAACCGCCGACTTCTGGTCTGGCTGGAAAGCGTTCCATGCGGAGGTGCCGGGAAACTGGTCAGCAATGGCGTGATACAGAAATAGCCAATTAAGGCCGTCTGAAACGGCGCGGCTGAGTGTCCACAGACCGATTAACACGATGCCCGTTGTCAGCCACGGCGCAGGGTGTTTGGGCATTTCCCGTTTTTCCTGCCGTTCGGCGGGCAGCAGCAGGTTGGCAATGGTAGCGGGAAAAAACCAGATAAACAGCCAGCAGACGGCATAAACGCCGTAGAAAGCGGCCGCCTGCGGTAAGGAGGGCGACGGTATGTCCGCTGTCCAGAAGGCAAATCCGCCGTTGATCGTTTCGACAATCCAAACGATCACAAACAGACGTAGGGAGGCAATCAGAATTTGTTGCGGGGTCATGTTTAGGGTTCTCGGGTGTTTTCAGACGGCCTGTTCGGGCTATTTTATTTTGGTTGTGTGAGCCGTTAGTCCTGCTTCAATGCGTAAACCGCGCCGAGATTGCGCCATGCGCCGGCGGCGTCCATGCCGTAGCCGAAAACGTAGCGGTTGGGGACGCGGATGCCGGTATAGTCGGCCTGTACCGGTTTTTCTTTGCCGGTCAGTTTGTCGGCGAACACGGCGGTACGGCAGCTTGCCGCGCCCATTTCCAGCAGTTTTTCCCGAATGGCGGCCATGGTGTGGCCTTCGTCGAGGATGTCGTCCAACACGACGACATGGCGGCCGCGGATGTGTTCGGGGTCGGGCATGCGCTTCCAGTTGAATGCGCCGCCTTGCAGTTTGTCGCCGTAGCGGGAAACGTGGACGTAGTCGAAGTCAAGCGGGAAGCGCAGCAGCGGCAGAAGTTGGCCGGTGAAGACGACTGCGCCGCCCATCACGGGCAGCAGCAGGGGGTATTTGCTGCCGAGGTCGGCGGTGATTTCGGCGGCGAGCCGTTCGAGGGCGGTGCGGCATTCGGTTTCGTCGAACAGCAGTTCGGCATTGTCGAGCATTTGCTGGGTGTGCCGGCGTTTGGTTTCGGTATCCATGATGACAGTTGCGGGGATGTGGGTAATCGTGCGGGGATTATAGCAGTTCGGGCGGGGCAGGCCGTCTGAAAAATGTCGGGACGGGGCGTTGCGGTATTTGGGAGGTTTGGAGTCGGGGCAGACGGTGTGGGGCGGACGGAGTTTTCAGACGGCCTGCCCCGTATGCGTGGTGTTCGGCGCGGGATTGTCGGTTTTGCGGACTTTCAGACGGCCTTGCGGCGGCTGGCAGGTTGCATCCTGTTGGGTTATGATGCGGTTTTTGTGTGCTTTCCGCGGGATGGTACGCTGCGGTGCGGCGTAACGGTTCGGCGGACGGAATGGGAGAAACGTATGAATGCTGTGGTGGTTGCCGTGGCGGTGATGCTGGCGTTGTCGCTGGCGAGGGTGCATGTGGTGCTGAGCCTGCTGTTGGGTGCGCTTGCGGGCGGTTTGACGGCGGGTTTGGGGTTGGCGGAAACGATGAAGGTGTTCCAAACGGGCTTGGCAAACGGGGCGCAGATTGCGCTTTCTTATGCGATGCTGGGGGCGTTTGCGGTGGCGATTGCGCATTCGGGTCTGCCGCAAACGCTGGCGAATGCGGTTATCCGCCGCATCGACCGCAGCCATGTGCGCGACAATGTGCCTTCGGGTGCGGCCGGCATCAAGTGGATGCTGCTGGCTTCGCTGCTGGCGATGAGTGTGATGAGTCAAAACCTGATTCCCATCCATATTGCGTTTATCCCGCTGATCATTCCGCCGCTGCTGCTGGTGTTCAACAGGATGCAGATCGACCGCCGCCTGCTGGCCTGCGTGATGACTTTCGGTTTGGTAACGACTTACATGTGGCTGCCCTACGGTTTCGGCGAAATTTTTCTGAAGCAGATTCTGGTGGGCAACATCACGAAATCGGGTTTGAACGTGGACGGTGTGAACGTGATGCACGCGATGACGATTCCCGCGCTGGGTATGGTGGCGGGGCTGGTGATTGCGTTTTTCAGCTACGGCCGCCGGCGCGGTTATGAAACGCTGACGGCGGATGTGGACGCAAACCGCAAGGCCATCGATACGCCGCAGATGTCGTCCTACCGCAGCGCGGTGGCGGTGGCCGCGATTGCGGTGTCGTTTGCCGTGCAGCTTTGGGCGGATTCGCTGCTGCTGGGCGCGATGGTGGGTTTCGCCGTGTTTATGGCGGCGGGCGTGGTCAAATGGGGCGATGCCGACGATGTGTTCAACAAAGGCGTGAAAATGATGGCGATGGTGGGCTTTATCATGATTGCGGCGCAGGGTTTCGCCGAAGTGATGAAGGCCACCAAGGAAATCGAGCAGTTGGTAAAAACCAGCGCGGAAATATTCGGCGGCAGCAAAGGCATGGCGGCGTTTGTGATGCTGCTGGTGGGCCTGTTGGTGACGATGGGCATCGGTTCGTCGTTTTCCACCCTGCCCATCATCGCCGCGATTTATGTGCCGCTCTGCGTCGGCATGGGGTTCAGCCCGATGGCGACCGTGGCGATTATCGGCACGGCAGGGGCATTGGGTGATGCCGGTTCGCCCGCGTCAGATTCCACGCTCGGCCCCACCGCGGGTTTGAATACGGACGGCCAGCACGACCATATGCGCGATACGGTTATCCCCACTTTCCTGCATTACAACCTGCCGCTGATGGTTTCCGGCTGGATTGCGGCGATGGTGCTGTAAATGGATGATTTGGACCAACGCATCACCGAGCTGGAAATTCAGACGGCCTTGCAGGCGGATTTGATTGACAGCCTGAACGGCACCATCGCGCACATGCAGCAGACGCTGGACTTGCAGCAGGAACAGCTCCGGCTGCTCTACCGCCGTCTGAACGACAAAACCGCCGACGGCGCGGACGGTGCATACAGTCTCCGCGACGAAATTCCGCCGCATTACTAGCCGCAAAACAGCAGCATCAGGCCGTCTGAAAACCCGTTTTTCAGACGGCCTTTCCGCACCATGCCGGTTTCCGCCCGCAAAGCGCCGAACAATTCAACCCGCGCGGCGCCGTTTTCGGATAAGATTACGCCCGAAACGAACCGCCCGTATTGCTTCAAAAGCGTGTTCGGAAAAGCGGCCGGAATGTCCCGCCCGGGCAGGACGGCGGTTTTGCGCAGCAACGCCGTCTGAAAACCGCCGCCGCTTCAAAACACAGCCTAAGGATAAAAAAATGGATAACAAACAAAAACTTCAAGACGGCCTGCAGGAAATGGGGCTGACCCTGCCGCTGCCGCAGCAGCTCCTGCTGCTCGAATACCTTGCCCTGCTCAAAAAATGGAACAGCACCTACAACCTCACAGCTTTGCGCGACGAAGGCAAAATGGTCAGCCACCACCTGCTCGACAGTCTGACCCTGCTGCCCTATGTCGAAAACGCGAAAACCCTGATTGACGTGGGTTCGGGCGGCGGTATGCCCGGCATTCCCACCGCCATCTGCCGCCCCGATTTGCAGATTACCCTGCTCGATTCCAACACCAAAAAAACCTCGTTCCTGCAACAGGCCGTGATTGAACTGGGTTTGGCCAACGTAACCGTCGCATCCGGTCGTGTCGAAGCCCTGCACGAAAACAAAGCCGATGTCGTTACCAGCCGCGCATTCGCCGAACTGGCCGATTTCATCGGCCTTTCCCGCCACCTGCTCAACGACAACGGCTGTTGGGCGGCGATGAAAGGCGTTTACCCCTATGAAGAGCTGACCCATATTCCCGATGATGTGGAGGTTCTGAAAGTGGAAAAACTGGCGGTGCCGATGCTGAAGGCCGAGCGGCATATGGTGTTGATGAAGCCGAAATGCTGACGGAATTTCGGCAGGTCATTCGGGGAGAGGGAATTCCGATCCCGTCGTTTCCGAGTGGTCGGGAAACCGTGTCTGGTTTGTCATCTCGTGAACTGAATAACGATTCCATCCTGTTTCTGCCGCTGATTCTGTCTGTTCGGATCATGGCGAACCGTTTTAAAAACCGATTTGCCAGCCAATAAAAAGGCCGTCTGAAAAATTTTCAGACGGCCTTTTGCAGGGCGGGTTCAATCTTACTGCCCGTTTGCAGTTGGTCATGGCTCAGTCATTCGATTAGGCTGTGTTCGGGAAGACGTTGGTTTGGCAACCCGTAAGCCTGATTTCGCCTGCTTCCGCCACTCCCGTGCAGGCGGGATCCATGTTTGCAATCCGGTATCTTTGTTAAACAGGCACTTGTGAATGTCAAAGCCGGATTCCCTGAGCGGGAAGGCGGCATCCGGAAAGTTGCCGCATCATTTTTAGCAGGCTTTCCAGATTCGGCGGCCCAGCAAAAAAGACTGCGCAGGGCAGTCTTTTTTATGAAATCGGTCAAACCGTAAATCAGCGTTTGAACATATTGCCGAATTTTTGGTTGAATTTGTCCACGCGGCCGGTGGTGTCGACGATTTTCTGCTGGCCGGTGTAGAACGGGTGGCAGCTCGAGCAAACCTCGATGGTAAAGTTTTCTTTTTCCATCGTGGATTTGGTGGTGAATTTGTTGCCGCAAGAGCAGGTAACGTTGATTTCGTGGTAGTTAGGGTGGATGTCTTGTTTCATCGGATTTCCTTTTGGTTAGCGGGCACAGGGGATTTGCCTGTGCTTCATTAAAGATAAGCTGCGCATTATTGCGGTTCGGCGCGCGGCAGTCAAGTTAAAATTGCGGGTTACGGCCTGATTTGCAACAGGTTTTGTCTGCCAAAGCGCAGGCCGTCGGTTGTGTGCGGATGGGCGCGGTGGCAGTTGCCTGCATCGGATAGTCGGCAAAACGGTTTCGGTTTGCGGAAGAAGCCGTGCAAAGCACCTGTTTTTCAGACGGCCTTCACTACCGTAAACCATACGGAAAAACTCCACATTGTTTTTCGATACAGGTCGTCTGAAAAATGCACAGCCTGTTTTTCTGCGGTTTGCCGCTGCCGCAACGGTGATTTCAGACGGCCTTACCCGCGCCGCCAGCCCGTTACGCCGGCTTTGTCTTCCAGAATCACGCCTGCCGCCGCCAGTTCGTCGCGGATGCGGTCGGATTCCGCCCAGTTTTTGTCGGCACGCGCCTGTTTGCGCGCTTCAATCAGGGCTTCGATTTCTTCGTTGGAGAGGCCGTCTGAAATATTACCGCCTTGCAGAAATTCCTGCGGTTCGCGTTGCAGCAGGCCGATGATGCCGCCCAAGTGTTTCAGGCAGGCGGCCAAATCTGCGTTTCGGGTTTTGTTGACTTCGTTCGCCAGCTCGAACAGCACGGCCACGGCCTGAACGGTGTCGAAATCGTCGTCCATCGCGGCGTTGAAGCGGCGTACATAATCGTTGTCCAAATCCGTGTTTTCAGACGGCATGGTGTTGTTCAGCGCGGTGTACAGGCGCGTGAGTGCGCCTTTGGCATCGTCGAGGTGCGCGTCGGAATAGTTCAGCGGGCTGCGGTAGTGGGCGCGCAGGATGAAGAAGCGCACGATTTCGGCATCGTATTGTTTCAGCACTTCGCGGATGGTGAAAAAATTGCCCAGCGATTTCGACATTTTTTCGCCGTCCACACGGATGAAACCGTTGTGCAGCCAGTATTTCACATGGCTGGCAACGGGTTTGCCCGCATGGTCGTGGCCGCACACGCCGCCGTGCGCGCCGACGCTTTGCGCGATTTCGTTTTCATGGTGCGGAAACTGCAAATCCGCACCGCCGCCGTGGATGTCGAACACGTCGCCAAACAGCTCTTCGCCCATCGCCGAACATTCGATGTGCCAACCCGGACGGCCCTTGCCCCACGGGCTTTCCCAAAAATCGGCTTCGTTGGGCTTGGCCGCTTTCCACAGTACGAAATCCAGCGGATCGCGCTTGAAACCGTCCACTTCCACCCGCTCGCCCGCGCGCAGATCGTCGAGCGATTTGCCGGAAAGCTGGCCGTATTCGGGAAACTCGCGCACGGCGTAGTAAACGTCGCCATTGTTGGCCGCATATGCCTTGCCGTTGGCAATCAGCCGCTCAATCATGGCTACCATCTGGCCGACGTGCTCGGTGGCCTTCGGCTCGACATCGGGACGCAACACGCCCAACGCCGCCGCGTCTTCGTGCATGGCCTGAATGAAACGCGCGGTCAGCTCGCCGATGGTCTCGCCGTTTTCCGCCGCGCGGGCGATGATTTTGTCGTCGATGTCGGTAATGTTGCGCACATAAGTGAGCGGATAACCGCGCGCGCGCAACCAGCGGGCAATCATGTCGAACACCACCATCACGCGGGCATGACCGAGATGACAGTAGTCATAAACCGTCATGCCGCACACATACATACGCACGTTTTCGGGATTGAGAGGGACAAAGGGTTCTTTTTGGCGGGTCAGGGTGTTGTAGATGGTTAGCATGGGTATCTTAAACTGGGTAGGTATTTTGAGATTTCAGGCCGTCTGAAACTTTTTACTTCCGCCTTGAATACACAAATCGGTTTGCACGGGTTTTCAGACGGCATTTCATTTTGGGCGGCTGTTCTTTCGGCGCGTAGGGGGGGTGTCAACCCACCATTCTCCGATCATTCAATCCAAATGGTGGGTTTACACCCACCCTACGTGTTTTTTGATTTTCAGACGGCCTTTATTCTCAAAAGGCCGTCTGAAAACTTTTTCATCACTCCGCCTGAAACACGCTCGTATCCGTCTTAGGCTGGTTCTCGGCAATTTCCATCGCTGCCGCTGCTTTTTCTGTTTCCGTTGCTTCGGCTTCCAAGCGTTTTTTCTCGCTCAGATACATCCCGATTTGGCGCACCAAATCCTGCGTGCCGTCGTGGGTTAACGCGCTGATTTTGAACAGGCGCGGGGTGGTCATGTCGAATTCGAAGCGGTCGTCGGGAGCGGGGTGGTTCCAGCCGATTTGGTCGAGGAATTCGGCGGTGCGGCGTTCGGCTTCTTCGCTGTCGAGCATGTCGAATTTGTTGAGCACGAGCCAGCGGGGTTTGCCGTAGAGTTCTTCGTCGTATTTGCGCAGTTCGTTGATGATGGCGAGGGCTTCTTCGGCGGGGTTGACGCTTTCGTCGAAGGGTGCCAAATCGACGACGTGCAGCAAGAGGCCGGTGCGGGAGAGGTGTTTCAGGAAGCGGTGTCCCAAGCCTGCGCCTTCGGCCGCGCCTTCAATCAGGCCGGGGATGTCGGCCATGACGAAGCTGTGGTTTTCGTCGAGGCGGACGACACCCAAGTTCGGGTGCAGGGTGGTGAACGGGTAGTCGGCGACTTTGGGGCGGGCGGCGGAAACGGCGCGGATAAGGGTGGATTTGCCGGCGTTGGGCATGCCGAGCAGGCCGACGTCGGCCAAGACTTTCAGCTCCAGTTGCAGCGAGCGGGCTTCGCCTTCTTCGCCGGGGGTGGACTGTTTGGGCGCGCGGTTGACCGACGATTTGAAGTGGATGTTGCCCAAACCGCCTTTGCCGCCGCGGGCGAGGCAGACGCGCTGGCCGTGGTGGGTGAGGTCGGCGACGATTTCGTCGGTGTCGGTGTCGCGGATGAGCGTGCCGACGGGCATGTGCAGGGTAATGTCGTCCGCGCCTGCGCCGTAGCGGTCGGAACCGTGGCCTTTTTCGCCGTTTTTGGCTTGGTAGCGTTTGACGAAGCGGTATTCGACCAGGGTGTTGACGTTTTCGTCGGCTTCGGCCCACACGCTGCCGCCGCGTCCGCCGTCGCCGCCGTCGGGGCCGCCGCGCGGTACGAATTTTTCGCGGCGGAAACTGGTTGCGCCGTTGCCGCCGCGTCCTGCGGCGACTTCGATTTTTGCTTCGTCGATGAATTTCATGGGGATACTCTGGAAAATGGTTTCAGACGGCCTGTTGCGTTTTAGGCCGTCTGAACACGGTGTTCTGTAACGGCTTTCCATTATAAAGGATAAGTCAAGCCCTTGTTTGACTATCTTTTTTGCGGCCAAGCGCGTCGGCGGCACTTGCCCCGCTGCGGCTTAGGCTTTAATATCGGCCTGTTTTTACCCACACTTCAACAAGGAGCAAAACCATGGCTTACACCCTGCCCGAACTCGGCTATGCCTACGATGCACTCGAGCCGCATTTCGACGAAATGACCATGAACATCCACCACACCAAACACCATCAGGCTTATGTGAGCAACGCCAACGCCGCGTTGGAATCGCTGCCCGAGTTTGCCGAACTGAGCGCGGAAGAGCTGGTAGGCCGTCTGAAAGAGCTGCCGGCCGACAAACAAACCGTGTTGCGCAACAATGCGGGCGGTCATGCCAACCACTCTTTCTTTTGGAAAAACCTGAAAACCGGCACCACCCTGCAAGGCCGTCTGAAAGAAGCCATCGAACGCGATTTCGGTTCGGTGGAAGCGTTCCAAGCCGAATTTGAAAAAGCCGCCGCATCGCGTTTCGGTTCGGGCTGGGCATGGCTGGTGTTGGACGAAGGCCGTCTGAAAGTGGTGTCCACCGCCAATCAGGATACGCCGCTGATGGGCGTGGAAATCGCGGGCTGCAAAGGCTACCCGATTATCGGTTTGGACGTGTGGGAACACGCGTATTACCTGAAATTCCAAAACCGCCGTCCGGATTACATCAAGGCGTTTTGGAACGTGGTGAACTGGGACGAAGCGGCCAAACGCTTTGAAGGCGCGGCGTAACTGAATGCCGACTGCTCTGGTTTTATGATTGGAAAAGGCCGTCTGAACATGTTCAGACGGCCTTTTTGTATGGGGGGCAAGCGCGGCGGCAGGGGTTGTATAGCAAATAAACATATTATTCGATACAATTCCACCATGGCCTATTCACAAGACTTCAAACAACTCGTGCTCAAAAAACTCCGTCAAGGATGGACGATTCGTAGAGCCGCAAAAGAATTCGGCATCGCCATCTCCAC
>NZ_JBHCJY010000110.1:0-7412 GCF_041804105.1 Neisseria sp.
CCGTCGGCTCCATCGGCCATGTCGGCGCGTGGTCGTTCTGCCAAGACAAAATCATGACCACCGGCGGCGAAGGCGGCATGGTTACCACCAACGATAAAGATTTGTGGTCGAAAATGTGGTCGTATAAAGACCACGGCAAAAGCTACGATGCCGTTTATAACCGCCAACACCCGCCCGGCTTCCGCTGGCTGCACGAGAGTTTCGGCACCAACTGGCGCATGATGGAAATGCAGGCGGTTATCGGCCGCATCCAGCTCAAGCGCATGGGCGAATGGACGGCCAAACGCCAAGCCAACGCCGCCCGACTGGAAGCTGCCTTGGGCAAATTCTCCGCCATCCGCCTGATTGAAGTACCCGACTACATCGAACACGCGCAATACAAATATTACGCTTTCGTGAAGCCCGAAAACCTAAAAAACGGCTGGACGCGCGACCGCATCGTCGACGAACTCAACGCGCGCAAAGTACCGTGTTATCAAGGGAGCTGCTCGGAAGTGTATTTGGAAAAAGCCTTCGACGGCACACCGTGGCGGCCCGAACGCCGTCTGAAAAACGCAGTGGAGCTGGGCGAAACTTCGCTGATGTTTCTGGTGCACCCCACCATCACGCCTGAAGAAATGGCGTTCTGCTGCAAAAACATCGAAGAAGTACTGGCGGAAGCGTCCGCATAACCGTTTCAGACGGCCTGTGCCGTTCCGCCTGCAATCAAGACAGCAAAAACCGCAGGCCGTCTGAAAAAACGATGCAGACAACAGTTACGGTTAGCCGATGCAAACAGCAAACGGCGCGACCGTACCATTGGCGGTTTTCGGATAACAGGCCGTCTGAAAAATACAGTATCCGGCCAAACCGGATAGCGCATACGGTCAGGCCGTCTGAAACAGCTTAAAGTGTTCCGCCGACGGCATACTATCCGCAAACCCTATTTCCCGTTTCCCGAAACGGATACCGCGCCGCGCTTTGGGCGGCACACCTTCCTTTCAGACGGCCTGCCCGTTTCACAGGCCGTCTGAAACCCGACACCACAGCAAAACCCGTTTGAAAACAACAAAAACAACCGGACAAAACATGAATCTCGAAACCCTGCTGGCCCTGCCGCGCAATGTCAAAAAAACCTTTTTCGTCGTTCACGACACGCTGGTGATTTTCGTCTCTTTCTGGTTTGCCCAAAGCCTGAAGGCCGACTATTTCCGCGAATGGAACGACCCCGCCAACTGGCTGGCATTCGCCGCCACCGCGGTGCTGACGGTGTTGCTGTTCGTGCGTCTCGGGCTTTACCGCGCCGTTACCCGCTACGTCAGCACGCGCATCCTGTCCACCGCCGTCCTCGGCTGCATCGTGTCGGCGATGGTTTTTCTCGGCAGCGTGCTCGCTTTCGAACAGCAGCTCCGCCTCGCCCTGCCCGTGGTGTATTTCCTGATGCTGGTGGTGCTGGTAACCAGTTCGCGCATCCTGCTCAAAATCGTGCTGACCGACCGCAGCCACCGCAAACAGATGGCGCCCGTGATTATTTACGGTGCGGGCCAGTCGGGACGGCAGCTGCTCGAAGCAGTCAAACAGGTCAATGAATACAACGCCGTGGCGTTCGTGGACGACAATCCCGCCATCCAGCGCACGGTCATTAACGATTTGTCGGTGTACAGGCCGTCTGAAATCCGCAATCTGATCGACCGCTACGGCGTGGAAAAAATCCTGCTGGCGATTCCGAGCGCACCTCAGGAACAGCGCAAGCTGATTATCGAACGCCTGGAACAATACCCCTGCGAAGTGCTGGCGATTCCGGGCATGAAGGATTTGGTGGACGGTAGAATCAGCGTGAGTTCGCTGAAAAAAGTGTCGGTGGTCGACCTGCTCGGCCGCGACCCCGTTGCCCCCCGTCCCGAACTGATGAGTGCCGACATCGAAGGCAAAGTGGTGATGGTAACGGGCGCGGGCGGTTCTATCGGTTCGGAACTGTGCCGCCAGATTATCCGCAACCGCCCTGCCAAACTGCTGCTGTTCGAATTGTCGGAATTTTCACTGTACAGCATCGATAAAGAACTCAACGAATTTCAGACGGCCTCGGGCGGCAGCGTCGAAATCGTTCCGCTTCTGGGTTCGGTGCAGCACCGCAACCGCCTGTACAGCACCATGAAAGCCTTCGGCGTACAAACCGTATACCACGCCGCCGCCTACAAACATGTGCCGATGGTAGAATTCAACACCATCGAAGGTGTGCGCAACAACGTGTACGGCACGCTCTTCTGCGCACAGGCCGCCGTCGATGCGGGTGTGGAAACCTTCGTGTTAATTTCCACCGACAAAGCCGTACGCCCCACCAACACCATGGGCGCGAGCAAGCGCATGGCCGAACTCTGCCTGCAGGCGCTGGCTGCCGAACCGCAACAGCAAACCCGTTTCTGCATGGTGCGCTTCGGCAACGTGCTCGGTTCCTCCGGCTCGGTCGTGCCCGTGTTTGAAAAACAAATCGCGCAGGGCGGCCCGATTACGCTGACCCACGAAGACATCACCCGCTACTTCATGACCATTCCCGAAGCCGCCCAACTGGTGATTCAGGCCGGCGCAATGGGCAAAGGCGGCGACGTATTCGTGCTTGACATGGGAGAATCGGTTAAAATCATCGACTTAGCACGGCAGATGATCAAACTGAGCGGCCTGACCGAAAAAACCGCACAGCGTCCCGAAGGCGACATCGAAATCAAAATCACCGGCCTTCGCCCGGGCGAAAAATTGTATGAAGAATTGTTAATCGGCGACGAAGTGCAGAAGACCACTCATCCCCGTATTATGACCGCCAGTGAAGTAATGCTGCCGTGGGAAGAATTATCTGACATACTTACGCAGATGGACGCAGCCTGCCGCGAAATGAACCAACCGTCATTACGCGCACTCTTATTGAAAGCGCCCACCGGTTTCAACCCGAAAGACGACATCTGCGATTTGGTGTGGGCGCAGGCGCACAACGGCCGACCCGCCTGAAAAGGACACACGGGCAGACATTTCCCCTGCCGTCCCGCGTTGTCAGGCCGATCCGCCCATCCGAATACCGCAGGCCGCCCATTCCGTTTTCAGACGGCCTGCCCGATTACGACAAAATCCGAAAACAAAGAAGAAGGAAACAGCATCCCCATGAGCAAAAACAAACTCGCCCTGATTACCCTCTCCCTGCTGGCCGCCGGCTGTACCGTCGTTCCCGGTTCGTCCATGTCCACGCGCGGCAAAGAAATCGTTTATGAAAACGGCGAATCCGCCGCCGATACCGCGCTCGACAAACGCGTGGCCGTATATCCCATCACAATGGGTCTGGTCGAGCGCATGAAGTCCCCGCCCGTCGTCGCCCAGCCCAATCCCGTCGTGGCGCAGCAGAAATCCGCCTACCGCTACCGTTTCGGCAGCGGCGACGTATTGAATATCTCCGTATGGGCGCACAACGACCTGAACACCAACAACCCCAACAGCAACCCGCAAAACCACCAGGTCAGCCGCGGCGCATGGGTTGACGAAGCAGGCTACATCTCCTATCCCTTGGCCGGCAAAATACAGGCCAAGGGCAAAACCATCTCCGAACTCGAGCGCGCCCTGACAGGCCGTCTGAAACGCTACATCAAAAACCCGCAGGTTACGATTAACGTTACCGAGTTCCGCTCGCAGAAAGTTTCCGTCACCGGCGCGGTAAAAAAACCCGGCCAGCTGCCGATTACCAACGTCCCGATGACCATCATGGACGCGATTAACATGTCCGAAGGCGTCAGCGGCGGCGACACCCGCAACGTCAAGTGGACGCACAACGGCGTCGAACGCACCATCTCGCTGCAAAACATCATGCAGCACGGCGACCTGTCGCAAAACTACCTGCTGAGCAACGGCGACATCGTCTACGTCCCCTCTGGCGACAACAGCAAAGTCTACGTGATGGGCGAAACCGGAAAACAGGCCACGCTCAACATCGGCGGCCACGGCCTCAACCTGACACAGGCCTTGGGTTACGTCGGCGGCATGAACCAAAATATTGCCGATGCCAAAGGCGTGTTCGTGATGCGCAAAGCCCCCGAAGGCGCGGCCAAACCCATCCACGTTTACCAGCTCAACCTGAAAGACGCCACCGCCTACGCGCTCGGCAACCAGTTCCAGTTGCAGCCCGAAGACGTGGTATTCGTAACCGCCGCACCGGTAAGCCGCTGGAACCGCGTGGTTTCCCAGCTTACCAACTCGTTTACCGGCGTAAGCTCCGTGCGTACCGCCGTCGAATAAACCTTTTTTTGAACCGAGCGCCGCCGCGCTTTTCAGACGGCCCCCGCCGCATCATGCAGGCCGTCTGAAAAGTACGGCGGCTGAAGCCCGAAGTACAAGCAATACCATGTCGAACAACCTTTCCATGTTTCACAACATCCTCGTCGTCTGTATCGGCAACATCTGCCGCTCGCCCACCGCAGAGCGGCTGTTGCAGAAAAAGCTGCCCCGCCACTGCGTATTCTCCGCAGGTTTGAAGGCGCTGGCCGGCGAAGATGCCGATTTCCAAGCCATCAAAACCGCCCTGAAACACGGCACCGTCATTGCCGGCCATACCGCCCGCCAATTAACCGACGAAATGTGCAGACAGGCCGACCTGATACTGGTGATGGAACCCGAACACATCGAAATGGTTGCAGCCGTCGACCCTTCGGCCCGCAGCAAAACCATCCTGTTTGCCCAATGGCTGCCGAAGCAGAGCGTGCCCGACCCATACAAGCAGAGCCCCGAAATGTTCGAAGCCGTTTACCGGCAGCTCGACGAAGCCGCCGACACATGGGCGCAGAAACTTTCGGGAAACGTTACCGTCGGGCAGCTTAAAAACTGAATAAAACCCGTCCCGCTCCGGCACATCCCCGGATGCAGAACCCCGAAATACGGCCGGTTGCAGATTTCCCGACCAAGGCCGTCTGAAAACGCTTGGGACAACGTTTCAAACCATCAAGGAATTTACAGCAATGACTCAATTCAACAACCATCCGGTACGCAGCCACGGCAACGAAATCGACCTCGGACAGCAGGTGCGCAACCTGATGCAGCATAAATACAAAATCCTGCTCGCCATGCTCGTCGGCGGTGCGCTCGGTGCCGCATACAGCTTTTCGGCCACCCCGCTCTACCGCGCCGAAGCCATGCTGGAAATCGAAACCAAGCAGAACCAGGTGCTGACCGAAATCAACAACATCCTGTCCAACGACCCCACCGACCTGACATCCGAAGGACAGGTGGACTTGGTGCAGTCGCGCGCCGTCATCGGCAAAACCGTCGACGACCTCCAGCTCGACCGCGAAATCACGCCGCAATACCTGCCCCTTATCGGTCGTCTGATTCACAAAATCAACGGCGGCATCGACCCTGTCCTCAAAACCGGCATCTTTACCGTGCGTGAAGACTGGATTAACGAACCGTTCATGCTGACCGCCAAAAACAGCAAAAGCTACACCCTAACCCTGCCCGATGGCCGCAGCCTTCCCGGAACGGTCGGCACGCCGCTGAAAATCGACGCATCCACCACATTGCAGGTCACCCAGATTCTTGCCGAACCCAATCAGGAATTCGAGCTGGTCAAATTCTCTAAATTAAGTGCCATCGAAAACGTCAAAAAGAGTCTGGCCGTTGTCAGCAAAGGCAAAACCAGCCCGATTATCAACCTGAGTTACACCAGTGAAGACCCCAAACACACCAGCACGGTACTCAACAGAATCGCCGACAACTACGTCAACCAAAACCGCGAGCGCGACGTACAGGTCGCCACCAGCGGACTGGCATTTATCAGCGAAGAACTGCCGCGCCTGAAAACCATTCTGGGCGAAGCGGAAGACCGCTTAAACGCATACCGCAAACACAGCGGTTCGCTCGACATTCCCGTCGAATCGAAAGGCGCGATTGAAAGCCTGACATCAATCGAATCCCAAATTACCGCGCTCAAAACCGAAGAAGCGGGTCTGGCCGAACTGTACACGCCCGAACACCCCAACTATAAAGCGGTTCTCGACAAACTGTCCGTACTGGAAAACGCCAAAAACCGCATCAACCAGCAGATTGCCTCCCTGCCCAATACCCAACAGGAAGTCATCCGTCTCAACCGCGATGTCGAAACCTCGCAGGCAACCTACACCCAGCTTTTGGCCAAACAACAGGAACTCAACATTCTCAAAGCCAGCGCGCAAGGTAACGTGCGTGTTATCGACCACGCCTTCGAACCCGAAAAACCCGTTGCTCCGCGCAAAGCCGTCATTACCCTGTTGAGCGCGCTGGGCTTGGGCACATTGGCCGCCGCTTGGTACATGACCCGCAAAACCGCGGCCGTCCGCCAAGGGCTGTTGTCCACCGACGAAATCGAAAGCAGCGGTTTGGAAATCTCTGCCCAAATCCCCTATTCCAAAACCCAACGCAAACACGATGCCCGCGACAGCAAATTCAAAATCGGCGGCGGCGAACCCTACCTCTTGGCCACGGACGACGGTGCCGATGCCGCAGTGGAAGCCATCCGCGGCCTGCGTACCAACATCTATTTCTCCATGATAGATGCCAAAAACAACGTCCTGATGATTACCGGCGCCACTCCCAGCGCAGGCAAATCGTTTATTTCCTCCAACCTCGCCACCGTGATGGCCCAATCCGGCAAAACCGTTTTGCTGATTGACACGGATATGCGGCGCGGCTATCTTGAACAGTCTTTCGGTGTCCGTGCCGAAAACGGTTTAGCCGAATTGTTGGGCGGTAAAATTTCCCCCAAAGATGCCGTCCAAACCACCGAAATCCCCAACCTGAGCTTCATCAGCCATGGCGAATATCCGAAAAACCCGTCCGAACTGCTGATGGACAACCGCTTCCGCGAACTGCTCGAACAAGCGAAAGGCCGTTACGACTACATCATCATCGACACGCCGCCTGTATTGGCAGTAACCGATGCGGCCATTATCGGCCAACATGCCGGCACCAGCCTGATGGTTGTCCGCTACGACAGCACCACTGCCGACGAAATGCACGAAAGCATCAACCGCCTGCGCCACAACAAGGTGCAAATCAAAGGCATCGTTTTCAACGGCATCAAACGCGAAGCACCGAACAGCGGCTACCATTACTATGCCTACACCACTGCATACGGTGACAAACCTTATCCGCCCAAACAGAAAGCGTAAAACCGTGTTCCAACAAAAAAGATACCGCAGCAATGCGGTATCTTTTTTGTTTACTTAAATTAATTTTCAGACGGCCACCATGCCGCAGCAACCTTTATACAGACAAACCCTACTATATCAAATAAACATATTATTCGATACAATTCCACCATGGCCTATTCACAAGACTTCAAACAACTCGTGCTCAAAAAACTCCGTCAAGGATGGACGATTCGTAGAGCCGCAAAAGAATTCGGCATCGCCATCTCCACCATCACG
>NZ_JBHCJY010000111.1:0-2763 GCF_041804105.1 Neisseria sp.
AGATGCCGTCTGAAACGGCCACATGCCTGTCTGAAAACCTGCGTCGCAGCGGCAAAATCCTGCAACACCCCGTGTTCAACCGCTACCACACCGAACACGAAATGCTGCGCTACCTGAAAAAGCTGGAAGAGCGCGATTTGGCGATGAACCGCAGCATGATTTCGCTGGGCTCGTGCACCATGAAGCTCAACGCCACCGCCGAAATGCTGCCGATCACCTGGCCCGAGTTCGCCAATCTGCACCCGTTCGCACCCACCGATCAGACCGAAGGCTACCGCGAACTGTTGCGCGGCCTGCAAACCCAGCTCGAAGCCGTTACCGGTTTCGACGCGATTTGCCTGCAACCGAACTCCGGCGCGTCGGGCGAATACACCGGCCTGCTGGCCATCCGCCGCTACCACGAAGCCAACGGCGGCGCAAACCGCAACGTTTGCCTGATACCGCAGTCGGCGCACGGCACCAACCCCGCCACCGCCGCCATGCTCGGCATGCAGATTATCGTGGTGAAAACCGACGAAAAAGGCAACGTGGACATCGCCGATTTGAAAGAAAAAGCCGAAGCCAACAAAGACAAGCTGGGCGCGCTGATGATTACCTACCCGTCCACCCACGGCGTGTACGAAGAAGGCATCCGCGATATCTGCCGCATCATCCACGACAACGGCGGCCAAGTGTATATGGACGGCGCGAACATGAACGCCCAAGTCGGCATCATGCAGCCCGCCGAAGTCGGCGCCGACGTATTGCACATGAACCTGCACAAAACCTTCTGCATCCCGCACGGCGGCGGCGGCCCGGGCATGGGCCCCATCGGCCTCAAAGCCCATCTCGCTCCGTTCGCCCCCAGCCACACCGTCGCCCCCGTCGAAGGCGCGACCGCAGGCATGGGCGCAGTTTCCGCCGCCCCCTACGGCTCCGCCGGCATCCTGCCGATTACATGGATGTACATCACCATGATGGGCAAACAGGGCATGCGCCAAGCAACCGAATGGGCATTGCTCAACGCCAACTACGTCGCCAAACAACTGAGCGCAGACTACCCCATCCTCTACACCGGCAAAAACGGCCGCGTCGCCCACGAATGCATCGTCGACCTGCGCCCGCTCAAAGCCGAAAGCGGCATCAGCGAAACCGACATCGCCAAACGCCTGATGGACTACGGCTTCCACGCCCCCACGGTTTCCTTTCCCGTGCCCGGCACCCTGATGATCGAGCCGACCGAGAGCGAAAGCAAAGCCGAACTCGACCGCTTCATCGCCGCGCTCAAATCCATCAAACAGGAAGTGCTGAAAGTGCAAAACGGCGAATGGCCGAAAGACGACAACCCGCTGGTGAACGCCCCGCACACCGCCTTCAACCTGACCGACGGCGAATGGGCGCACCCCTACACCCGCGAAGAAGCCGTGTTCCCGCTGCCTTACGTGCGCGAAAACAAATTCTGGCCGAGCGTGAACAGGGTGGACGATGTGTTCGGGGACAGGAATTTGGTTTGTTCTTGTCCGCCTGTGGAGGTTTATGAAGGTTGATACTTGAAAGTAGAAACAATGCCTGTCTGAAAAATTTCAGACAGGCATTGTTTGTTTCAGTCCCTTTGTGGTTAGCGTACCTGTAAAGGTTCAACCTCTATGGGATTCTTTATTCTTGCACCAAAGGTTTTGTCTTGATAGTAGCGGATTTTCGATACCTTCGCCGGATGTGCCATGCCTTCGTAAATGATGATTTCGTTATCTTGGTTCATCGCTTTCAATTCCTGCGGCAGCATCAGGGCGCGGCGTTCTTCGCTGATTGATACGCTGCGCTCACGTCCTCTGCTGACGTTTTGGCGGCGTACGGTGGTGTAACCGAGCATTTCGGAATATTCGTTGGCATCCTGCTGTTCTCTCGGTGTGTAGATGATTTGCAGGGCGTGGTTGGTGATGATGGTGCGGGCGGATTCTTTGCCGTAAACCGCGTCCAGTTGGGCGACCGACTGGATAATCGGGAAGAGACGCAGGTTGTAACCTGCCATATAGCTGACAGCATTGGCAATGATTTCGACTTTGCCGATGCTGGTAAATTCATCCATCAGCAGCAGGCATTGGTGCTTGAGTGCCTGATTGTCCTGCGGAAGCTGTTTGGTGTTTTGGTTAATCAGTTGCGAGAAGAACAGATTGACGATAACGCGCGATTCGGCCAGTTTGTTGGGTTGGATGCCGATGTAGATGGTCATTTTCTTTTTGCGAACGTCGGTCAGCAGGAAGTCATCGCCTGATGTAGCGGCATCGATAATAGGGTTCAGCCATGGGTTGAGCGGTTCTTTAAACGTACCCATGATGGATCCGAAAGTCTCTTTTTCTTGGGAAATCAGACCGGCAAAGGCGGTTTTGGCTGCTTCAGATAAAAAAGGTTTTACGGACAGTTGCTTGAAATAGTCTTTCAGTTCCATTCCGTTCCCCGAAGCCAGTCGGTACAGCTTACCTAAAGTACATGGAGGTGTTGACGGTTCCAATTTCTTGGTTTGGTTTGGGATATTGTCAAACCTGCTGAAACGGTTATTTTGGGAACTTGCAGCTTCTTCATACAGATAAAGCGCAAAAGCCAAAAACGCATTTCTCGCCTGCGATACCCAAAACTTATCCCTGCTGTCGCCGTCGGGATAAAGCATAGCCGCAATCGCCATCAAATCGGAAACCCGCTGGTTTTTGTCGGAAGACACATAAGTAAACGGATTCCAGCGGTGGGTTTTGCCGTCTTCGGCAAACGGATTGAACAAATACACTTCCT
>NZ_JBHCJY010000112.1:0-12188 GCF_041804105.1 Neisseria sp.
ACATCAGAATGTCGGCGGTCATCAGAATCGGGTAGCTGTACAGCCCCATTTCGATTTGGTGGTCTTGGTCTTCCTGCCCTTTGTCCAGATTTTCCTGCACCGCGGCTTTGTAGGCGTGGGCGCGGTTCATCAAGCCTTTGGCGGTGATGCAGGTCAGAATCCAGTTGAGTTCCATGATTTCGGGAATGTCGCTTTGGCGGTAGAACGTGGTACGCTCGGGATCAAGTCCGCACGAAAGCCAAGTGGCGGCCACGGCTTGGGTGGACTCGTGAATCATGGCCGGGTCGTGGCATTTGATGATGCCGTGGTAGTCGGCGAGAAACAGAAAAGATTCGACGTTATCGTCTTGCGCGGCGCGGATGGCCGGACGAATCGCGCCGACGTAGTTGCCCAAGTGGGGAATGCCGGTGGTGGTTACGCCGGTGAGAACGCGTTTTTTAGTCATGCTGTGGCTTTCTTTATCAGATTTTTCAGACGGCCTTAAAGTGGTTTGAAGGCCGTCTGAAAATATTCGGGATTAGGTGGACGATTATACATGAAAGCGCACCGGGGCTTGGCAGGCCGTCTGAAAACGCGCTGCCGTTTCCTGTCTTTGCAGGCATGACGGCAAACAGATTTTCAGACGGCCTTTTGCTTGACACAAGCAAGCTGCCGAACCATTTACCCACAGGCCGTCTGAAAATAATCCATATTAAAAACAACCGCTAAAATAAAATTAGCATTCAACAGACAAAACGCGTCTTGAGTTATCCACAGGTAGCCCTATATAGCGGTTAACGAAATAATCTTCCGAAGGAAAACCCAAGATGAGATTCGACAAACTGACCGCAAAATTCCAAAAAGCCCTTTCAGACGGCCAAAGCCTTGCTCTGGCCGCCGACAATGCCTATCTCGAAGCGGGCCACGTTCTCAAAGCCCTGTTCGACGATAACGACAGCGGCACCGCCGCCCTGCTTGCCCGTGCGGGCGTGAACGTGCCGCAGGTTAAGGCACAGTTGCAGCAGCTGTTGAACGGTCTGCCAAAAGTGTCCGGCCAAGGCGGCGAAATCCTGCCCGGCCGCGAATTGCAGGCCGTGTTAAACCTGATGGACAAGGCCGCCGTGAAGCGCGGCGATGCCTATATCGCCAGCGAACTGTTCGCACTCGCGCTGGTGCAGCAGAACGATGCCGCCGGCAAAATCCTGAAAGCCGCCGGTGCGACCGAGCAGAACATCAATGCCGCGATTGACGCCGTTCGCGGCGGGCAGACGGTGGACGACGCCAACGCGGAAGACCAGCGCGAAGCCTTGAAAAAATACACGCTGGATTTAACCCAACGAGCCCGCGAAGGCAAGCTCGATCCGGTCATCGGCCGCGACGACGAAATCCGCCGCGCCATTCAGGTTTTGCAGCGCCGCACCAAAAACAACCCCGTGCTGATCGGCGAACCCGGCGTGGGCAAAACCGCCATCGTGGAAGGTTTGGCGCAGCGTATTGTTGACGGCGAAGTGCCCGAGAGCCTGCGCAACAAACGCCTGCTGGTGCTCGATTTGGCCGCGCTGATTGCCGGCGCCAAATACCGCGGCGAATTTGAAGAACGCTTAAAAGCCGTATTGAACGATTTGGCGAAAGACGACGGCAACACGCTGATTTTCATCGATGAAATCCACACCTTGGTGGGCGCGGGCAAAGCCGACGGCGCGATGGACGCGGGCAATATGCTCAAACCGGCGCTGGCGCGCGGCGAGTTGCACTGCATCGGCGCCACCACCTTAGACGAATACCGCCAATACATCGAAAAAGACGCCGCGCTGGAGCGCCGCTTCCAAAAAGTGTTGGTGGGCGAGCCGAGCGTGGAAGACACGATTGCGATTCTGCGCGGTTTGCAGGAGCGTTACGAAATCCACCACGGTATCGACATCACCGACCCGGCGATTGTTGCCGCGGCTGAGTTGAGCAACCGCTACATTACCGACCGCTTCCTGCCCGACAAAGCAATCGACTTAATCGACGAAGCCGCCAGCCGCATCAAAATGGAACTGGACTCCAAACCCGAGCAGATGGACAAACTCGACCGCCGCATCATCCAGCTCAAAATGGAGAAAATGCACGTTGAAAAAGAAAGCGATGATGCCAGCCGCAAACGTTTGGAACTGATAGACGGCGAAATCGCCGGACTGGAAAAAGAATACGCCGATTTGGACGAAATCTGGAAAGCCGAAAAAGCCGCCAGCGCAGGCACCGCCGACATCAAAAAACAGATTGACGACATCAAGGTCAAAATCGAACAGGCCAAACGCCAGGGCGATTTCGCCCGCGCATCCGAATTGGAATACGGCGAACTGCCCAAACTCAACCAGCAGTTGCAGGCGGTGGAAAGCAGTTCAGACGGCATCCCGCAGGCCAACAAACTCTTCCGCACCCAAGTCGGCGCCGACGAGGTTGCCGAAATCGTGTCGCGCATGACCGGCATCCCCGTGGCCAAAATGATGGAAGGCGAACGCGACAAACTGCTGAAAATGGAAGAAGTCCTGCACAGCCGCGTGGTGGGGCAAAACGAAGCCGTGCGCGCCGTGTCCGACGCCATCCGCCGCAGCCGCAGCGGTTTGGCCGACCCGAACAAACCCTACGGCAGCTTCCTGTTCCTCGGCCCCACCGGCGTGGGCAAAACCGAATTGTGCAAAGCGCTGGCCAATTTCCTGTTCGACAGCGAAGACCATTTAATCCGCATCGACATGTCGGAATACATGGAAAAACACGCCGTCGCCCGTCTCATCGGCGCGCCGCCCGGATATGTCGGCTACGAAGAAGGCGGTTACCTTACCGAACAAGTGCGCCGCAAACCGTACAGCGTCATCCTGCTCGACGAAGTGGAAAAAGCGCACCCTGACGTGTTCAACATCCTGCTGCAAGTGCTCGACGACGGCCGCCTCACCGACGGCCAGGGCCGCACGGTGGATTTCAAAAACACCGTCATCGTGATGACTTCCAACATTGGCAGCCAACACATCCAGCAAATGGGCGTAGCCGACTACGAAGCCGTCAAAGAAGTGGTGATGGAAGACGTGAAAGAACACTTCCGCCCCGAAATGATCAACCGCATCGACGAAGTGGTGGTGTTCCACGGCCTCGACCAGGCCAACATCCGCAGCATCGCCCAAATCCAACTGCGCGGTTTGGAAAAACGCCTGTCGGCCATGAACCTGCACCTCGAAGTGGAAGAAGCCGCGCTCGATCTCATCGCCCGCGCGGGTTTCGACCCGATTTACGGCGCCCGACCGCTCAAGCGCGCCATTCAGGCCGAAATCGAAAACCCGCTGGCCAAAGCCCTGCTGGAAGGCCGTTATCAGCCCGACAGCACCATCAGGGTAAAAGCGGAAGACGACAGGCTGGTGTTCGCCTGATTGGGTTGTTTATTGGATTGAAAGTCCAGGCTTAGTGAAATCTACTTAAGGGTTATGAAGCAAAGGCCGTCTGAAAAAGTTTTCAGACGGCCTTTTTTTTTGCAAACAGCCTTTTATTTTGTAAAAACGGCCAAGTTTGAAAACGCTTGTCTTTGCACCACCGACCTACATTTACAATGCGTTGATTTGAGCGGCACAGCCAACAACCGTCATTCCCGCGCAGGCGGGAATCCATGCCCAATATTTTCAGAAACCTTGTTTATTTATGCGTTTGTGAATGCCAACCATGGATTCCCGCCTGCGCGGGAATGACGGATCTAGATACCGTCTGAAAAACAATCCGTGTTTCGATCCGATATTGTTTAAACACCCATATAAAACAGGCCGTCTGAAAAACCGCTCAAACCGCGTGCTGCCCGCCCAATGCCGCTTCCGCCAGCAGTTCCCGCAGCCATCGGTGGGCGAGGTCGTGGTGGGTACGTTGGTGCCAGGCCATAGCGACGGTAAAGCCTTCCACGTCCACCGGCGGGGGCAGGCTGACCAGCCCTTCCTGGCCGCAGGCGAGGCGGGCGGGCAGCATGGCGGCCATGTCGCTGCGGCGCAGGATTTCGGGCATCAGCAGGAAGTTGCTCACGGACACGGATACTTTGCGGCTGCGGCCGAGTTTGGCTAAGGCTTCGTCGGTGGCGCCGCTGAAGCCGCCGCCGTCGTACGACATCAGCGCGAAATCCAGCCCGCAGAAACGTTCCAAATCCAGCGGCGCGGCGGCGGCGGGATGGCCTGCGCGCAGGGTGCAGACGTAGTGTTCTTCGTAAAGCGGGCGGATGTGCACTTCGTCGGAATGGATGCGTTCGGGCGTCATCAGGGCGACATCGAGCCGGCCCTGTTCGAGCAGGCTGCGCACGTTGCTGTCCTGTATCGGCAGCAGCACCGCCTGAATATGCGGCGCAAGCTGCTTGAGCCTAGCCAGAAACGGCACGACAACGGTTTGCAGGCCGTAATCGGTGGAGGCTAGGCTGATTTTCATACGGGCGGTTTTGGGATCAAACGCGGCCGGTTGCAGCATTTTGCCGATGTGCGCGAGCACGCTTTTCACTTCGGCACCGAGCGCAACCGCCCGTTCGGTCGGCCGGATACCGTGCTGGACGCGCACGAACAGCGGATCGTCGAAACTTTCGCGCAGGCGGTTGAGCATCGCGCTCATCGCGGGCTGGGTAACCGACAAACGCTCGGCGGCCCGGGTAACGTTCTGTTCGTCGAGCAGGGCTTCAAAGGCTTTGAGCAGGTTGAAATCGAGGCTTCTGATATCACGCATGTTTATATTTGGCATAAGCAATCACAATTGGTTTTATATTATCTTTTTCTTTAGAATACAAGCCTGTTTGAACATTGTTGGTGAAAGCAAGCATTATGGCCAAATTCAGATTTATCCAAACACCCTATCAAATCAAAAACCTGTCGCTTAAAAACCGTGTCGTAATGCCGCCGATGTGCCAATATTCGGCCACCGACGGCATGCCGAACGACTGGCATTATGTGCATTACGTTTCCCGCGCCGTCGGCGGCGTGGGGCTGATTATCGTGGAAATGACCAACGTTGCCCCCAACGGCCGCATTTCGCCCAACTGCTTAGGCTTGTGGAACGACGCGCAACGCGACGCATTCAAACGCATCGTCGATGCCGTACACGCGCAGGGCGGTAAAATCGCCGTGCAAATCGCCCATGCGGGGCGTAAGGCGCAGGACGAACCGAACGCCGTCGCCCCGTCCTCCATCCATTACGGCGCGCTCGATTACGAAGGCCAAAACCTGATTACCCCGAAAGAACTGACCAAAGACGAAATCGCCGAAATCGTTCAGGCTTTCCAAAACAGCGTGAAACGCGCGGTGGACGCGGGTTTCGACGCCATCGAGCTGCACGGCGCGCACGGCTACCTGATCCACCAGTTCTACTCGCCCAAATCCAACACGCGCACAGACGAATACGGCCAGGACAAAATGCTCTTCGGCGAACAGGTCATCAAAGCCGCCAAAGCCGTGATGCCGTCTGAAATGCCGCTCATCATGCGCATTTCCGCGCAAGAATACGGCGAAAACGGTTTCGACAGCGACTACGGCGTGGAAGTTGCCAAACGCTTCGCCGCAGCAGGCGTGGACGCGTTCGACATCAGCGGTGGCGGCGACGGCGTATTGTGCGCAGGCAAACACCCTGAATTCGCCGCAGGCTATCAGGTTTATCTGGCGCGCAAAGTCAAAGAAGCCACCGGCCTGCCCGTCATCGCCGTGGGCATGCTTGATGACGCGGCCGTAGCCGACCATGTATTGGCCAACGGCGATGCCGACCTGGTGGCCGTCGGCCGCGGCCTGCTGCGCGACCCGTATTGGCTGTTGAACGCGCAATACAACCAGCGCGCCGCCGACGGTGCGGCAATGGAATTCGTGCCGCAGCAATATGTTCGCGGCTATATGTAAAGCTGCCTGAAAAACGTTCAGGCCGTCTGAAAAAGGTTTTTCAGACGGCCTGCCGCAAACTCCGTACCACAACCGTTTCACCCCCAATACTTTATTAGGAAACCGAAATGTCCGACATTCAAAAAGAAAGCGTATTGAAAGCCTTTCAAAACCGCAGCGCCACCCGCGCCTATGATCCCGCGCGCAAAATCAGCGACGGCGATTTCGCCTACATTCTCGAACTGGCACGTCTCTCGCCCAGTTCCGTCGGCTCAGAGCCGTGGAAATTCCTGATTGTGCAGAACAAAGAACTGCGCGCCAAACTCAAACCCGTATCGTGGGGCATGGCCACCCAAGTGGACGACGCCAGCCATCTGGTGGTGGTGCTCGCCAAGAAAAACGCCCGCTACGACAGCGACTTTTTCGGCGGCGTAATGGACCGCCGCGGCCTAGAAGGCGAAGCGCGCGAAAAAGCCCTGGCCGTTTACAAAAAATTCCAGGAAGACGACATCCGCATCACCGAAAGCGAACGCGCCCTGTTCGACTGGGCGTGCAAACAGACCTACATCGCACTGGGCAACATGATGAGCGGCGCGGCCTTAATCGGTATCGACTCCTGTCCCATCGAAGGCTTCGAATACGAAGCGGTCAACCGCATCCTCGCCGAAGAAGGCCTGCTCGACCCCGCCGAATGGGGTGTATCGGTGATGGTCACCTTCGGCTACCGCGCCAAAGAAATCCGCCCGAAATCGCGCAAACCGGTTGAAGAAATCGTGCAGTGGGTGGAGTAAGTCAGGCTCCGACCAAATGGCCTTTGCGCACAAACTTTCTGTAAAAACAAGACTGTTCAGCCCCAATCTCGTTTGCTAACATCATGTTTTTCCAAAACATCCGGCAAAGGAAATTTCATGCACTGGCTTTTTTTGGGGCTGGCCATCATCAGCGAAGTGTTCGGTTCGACCATGCTCAAACTGTCCCACGGGTTCAGCAAACCGCTGCCGTCCACAGGCGTAGTTTTGGGTTTCGGGTTGGCATTTTATTTTTTGTCGCTCACGCTCAAAACCGTGCCGCTGGGTACGGCATATGCCATTTGGGCGGGCGTGGGGCTGGTGCTGACCGCAGGTGTGAGCGTGGTCTTTTTCGGCCAGAAAGTCGATTTGCCGGGCATCGCCGCCATCACCCTGATTCTCGCGGGCGTGGTGGTGCTGAACCTGTTTTCAAAAATGGGCGGGCATTAAAGGCCGTCTGAAACGGCAGCGGTCGCCTGCTTGAAAGCATCCGTTTGTTAAACGGGCATCGTGAATGTTTGATATGAACGCAAAGGCCGTCTGAAAAAGTTTTCAGACGGCCTGTTGCATATTTCGGAATACAGTATTCCGCTTTGCGTTATTTCCCCGTCCATGGGCAGGGATTATAATCAGACAAGCGATTTTAAACCCCACCTTATTTAAAACCCACCTTAAAGGAAACACCATGACCACCCCCGTAAAATCCTACGCCGCCCACAGCGCGACCACACCGCTCGCCCCCTATGATTTCGACCGCCGCGATTTGCGCGACGACGACGTGTTGATTGACATTCTCTACTGCGGCGTGTGCCATTCCGACCTGCACACCGCCCGCAACGACTGGGGCTGGACGCACACTTACCCCATCGTGCCCGGCCACGAAATCATCGGCCGCGTCGCCAAAGTCGGCGCGAACGCCAAAAAATTCCAAGTCGGCGATTTGGTCGGCGTCGGCTGTCTGGTCGACTCCTGCCGCACCTGTTCGCCCTGCCAACGCGGTTTGGAACAATACTGCGAACACGGCCACACCGGCACCTACGGCGGCACCGACCGCCACGACGGCACACTGACCCAAGGCGGCTACAGCACCGCAGTCGTCGTGAGCGAAGATTTCGTGCTGCGCGTGTCTGAAAAACTCAACACCAAAGCCGTTGCCCCGCTGCTGTGCGCCGGCATCACCACCTACTCGCCGCTGCGCCACTGGAACGTGAAAGCCGGCAGCAAAGTCGCCGTAGTCGGCTTGGGCGGCCTCGGCCACATGGCCGTGAAGCTGGCTAAAGCGATGGGCGCGGAAGTAACCCTGTTTACCCGCTCCGCAGGCAAATCCGACGACGCATTCCGCCTCGGCGCAAGCCATGTGGTGCTGTCCACCGACGAAGCCCAAATGCAGGCCGTCGCCAACACCTTCGACCTCATCATCGACACCGTGCCCTACACCCACGACCTGAAACCCTACATCCCCACGCTCGCCCTCGACGGCACGCTGGTGCTGGTCGGCCTGGTCGGCGAGTTGGAGCAGACCATCAACACCGTACCGATGATTATGGGCCGCCGCTCCGTGGCCGCATCCGTTATCGGCGGCATTGCCGAAACGCAGGAAATGCTGGATTTCTGCGCCGAGCATAATATCGTGCCCGATGTGGAAATGATTGATATGCAGGACATCAACGCCGCTTACGAGCGTATGCTCAAATCCGACGTGAAATACCGCTTCGTCATCGATATGGGCAGCCTGAAAAAATAAGCCTGATGAAGGCCGTCTGAAAAACCGAACCGCGCCCGTTTTCGCGCAAACGGTTTCAGACGGCCTGACTGTTTTCCGCCGTCCGTCCGCACGGGAACAGCGGGCTTCCGATATTTTGGATAGCGTTACCCCGTTGCCAAACCCGCAGGTGCTGCGGAAACAGCAGCCCGATCAACCTTGCAAGGATAACCCCATGTCTTTTAACGAATCAGCCGAACGCCAAGCCATCAAAACCGTGGTCGACGTATTTTCCAACCTTGCCGACGACAAACGCGTCGCCGAACAAATGCCGCTGTTCACGCAAGACGCGGCGGTCAACACCTACATCGGCGGCGAACTCGTTTTCGCCATGAAAGGGCACGGCGAAATCAGTAAAGTGTTTACCGACTACCTCGCCCAATTCAGCAAGGTTTACCACCTGAACGGCCAGCAGACGGTTGATTTCCAAAGCGAAACCGAAGCCCGCGCCGTCAGCTACTGCCTGGTGAAACTGGTCGGCGAAACCGACGGCAAACCCGGCCTGCTCGAACACAGCGTGCGCTACCAAGACCGCTTCGTCAAAGAAGCCGACGGCCAATGGCGCATCGCCGAACGCACCGCAGAATTCTTAATCAGCGAAACCCGAACGTTGGCCTGAGGCCGTCTGAAAACATTTGGTTGCGACCCAAAAGCCGTTATTTTCAGACGGCTTTACTTTTTGGCCGCATTCGGCTGCATTGGCAGCCGATACCGTTCCGCCTGCTTCAGACGGCCCGGCTTTTTCCGGATAACCTGCTCCTTTCAGACGGCCTTGAAGTGATGCAAACCCCATCCCGTCATGCCCGCGCAGGCGGGAAATCACGGCCGAACACGGATGACAGCATGGTTTTACCCGAATGCCTGTCCGTAAAAATCAAGTATCCGAACCCGGTTTCATCAAACCAAACCCATAGGCCGTCTGAAAAACCTTTGTCCGGCATATTTTTCAGACGGCCTGTCCGTACAAACCGCAACATCATGAAAAAACGCTACAAATACCCGCTCATCGCTCTCAGCCCCATCTTACTGGCCGCCGCCGTTTTCGGCATCGAGTTCTACCGCAACATCGGCAAGCTGCCCGACGAAAGCCGCTTCGCCCGCCTGCCGTATTACCAAAACGGCGCGTTCCGCAACATCTACACCGCCCCCGAGCTGCCCTACTACCCCGAACGCGCCACCGGCAAAGGCGGCTTTATCCGCGACGACAGTTACGTCCCCAAAGGCCGCCTGCCCATGCACACGCTCGATAAAAACAGTTTCGGCCAAGCCGAAGCCTTCGCCTACTACTGGCTGGGTCACGCTTCCGCCATTCTCGAACTGGGCGGGCAGCGCATCCTTATCGACCCCGTGTTCGACAACGCCAGCCCCGTCAGCCTGCCGATTATCGTGCCCCGTTTTCAGGAAGCGCCGATAAGCCGCGAAAACCTGCCGCACATCGATGCCGTACTCATCAGCCACGACCATTACGACCACCTCGAAGCCGCCACCGTCCGCCACCTTGCCGACAAAGCCGCACGCTTCATCGTACCCCTCGGCGTGAGCGACAGGCTGCAAAGCTGGGGCGTGCCGTCTGAAAAAATCACCGAACTGGGCTGGGGCGACGCTGCCGAACTCAACGGCGTCAAAATCACCGCCGAAACCGCCCAACACTACTCCGCCCGCTGGCGCACCGACCGCAACAAAACCCTGTGGGCATCGTTCGTACTCGAAGGTGCAGGCCGCCGCCTCTATTGGAGCGGCGACACCGGCTACGGCCCGCATTTTGCCGACATCGGCAAAAAATACGGCGGCTTCGACACCGCGTTCCTCGAAATCGACGCCGCCAACGCAGGCTGGCCGCAAACCCATATGTTCCCCGAACAGTCCGTACAGGCCGCTCTCGACCTCGGTGCAAAACGCATGGTGCCGATGCACTGGGGCGTGTTCAGCCTCGGCCGCAACCCGTGGTACGTCTCTATCGACAAGGCGGTCAAAACCGCCGCTCATAAAAACCTGCCGCTGGACGTGCCGAAAATGGGCGAAAAGTACCGCCCCGATTCGTTTAGGAACGACGGCTGGTGGACACGGAAAGAATTGCGCTAAGCCGCTGAAGAGAATACGGACAACGGCAAACGGATGCCGTCTGAAACTGCCGAACGCGGGATGTTTTCAGACGGCATTTGATGGGATGGGATAAACGTTATGTGATTGGCTGTGTCCGGATGCGGATAAACAAACAGACCGTCCGAACAGCTTAGGCCGTCTGAAAAAGCAGAACAGTTTTGTTTTACCCGAACAACTCTGCTTTTTCAGACAGCCTGACATGCAAACAACCTTCTCTTTCAGATGCAGACAGGCTAACTTTTCCAGTTTTTCAGACGGCCTTTTTAGTGATTTATCCCCATCCCAAATCTTTCCCGTCATTCCCGCGCAGGCGGAAAACCAACACCGATAGCACCAATGGAATACACCGCAAATCTTTCCCGTCATTCCCGCGCAGGCGGAAAACCGGAATCCTGATAACCGCAAACACTTATTCCCCCAACCCATACCGGAAACCAAGTTGCCAAGCGCCCGTTCAGAACCAAGACCGACCCAGCGAAACCGGGCCGTCCGAACATCAGAAAACCCGCCCTTTCCGCATCATGTTCCCCATCCGCGCGGCGGTTTGATTACAATACCGCCCTATCCGCCGATTTCCGCCGCCCGCCGTGAAAAAATGCGGCAAAACTGCGGCATGCCGATTTTTAAGTTTCATTGTTTTCAAAGGGATAACGCATGAAAAACTCCTTATACCGCTGGCTCATCATACTGAAAAAGCCCGGCCACCAGATTTGGGTCGTACCCGCATACTGGGCGGTTATCGCCGTGGTACTCGCCTTCATCGCCCGCTTTTTCGGCGATATGCTGCATGACGGCGCGCTGCCCGACATCCGTGTAGCGAAACGCTCGACGGCCTGCTCACGGTAATCGCGTCGAGCATGCTCTCGGTCAGCACTTTTTCCCTCTCGATTATGGTGTCCGCGTTTGCCTCCGCCTCCAGCGGTGCTACCCCGCGCGCCACCGAGCTGATTATGGGCGACGACAACACCCGCACCACCATCTCGGGCTTTATCGCCGCCTTCATCTTCACCGTTATCGCCAAAACCGCGCTGGGCATGGAATATTACGGCCAAAACGGGCGGTTTATCCTGTTTATCGGCACCATCGCCGTGATGGCCTACCTCATCGTTTCCCTTATCCGCTGGGTATTCACCCTGTCGTAGCTCGGCCGTTTGGGCAACACCCTCGGCAAAATCAGCAGTAAAACCGAACAGGCCCTGCAAACCTATTACGCCGAACCGCAAATGGGCGCATCATGGCGCGGACGGCTCAACCCCGGCATGCAGGTTCTGCGCGCGGGGCAGTCCGGCTACCTCACCCATATCAACATGGCTTCGCTGCAAAAACTCGCCGAAGAATACGACACCCACATCTACATCACCGTCCGCCCCGGCAAACTGCTCATGCCCGACACTCCCGTTGCCTGTATCAACCGCCCGCTGGAAACAACTGACCGCCTGCTCGGCTGTTTTGTCATCGCAGGCGAGCGTACCTACGAGCAAGACCCCGAATGGGGCTTCATCGTCTTGAGCGAAGCCGCCCAACGCGCGCTCTCTTCCGTCAATGACCCGGGTACCGCCGTCAGCGTGATGGTGCTGATGCTCAAACTGCTTACCACACCGCAGCAGCCGAACCCCGTCCAGCTCGATTACGACCGCCTTTCCATCGTCGAGGCCGACAAAAACCATTGGATTGAACAGAGTTTTATGCCCATCGCACGTG
>NZ_JBHCJY010000113.1:0-10833 GCF_041804105.1 Neisseria sp.
GGCTTCCACCTTATAGCCCCGATCTGAATCAGATAGAGAAAAAGTGGGCTTGGATTAAAGGTGTTAGGAATCGGCTGCGAATTACGGATGTGGATTGGCTGTTTCAGGTGTGTATCGATAAATAAGTTTATTTGCTATAAACAAAACTTAAAAGCCGTTCATAGGTATAGCGTTGATATTTAATGTTATTCCACACAGGTGAAAATCAGAAAAACTGCAAAAAACTTGTTCTGAAGATTACCAGTCTGGATTTCAGCCTGCACGGAAATGACGGCTGTAAATAGTACCGCATCCATCAAAATAACCGGTTGCCACACTATTCCAGCTTTTTAATCCGGTTACCTTCCGATACCAACCACACCTTGACACCGCTGACTTGCCGCAAGGCCATCTGAATTTCGTTTTCATCCATCAGAGAAAAAGCGGTGGAAAGCGCGTCAGCAATTGCCGCCGCAGGCGCGGTAACGCTCACGCTTTTATAGCGCGGGGTACTGATGCCGCTGCGCGGATCAAACAGGTGGGTAAATTTGCCGTCTTCATCCATATGCGTACCGTAGCCGCCTGAAGTGGCCAGCCCCTGATTTTGCAGCGGAATATGGAACAGGACAGCGGTTTCGTCATCGGGATGGCGCACGCCTGCCCGCCATGTGCGGCTGTGCGTGGTATCCAGCGCACGGATTTCGCCCAAATCAATCAGAGCCTGTTTGATGCCCGAATCGCGCAGCATTTCGGTAATGCGGTCGGTAATGTAGCCCTGCGCAATGCCGTTCAGCGACAAAGCCATGCCGCTTTTGGCGAAACGGATGCCGTTGCTGCCGAATTCGACGGCATCGAACCCCACTTTTTCCAAAGCCTTATCGAGCAACGCTTTCGGCGGTGCGGTTCTGCTTTTCGGATGCCGTCTGAAATAGTCTGCATAGGCGTTCCACAGCGGCTGGACGGTGGGGTCGAACGCGCCCTGCGTGATGCGGTGAATGTTGCGGCTCATGCTTAACACCGCCAGCAAGTCCGACGGCGGATTGTGCAGACGGCCTTCTCGGTTCAGGCGGCTGATGTCGCTGTCGTCACGGTAAAGGCTGAAGATTTTTTCCAGCCGCGATACTTCCGACAGGGCTTTGGCAATCAAGGCTTCGGCGGCTTTGCGGTCGGGATGGTACAAGCGCATTTCCGCCCCCGAACCGAGTGCGATGCCCTGCCAAACGGTGGGTTCGATGTTGTTTTGAGCGACGGGTTCGGCAACAGGCTTAACGGCATCGGTATTTTTTTCGGCACGGCGGTTGAGCGCAAACGGAACGGCAGCCGCACCCGCGAGGGCGGCGGCGGTAATCAGTAAACGGCGGCGGGAAAGAGACATAGCGGGAATGGGAAACAGGTTTTCAGACGGCCTGAATATCATCAGGATTGGTTACGGAGAAACCGCTCGCCGTCTGGATTACGGCATTCAAGACGGTTTGCAGTCCGCAAAAAAATAATGCTAAACCTTACCGTGCCGATCGGCTTGCTTTTACGGCAACGGCAGTAACGGTTTTCTGACGGCCTTTGTTTAGGTTGTTTAGGTTGTTTAGATAATGCATTGATAATACCGACACCATCATTCCCATACAGACAGAAGCCCAGATTTGCGATATTAGAACAAGATTTTTCTAGCCCTCCCTCCGGATTCCCGCCTGCGCGGGAATGACGGTTGTTCATGAGCCGACACCATCAGCGCACGACCACCCCAGCCTATTTATACAGATATTCGTCGGGAATCTGGTCGAACGTCGTTACCCTGCCGCCCTTCTCTTTGGCGAATTTTTCCGCAGCGGCTTTGTCGGCAAACGGCAGCGCGTCTTCCGCGCCCATGCCGCCGATAAAGCCGCTTTCAATCACATAAAAGGCTTTTTTGCCGTCCGTCCACGACGTATCGGCATTGGGCGTATTCCAATCGGTTACTTTGCCCATATCGGTAACGTAAATGGCCGCGATGTCTTTCGGCTCGCCCGGCAGCCGCGTGTAGTTGACCATCTGTTTGGTGGTGGAAAACCACACCGCTTTGGACGGATTGCTCTTATGGAAAATCTGCGCTTTCGGGCCGTTGTGTTCCGACAAATTCATGGTGCAATAATGGCCGACGGATTGATCGGTAATCGGCAGCGGCTTGGGCAGAGCCGCTTCTTCTTTCGCGCCGCAGGCGGCCAGCAGCAGCGCGGCGGCAAGGGGGTAAAGGATGTTTTTCATATTTGAAACGCCTTGATGTTATTCGGTTGGATACAGTATAGCAGGCCGTCTGAAAAATATTTTTCAGACGGCCTGCTTGCTAAACTACAAACCCGCCAACAATGCATAGACTGCCGTGCCAATATAGTTACCGATGATGTAGCCCACTGTACCGATAACCAAAATCGGCCCCACCAAATCCCGCCAGCCTTGGCCGATGGCAAGTGCTGCCGCGGTGGTAGGCCCGCCGATATTGGCATTGCACGACAGCACAATCTCTTCAATGCTGTATTTGAAGAGTTTGCCGGCCAGCAGGGTAACCATCAGGTTGACGACCGCCACAATAAAAGTAAACACAAACAGAAGCGGGGCGTTTTGCAGAATCAACGCCACCGATGCAGGAATACCAATCACGACGAAAAAGAGATAAATACAGTAAGTACCCAGCTCCTGACTGCCGTCAAGCTTTGCCACCTGTTTCGGAAACAGCAAAATAACGGAGAAAGTCATGGTGGTCAGCAGCAGATATTTGTCGGTAACCAGGCCGATAAGCATATCGGTAACAACGTTCCCACCGCTTCCCAACACGTCTTTCAACCAAGCTGACGCAGTAAACGATACAGCCACCAACAGCATGGCACTGCCCAACGAGAGCGCGATACTTTGCAGCGATACTGGCTTGGGCTGCCAATACGCCGCCGCCCGGTTTTTTCCGTCGGCGGCATTTTCTTCCGTTCCGACAGAATACGGGCTGCTCCAAATTCTCCGCACCACCGGCGACACCGACAGAGCAATCAGAATCAGGAAATAACAGGCCATCATCAGATTGTCGGCCACAATCGTTGCGGCGGTAATGGTTTTCGACGGTTCGAGCTTGGCGGTCATGGCCGCAAAATTCACGCCGCCGCCGGTATAGGAAGCGGAAATGACTGCGGTGATTTTATCCAGTTCGGGAATATGGTTCCGCAACAGCAGAAAACCTGCCACGGCACCGATTACCGTACCCAACGAGCTGATAAGAAAAAGAAACAGCAGCCGTCCGCTCTCCTTCAAAACCGAATGCAGATTGAGCTGGAACAGCAGCAGGGGAACCGCCAGCGGCACCACATACCCCCACACCGCATCATACACCGGCGATTCGGCAGGCACGAGGCCGAAATTTGATGCGGCCAACGCAATCAGCAGCGCAATCACCGCGCCGGGTATTTTCGATGCCCAACGGGCATTTTGTTCGAGAAAGATGGCAACTGCGGCCGCAAGCATGACAAACGTCCACAGCAAAAGGCTGTTATCGGGTGCAATCAAAGACATAGGCTACTCCTTATGGCATGACGGTTTTTGGGCAAGGCGGTGTTTGGATATTGTATTGAGCAATGTATCACGCCCAGACAGACCGGTAACGACATTTCAAGGCATTTTCAAACATCGGTTCGGCAGCAGGCCGTCTGAAAACCGGTTTCCAAAAACCTTCGTGCATTGCGGATTTTTCAGACGGCCTCACGACCGCGACCGCACGTCAAACGCCTGCCGCAGCCCTTCGCCTATCATTACCAACAGAAACAGCATTACCGTCAGCGTGCCGACGGCGGACAAACCTATCCACCACGCATCAAGATTGTCTTTGCCCTGAGCCAGCAGTTCGCCCAAACTCGCCTGCGACGTGGGTACGCCCAAGCCCAGAAAGTCCAGGCTGGTCAACGCCAGCACCGCGCCGGAAATGCGGAACGGCAGAAACGCCAAAACAGGCGTGAGACTGTTGGGCAGAATGTGCCGCCACATAATGCGACCGTCTGAAACACCCATGCTTTTGGCCGCCAGCACATAATCGGCCTGCCGGTTTTTCAGAAACTCGGCGCGCACATAGTCCGACAGCCCCATCCAGCCGAACAGCGACAGCAGCACCAGCAAAACCAGCAGGCTCGGATTAAAAAACGACGACAGGATAATCAACAGGTAAAGTTCGGGCAGCCCGCCCCAGATTTCGAGAAAACGCTGCATCAGCAAATCGGTTTTCCCGCCGAAATACCCCTGCACCGCGCCCGCAGCCACGCCGATCACGGTGGTTACCGCCGTCAGCGCAAGGGCGAACAGCAGCGAATCGCGGAAACCGTAAACCAACCGCGCCAACACGTCGCGGCCGCGGTCGTCGGTACCGAGCCAATGGTTTTCAGACGGCCTTGCCGGGTCGGGTTCGGTATCGAAATCGTTGAGCGTATCGGCGGCATAAGGATTGGGCGGAAACACGGCGGTATTGCCGTCCGAAGTGATGTTGCGGCGCACGAGCGGGTCGAGATAGTCGGCAGGGGTTTCGAAATCGCCGCCGAATTCGGTTTCGTGATAAGTGTTGAACAGCGGGAAATAATGTTTGCCCTGATAATTTACCCACAGCGGCTTGTCGTTGCTCCACAGCGGCGCAGCCAGCGCAACGGCGAACAATACGGCCAAAATACGCAGCGACAGCCAGCCGCGTTTGTGCCGTTTGAATGCCTGCCATGTGTTTGAAGGGAAAATGTTCTGCATATTCGGTCGGATGGTAAGGCCGTCTGAAAACGGCTTCGGATGAAGTGGAAAGCGGTTCCGCCGCTCTTTCGCGTATGGAACAGGCCGGCCTGCGCCGTCTGAAAGCAATCGGATACCGGCGGCGATTATAACGTTTTCCCGCCATCGGCAGGCAACGGATTTTCCGACGGAAAACGGGGTTGCCGCAGGAAGCGGAGTTTCTGCACAGCCAAAACGGAGTTTCCGCAAGAACCGGAGTTTCTGCACAGCCAAAACGGAGTTGCCGCGAAGCCGAAACGGTGCACCGGCTTGAAAACCCGTTTGCTCAGGCCAAACGGTTTCCGGCCTTTTCAGACGGCCTGACGCCGTCTGAAAACCCGTCGTGCAAACAGTCATGTTTTTCCGCTTGATAAACAGCCGCTGCCATATTAAAATGAATGTTATAGTATAACATTTCAGAAAGGCTTTTCATGAAACCGAACATCCATCCCGACAATTACCGCACCGTGCTGTTTTTCGACAGCAGCGCCAACGAAGGCTGGCTGATACGCTCCTGCGCGGATACACACGGCAAAACCATGGTTTGGCGCGACGGCAACGAATACCCCGTATTCATGCTCGACACTTCGTCCGCATCGCATCCGGTTTACACCGGCAAACAGCGCGAATACCACAACGAAGGACGTGCCAGCAAGTTCAACAGCCGCTACCAAGGTATGCTCGGCTCGTTCAGAAAGGATAAATGATGCAGGTCTTGTCTTCTTTAAAAACCGCCAAACAACGCCACCGCGACTGCCAAATCGTGCGCCGCAAAGGGAAAGTTTACGTAATCTGCAAAAGCAATCCGCGATTCAAAGCCCGCCAGCGTTAAGGCTCGGCAGGTGTAGTCAGGCCGTCTGAAAAACATTTTTCAGACGGCCTGAATGCTTATTTGCGCCCGCCGAAATGGATGCGCGGGTCAACCCACGAATAGGAAATGTCCGACAGCAGTTTCGCCAGCAAGCCCATCAGCGTGAACACATACAGCGTGCCCATCACCACCGGATAATCTCGCTTCATCACCGCTTCGTAAGAAAGCAGCCCCAAACCATCGAGCGAAAACAGGGTTTCAATCAGCAGGCTGCCGGTGAAAAACGCGCCGATAAAGGCGGCAGGGAAACCGGTAATCAGCGGAATCATCGCGTTGCGGAAAACGTGTTTCCACAAAATCTGCCGTTCGGGCAAACCTTTGGCGCGGGCGGTATAAACATATTGGCGGCGGATTTCTTCGAGAAACACGTTTTTGGTGAGCACGGTCATCACGGCCAGATTACCGGCCACGGAAGCCGTTATCGGCAGCGCGATGTGCCAGAGATAGTCTTTGATTTTGCCGAACACGGAAAGATTGTCCCAATCGTCGCCCGTCAGGCCGCCCTGCGGAAACCACGAAAAAAAGCTGCCGCCGCCGAACAAAACCAGCAGCACCAAACCCAACACAAACGGCGGAACGGTGTAGCCGACCAACACCACCATGCCCGTAACCGTGTCGAATTTCGAACCGTCGCGCACCGCCTTGGCGATGCCCAGCGGAATGCAGACGAGATAGGTCAGGAAAAACGTCCATAAACCCAAGCTCATCGACACGGGCATTTTCTGTTTCACCAGCTCGAACACGGTTTGATGGTGGAAAAAACTTTCGCCCAAATCGAAACGGGCGTAACGCCAAACCATATCGGCAAACCGTTCCAGCGGCGGCTTGTCGAAACCGTAAAGCGCATTGAGCGCGGCCATGTCTTCGGGGCTGAGCCGGCCGCCGCGCATCATGCCGTTTGAAGCCGCAACGGTTTCCCCGCCCGCCCCCGCACCGTGCGTCAACTGCTGCACCATCTGCTCCACCGGCCCGCCGGGCACAAACTGGATGATGGCGAAGGTAACGGCCAAAATGCCGAGCAGGGTCGGAATCAGCAGCAGCAACCGTTGGAAAATATAACGCCGCATCGCGTTTCTTTCTGTTTTGTATCAAACCGGACAGGGGGCATCTTAACAAGATTGAGGCCGTCTGAACATCCGTTTCCGCACGGCTTTCAGACGGCTTGAACCGCAGATGCCGCGCCGTTCCGAATCACGGCAAACCGTGTTTTCCCACCCTGACTGTATCGGCCTGCTTCGGCAAAATGCAGGTGATTCAGACGGCACGGCAAATACCGCGAACCTGAAATTCAGACGGCCTTTAGGGTTTTACAGTCCTGCCGCTGCCCGCGCTTACAGCCGCACCGAGATAAAAGGTATAATCGCGCCATTGTCCGAACAACCCGTTTTCCCGACCATGAACCAATCCATAGACCTGACCGGCCTGAGATGCCCGCTGCCGATTCTGCGCGCCAAAAAAGCATTGGCGCAGCTTGAAACGGGCGACGTGTTAACCGTTACCGCCACCGATGCCGGCGCACCCGACGACTTTGCCGCATTCTGCCGCCAAACCGGCCACGAGCTGCTGGAGTCATCGGCTTCAGACGGCGTGTTCACGCTGGTCATCAAACACAAATAAGGGCCGTCTGAAAATGAATACCCGCATCCTGTTCCCGTTCGCCCTGCTTGCCCTGACCGCCTGCAACGGCGGCGCATCCGCCCCTGATCCCGCAAAACAGACCGCCGCAACCGAAGCGGTCAAACTGTTCGCCGAAACCTGCATTGCCGCCGACGGCAACCCCGCGCGGGTGGCGCAATGGGCCGCCGCCGCCAACATCCCGCCCATGACCGCCGACGAGCTGGGCAAACTGCCTTTCGGCATGATGGAAGTCGATTTGCAGCAGGCATGGCGGCTGGAACGCGGCGGCACGGCGTTTTACCTCAGTACGGGTGCGGGCGCATGCAGCGTGAAAACGGAACGGGCCGACGAAGCCGCCGCGCGCGCGCAGTTTACCGCGCTGGCCGGGCAAAACAGCGGCAGCCGACAAACCGTATTGCGCGCCGACCACACCACCTCATCCCCGTTCCCGTTCAAACAGCTTTCCTACGCGTGGGTGATGCCGCAGGGCGATACCGAAACCGTGCTCACGGCCAATACGTCCGTATCCGACCAAGTGCCCGTGCAGCTGGCCCTGATATTCACGCACCGCCCACGCGCCGCAGGCAGCGTAACCAGCAACTGACCGCCGTTCTGCGGAACTGCCGCCGCTGTGTTTACCCGCGTAAAAACGGTTTTCCGCAAACGGCGTTTTTTATAAAATTGTCTTTTTACTTCAACCAGATTCAAAAAACATGGGCTTCAAACTGACTCCTATCGACGTGGTTGACGACATCAGCCGCGAAGAATTCCGCGAAAAATACCTCAAACCGCGCCGCCCGCTCGTGATCAGAAACATGAGCAAAAGCTGGCCGGCTTATGAAAAATGGTCGCTCGACTACATGAAAGAAGCCGTCGGCGACATCACCGTGCCGCTTTACGACAGCAGCAAAGCCGACCCCGCCGCGCCGATTAACGCCGCCAGCACCGAAATGAAGTTCGGCGACTATATCGACTTAATCAAACGCGAACCCACCGACCTGCGCATTTTCCTGTTCGACCCCATCAAGCACGCGCCCTCGCTGCTCAACGATTACGTGTTCTCCAAAGACCTGATGGGCGGCTTTCTCGACAAATACCCCACCATGTTTTTCGGCGGCATAGGCTCCGAAACCTTTCTGCACTACGATATCGACATGGCGCACATCTTCCACACCCATTTCGGCCGCAAACACATTATTCTGTTCGACTACAAATGGAAAGAGCGGCTCTACCAAATCCCGTTCGCCACTTACGCGCTCGAAGATTACAGCGTCGAAGCCCCCGACACCGCCCGCTTTCCCGCCCTCGAAGGCGTGGAAGGCATAGAATGCCATCTCGAATACGGCGACACCTTATTCATGCCCACCGGCTGGTGGCACTGGATGAAATACCTCGACGGCTCGTTTTCCCTCTCCCTGCGCGCATGGGACGAAAGCTGGGCGGTCAAAGCCCACAGCGTGTGGAACCTCACCGTGCAGCGCAAATTCGACAACTTCATGAAAGCCCGCTACCGCGGCCGCTACATGGGCTGGAAAGAACAGCTCGCCGTCAAACGCGCCAACCAAGCCCTAGCACGCGGCCTGCCGCGCTGAAGCATTCCCGTCAAACTTAGGCCGTCTGAAAACTTTTCAGACGGCCTGAAACTTTCGCAAAACCCGGTTTCAACCTAACAATCTACGGCCACCGTTCCCGCGCAGGCGGGCATCAAGAATATTCACTTACCGTGATTTTTAAAGATTCCTGTAACCGGCAGGTCCGGATTCCCGCCTGCGCGGGCATGACGGGCTAAAGGTTTCCCCATATTTTCGCGTTGTGCAAAGGTCTCGGCCCTGTCTTTATCACAACAACCGAATTTCCTACCCCCACGCGGCATTTGCAGCAAAAGCCGCAGTGCCGACCGCATTCACGTAAAAATCCAATCAGACAACTTCCCCCTGCCCGCCCCGCAGGCCGTCTGAAACCCACACCGCCGCCCATCCGATGTAAAATTCCCCTTTTCCCACCCAACCGGAACCGCATCATGAATTTCCCGCCCCGCCAAGTCCCCGCCACCCGCTTGCGCCGCATGCGCAAAGACGATTTCTCCCGCCGCCTGATGCGTGAGAACACGCTGACCGCCGCCGATTTGATTTACCCCGTTTTCGTACTCGAAGGCAGCAATCAGGAAGAAGCCGTCGCATCCATGCCCGGCGTGGTGCGCCAAAGCCTCGACAAACTGCTGTACACCGCCGAAGAAGCCGTCGGGCTCGGCATTCCCATGTTCGCGCTGTTTCCCGTCGTTACCCGCAACAAAACCGAGCTGGCCGAAGAAGCCTACAATCCCGACGGCCTCGTCCCCACCGTCGTGCGCAAACTGCGCGCCGAATTTCCCGAACTGGGCATCATGACCGACATTGCGCTCGACCCCTACACCGTCCACGGCCAAGACGGTCTGATTGATGCGGGCGGCTATGTGATGAACGACGAAACCGTCGAAGTGCTGGTCAGACAGGCGCTCTGCCACGCCGAAGCGGGCGCGCAGGTCGTCGCCCCGTCCGACATGATGGACGGCCGCATCGGCGCCGTCCGCGAAGCATTGGAAGATCACGGCCACATCCACACCCGCATCATGGCCTATTCCGCCAAATACGCATCCGCCTTCTACGGCCCCTTCCGCGACGCGGTGGGCAGCGCGGCCAATCTGGGCAAGGCCGATAAAAAAACCTACCAGCAAGACCCCGCCAACAGCAACGAAGCCCTGCACGAAGTCGCACTCGATTTGCAGGAAGGTGCGGATATGGTGATGGTCAAACCCGGCCTGCCCTATCTCGACGTCATCCGCCGCGTCAAAGACGAATTCGGCGTACCCACGTTTGCCTATCAGGTTTCCGGCGAATACGCCATGCTCCAGGCCGCCATCCAAAACGGCTGGCTCGACGGCGGCAAAGTCATTCTCGAAAGCCTGCTCGCCTTCAAACGCGCCGGCGCAGACGGCATCCTGACCTATTACGCACTCGAAGCGGCCAAACAGCTGAAAGGCCTGTAAAACCCGCAAACACGGCAAAGGCCGTCTGAAAACCCGTTTTCAGACGGCCTTTTATCAATTCATGTTCAGACGGCATCAAAAAAACGTAAAGCCGCGCCAAACGCCGTACCGCAGCTTGCCGCAGCGGCGGGCTGACCCTAAAATGGCCGCTGTTTCCCACTCGGAGAGCATTATGCGCCGCATCATTCTGACCGTTTTGGCCGCAGCCGCCCTTCAGGCGCAGGCCGCACCGAAAGACAAAGAAGCAAACATCAACATCCACTACAAAGAATCCGCCGCCGACAAAGCCCTGCGCGAATTCAAAGAAGCCGACCTGCCGCTGCCCGCGTTTCCCGACGCCCGAAGCGGCAACTGGTTCGACATGTACGTCAACGAAAGCTACGGCAAAAACGCCAGAATCCTGCTCGACAGCATCCAGCCCGCTTCAGACGGCACGGTACGCTACATTCTCAACGAACGCTCCAAATCCGGCCACGACAACCTGACCGCCGAAGCCATGTTCTGTTCCGGCACATCGTTTGACTACGGCGACCGCAAACGCTCGTCCTACAAAGTTTTCGGCTTCGGAGACACCGTCAACCCC
>NZ_JBHCJY010000114.1:0-10576 GCF_041804105.1 Neisseria sp.
ATTACCCGTGGCTTCCCGCCTGCTCGGGAATGACGATTCAACCTATCCGGACAATTAGCCAACCATCCGGCAGGCCGTCTGAAAAAGTTTTTTCAGACGGCCTTGCATACTTCTGACTCAAGCGGTTTTGCCTTTAAGCATTCCTATTGCAGAAACAATGATGTACGGTTACGCCGCCTTAAGGGCGGCTAACCGTACCTACGTCTGGCCGCAATGGAGTTGGCCGGTTACTCTTGCCTGGTTTGATGGTCAAAAAACGGCGGATAAATTTGAAAAGCAAAAAACCGTCATTCCCGCGCAGGCGGGAATCCATGGCTGAAATCAGGTATCTTTTGTTAAACGAGTATTGGTGAATATCCAAGCCGGTTTCACGCCTGCACGGGAATGGTGGTGATGGGTGCAGTTGCATTGGCATATAAAGGCCGTCTGAAAAGATTCAGACGGCCTTCTTCTGTTTGCCTGCCAACTGACAGCCAAATTAACCATAGTGAAAAAGATCAAATACTGCCAACTTAATCCGCCGATTGATACAGCGAACGGCACGGGAGATTATTTTGACACCGCCGCCAACACTTCTTCGGCATGTCCCGCCACTTTCACTTTGCGCCATTCGTGCGCGATGCGGCCTTCCGCATCGAGTACGAACGTGCTGCGTTCGATACCGAGCGATTCTTTGCCGTAGAGTTTTTTCAGCTTGATGACGTCGAACAGCTTGCACACCGTTTCGTCGGCATCGCTCAGCAATTCGAAGCGGAAACCCTGTTTGGCGCAGAAATTCTGATGCGCTTTCACGCCGTCGCGGGAAATGCCGACGACGGTATAGCCCAGCGCTTCAAACTGCGCCAAACGGGCGTTGAAATCCAGTCCTTCGGTGGTGCAGCCGGGCGTGTTGTCTTTGGGATAGAAATAAACGACGAGCGGCAGGTGTTCGTCGGACACGAAATCCGTGCCGCTGCTGGAAGGAAGGATGAAGCTGTATTGTCGGGACATGGTTTTTCCTTGAATCGGTACGGTGCGGCATCGGTCGGAACACCGGTTCGGACGGCCTGCACTTCAGACGGCATCCGGTATTGCAATCAACGGGTTAAATGAAGCCCTACCCGCCGGAAACTGCGTGTTCAGGCCGTCTGAAAGGGGTTACGGCGGTGTTTCCGGCAGCGGATGATGCTTTATTTTTCGCTCAGATTCAAATAATTGCGGCTGCCGCGCATATTCGACATGGCCGACAGCAGCATGGAGAAATGCTCGTCGTTGCCCGCGTAGTCGAGTTCGTCGGCATTGGCAATCAAGAGCGGGGAGTGCTGGTAGAGATGGAAAAAGCGGCGGTATTCTTCCTGAACCTGTTTCAGGTAGGCGGGCGGGAAGGTTTTGAATTCGCCGCCCATTTTTTTCTGCAACCGCTTGATGTCGGCATCGTCGGACGTTTGCAGGTAAATGACCAAATCGGGCACGGGATACTGCGGCATGATTTTGCGCTTGAGCGCCCAAAACAGGTTCTGCTCGCCGGGATTGAGCACGGCGGGTACGAAAATCTGGTCTTTTTCCAACAGGAAATCGGCCACGATGCCGCCGCCTTTTTCTTCTTCGGCATTGATGGTTTCCACCGCTTCGGCGCGGCGCAGCAGGTAGTCGAGCTCGGTGGCGAGGCCGTGATTGGCGTTATTCTGGTAGAACTGCATCAGAAAAGGGTTCTGCTTGGCGCTTTCGGTCAGGTGCAGGTAGTCGAAATGCTCGGCCAAACGGCGGCTCAAATCGGATTTGCCGCTGCCGATGGAGCCTTCTACCACGATGTAACGGTATTGCATGATGGTTTTCCTGTTGATGTATCGGAAAGGTTGGACGGTTTCGGACGGCAAAGGTTCTGGCCGTCCGGACATTAAATCTGAAAATAAAGCGGGAACAACGGGAGCGGATGGGGCGGATACCGCGTTAAGGCCGTCTGAAAACGCCCGCATCTCCGAGACGCGCAGCGATTTCCGCCGCCCTGCCGTGTTCTCCCAAGACGAAATCGGGTGCGATTTCGGCCAAAGGCAGCATCACGAAACCGCGTTCGTGCGCACGCGGGTGGGGCAGGGTCAGATGCGGGTCGGCGCTGGTTTCGCCGTTGAAGTCGATGATGTCCAAATCCAGCGTGCGCGGGGCGTTGCGGAAGCTGCGTTCGCGCCCGAAGTCCGCTTCGATGCCGTTGAGCACGGCCAGCAGGCTGCGGCCGTCCAAACCGGTTTCGGCCATGCAGACCGCGTTGACGAAATCGGGCTGGTCGTCATAGCCCACGGGGGCGGTGGTGTAGAGGGACGAAATTTCCCGCATATGGATATGCGGATGCCCGGCCAGCGTTTGCAGGGCGCGGCGGATCTGTTCCTCAGGACGGTGCAGATTGCTGCCCAACGCAATCACGGCACGGTTGGCAAAAGACATTTCAGACGGCCTTTACATTCAAAACGGTTTCATCCGCGCCAGATACACAATCGCCAACACGCAAACCATCGCCAGCACATACGTCGCGTAAAACTTGGGCGAACGCGGTTTGGCGCGCATCATCACCATCCCCGCAGCGATATAGGCAAGCAGCAGCAACAGTTTCACGCCCAGCCAGCCGGTAGCGAACGGCGACAGGTGGGTGATTTTCAGCAGCCACAGGCCGGTAAACAGCAGCAGCGTATCGTTCATGTGCGGCAGCGCTTTCCACAGCGGCGCCAGCGGTTTGTCGGGGCGGGCGCGCAACAGAAAAAAGCGGATGTTGAACAGCAAAATGGTTACGGCCACAAAAAACATGTGGCTGTGTTTCACAATCAGATACTGCATGGCTCTTGCCCGAACGGTGGCGGTAAAGCGCGTATTCTACCGCAAACGGCTTGCGGTGTAAGCATTTGCCGGACACGCACAAGGCCGTCCGAACATTTTCAGACGGCCTTGTGCCGCCTTTCGGATACCCTGCCCCGCCCGTTATCCGCGCTCTGCCGGCGGCGGCATACGCCGTCTGTTACGGCACGATGTCCGCCCACGCCAGCCCGAACCGCGCCAGATATTTGCGCAACCGGTCGCTGTCGTTCGGCGTGGTGCGGTGTTCGCGCGAAACGCCGAACAGGGCACGCCCCGCCGCCGCCGTATTTTTGTGTTTGCGGCATTCGGCAGCCACGCTTTCGAGTTGGAGTCGGTCGAACAAATCCAAACCGTTCCAATCCAAGCCTTTGTTTTCAAATATTTCCTGCAAACCTGTTTCAGACGGCCTATCCGTATCCCGGCCGTCTGAAAACGCATCTTCCGTCCACAGATAATTCAGACGGCCTATTTCCGCCCTGACCAAATCCGTACCGATTCTGCCCTGAGGCGCCAGCGTGGCAAGGCGCATGATGCTGGCGGCCAAATCGCGGAAATTGCCGCGCCACAGCGCCTGATTCGACAGGGCGAAATCCAGATACACGGCATAGGCTTCCTTATTGAAGCGCGTGGCGCGCCCCAGTTCCTGCGCGGCCACGGCAAGCTGGTGGTCGATGTTCGGCGCGATGTCTTCGCGGCGGTCGCGGAGTGCGGGCAACGTGTACTGCCACAGGTTGATGCGCGCAAACAGGTCTTCGCGGAAACGCCCTGCCCGCACTTCGCGGCGCAAATCGCGGTTGGTGCCCGCAATCAGTTGGAATTCGCTGCTCACTTCCACATCGCTGCCGACGGGATAAAAGTGTTTTTCTTCAATGGCTTTGAGCAGCATTGCCTGTTCGTCCAAACCCAATTCGCCGATTTCGTCGAGAAACAGAACGCCTTTGTCGGCGGTTTTCAGCCAACCTTCGCGCTTGTCCGCCGCCCCCGTAAACGCGCCTTTTTTATGGCCGAACAAGGCCGAAGCCGCGCCGTCGCCGCGCAAAGTGGCGCAGTTCACATCGACAAAACGCCCCGAAATCAAATGCCGCGCCTTTTTCAATTCGTAAATCCGCCGCGCCAGCATCGATTTGCCCGCACCCGTCGGCCCGCTCAACAGAATCGGCGAAGGCGAATGGAGGGCAACCTGCTCGATTTCGGCAATCATGCGGTTAAATGCCTGATTATTCGTGGCAATCCCGCTTTTCAGATAGCGCACCGCATCATCGCGCACCGCCGCCAACCGTTCGGCCAGCACGTCGTAACGCGCCAAATCCAAATCGATAACGTCCAAACCGCCCACATCGCCCTGCCCCATGCTGCGCTGCTGCTTTTTCGGCGGCGACGTTTGCAGCAGCACGCTCGGAATCCGGCGGCTCTCCACCAGCAGAAACAGGCAGATTTGCGCGACGTGCGTGCCCGTGGTGATGTGGGTGAAATAATTTTCCGTTTCCGTATCAAAAGGATACGCGGCCGACCAATCGTGCAGCTTGGTATAGACCTCGCTGAAATCCCACGGATTTTCCAGTTCCATCGGCACCAGATTCACTTCGGTTTCGGGTCGCAGATGGACAATGTCGTCGCGCACGCGCTCGGCCAATCTGAGGAATTTTTCGCTGTAAAACAGCTCCATACGGTCGAGATGGAAATCGTCGCGCTGGTTCATGGCGACATTGGGCCGCCATTTCTGCCAGCGGCCCTGACCGAACGCGCTGTCCAAAACCGTCCCCAAAAAGGAAACGGCAACTTGTTTTTTTGTCGGCATGGCATCGTCTTTCGGAAGGTTGCGTTTCAGACGGCCTGAAACTTCGGTGTAAACAAACAGGCAAACCGCCCGTTTTCCGCCTTTATCTTCAGGCGCATGCAAAATCATACAGGATTATTTTCTATAAAAATAGCTTAAAAGATATTTTTATCCAAAACATTTCAGACGGCGCACAGGCCGTCTGAAATGTTTGTTTTATTATTTTTCAAACAGTTATTAAATTTTTTTGGAAAAATTTCAAATCTGGCACAGCGATTGCAAGATACTTGGTAAGCACGGTATGCAAATGCCGGAGGAATTACAGCCTAAGTACGCTCGAGGTCGCGGGTTCGAGTCCCGTCTCTGCCGCCAACCTTTCTATGGCAGAGTAGCTCAGTCGGATAGAGCGCGTAAAAATTTCTTCAATCCTAGTTGTTTACCGTGCACCTTTTTATTTCGGTCGGACGCCGTCCGGTTCGCAGGCAGACGGCCTGAGCATGACGGACATTCGGGATGAACCCCGACGGCACGCAAACGCCGCAGCGGAATGCCGCCCCTTTCCATCCACCTTTTATGGCACAGCCGTACGGATGCCGGAGAAACTACACTGTCGCGGGTTCGACTCCCGCTCCCGATGCAGGACGGCCAATCCTGTTACGCAAACTGCATGCGGGGTAGCTCAGTTGGCAGAGCATGCCGTTTCTCCACCCCTGGCCGCACGGACGTGCCGCCCCTTTCGGGCGGATGCCGACAGGATTACATTTGGAAACCAGCAGGTTCAAACCCTGCCCGCGTTGCAGAACGCGAGAAATCCTGTCTTTTTAGCCGCCCTGCTTTTACGGCGCAACAAACAAATGCCGAAGGAATTACATTCGTTAATCCATTGGTCGCAGGTTCGAATCCTGCCCCCGTCTCAACAGCGGGGTAGCTCAGCGGGTAGAGCGATGGCAAAAATTTCTTCAAATCCTTGTTGTTTGCGTGTGCCGCCCCATCAAACGACGCCGTCTGAAAAACATTCCGGTTTGGCCGGACTTCTTTTCAGGCCGTCTGAAAACCGCCGGAACCGAACCGGCTCCCAACAACCAAACTACTGATGACAAAGGAAATGAAAATGGCAAACACCAACTTGTTCCAATCCGTCAAACAAAAACTGTTCCAAGCCGATACGCGCAACGAAGCGGGCGGTTTGGCCTACACGCTCACGCCGAAACAGCAGCTTGCCCAACTGGCGGCAACAGGCTGCCTGAACAGCACGTTTTACGCATCCGCCGAAAACCAGCTTGCCCAAATCCTGAAACTGGCGGCCGACTTGGATGCGGAATTTATCGCCAAAACAGCGATTTACGCACGCGAACGCGGCATGATGAAAGACATGCCCGCACTGCTGCTGGCGGCATTGGCGCACAAAGACGTGGCCATGCTCGCCCGCGTATTCGAACGCGTGGCCGACAACGGCAAAATGCTGCGCAACTTCGTCCAGATTATCCGCAGCGGTGCGGTCGGGCGGAAATCGTTCGGTTCGCGTCCCAAAAAACTGATTCAGCAATGGCTGCTGACCGCAAGCGAGAAACAATTGCTGAATGCGGCGGTGGGCAACAATCCGTCTTTGGCCGACATCGTGAAAATGGTGCACCCGAAACCGCAGGAAGCATGGCGGGCGGCATGGTTTGCATGGCTCATCGGCAAACCCTACGACGCCGACGCGCTGCCGCCGATTACGCGGGCATTTGAAACCTATAAAAAAACACGTTCAGGCAGCCTGCCCGACGTGCCGTTCCAAATGCTGACTTCCTTGGATTTGGACACCGCCGCATGGACGCAGATCGCACGCAACGGCTCTTGGCAGCAAGTCCGCCAAAACCTGAACACGTTCCAACGCCACGGCGTGTTTGCCAAAGACAAAAACGTGCGCTTTACCGCCGCAAAACTGCGCGACAAAAAAGACATCGCCAAAGCCCGCGTACTGCCCTACCAATTGCTGACCGCGTTTCAGGCGGCATCCGGCGACATGCCGTCTGAAATCCGCAACGCACTGCAAGACGCGCTGGAAACGGCGGTTCAGAATGTACCGGAAATCCGCGGCAACGTCGTGGTCTGCCCCGACGTATCCGGCTCCATGCACAGCCCCGTAACCGGCTACCGCGGTTCCGCCACCGGCACGACCCGCTGCATCGACGTGGCCGCGCTGATGGCTGCGGCCATACTGCGCCAAAACCCGAACGCCCGCGTTTTGCCCTTTGAAAACATTGTGGTAGGCGCTAAGCTCAACCCGCGCGACAGCATCATGACCAACGCGGAAAAACTCGCCAACATCGGCGGCGGCGGCACAACGTGCAGCGCACCGCTGGCGAAACTCAACCGCGAAAACGCCCGCGTCGACATGGTCATCATGGTGTCGGACAACGAAAGCTGGGCAGACCGGGAGCAGCAATGGGGCAGCAAAACCAGCCTGATGAAGGAATGGGACACGCTCAAACGCCGCAACCCGCAGGCAAAACTCGTCTGCATCGACATCCAGCCCTACACCACCGCCCAAGCGCAAAACCGCAGCGATATTCTCAATATCGGCGGATTCAGCGACAGCGTGTTCACCCTGATCGGCGCGTTCGCCGAAAGCGGTATGGGCGGCAATTTCTGGGTAGATGAAATCGAACGGACCAAGCTGCCCGAAATCCAGTAGGGCCGCAGGCCGGATGCGGAACTCCGGCCTGCGGTTCCGATCAGCACAGGCCGTCTGCCCCCCCCCAACACCATCACACAGGCGAATTCCTATGCAGCAACGTATCGGCTACATCGTTTCTCCTCTTACTGCCGACGGCTTGGACGGCACCGGCAGCTATTTCTTTATCGGAGAAACAGATTTCAACCGTCTGCTCCAACCCATACTGCAACGGCACTACCCGAAAAACGACCCGTTTTCAGGGGAAACGGAATACCGTCCCAATCCGGCCGATTACAATTTTTTTACACGGTTACAAATCAGTCGAACCATTACCGACATACAAGCCGTCGAATCGGTTTTATCTGACGATATACAATTTTACCGGCGGTTTTCCGGATACTTGCTCAGCTTGTTGGAAAATCCCGAAAATGAACTGATTGAATTTTATGGAAATTTATAGTAACCATTCAGACAGCCTTCCAACCCGGATGATAGATTGAAGATCAGGACTCAGATCCCAACCTACAATCAACGAATATTTAACAAGGCCGTCTGAGCCCCCCCAAAAAAGCAGACTGTATTTGTACAGCGTTTCGATTGATACTGTTCATAACCGCCAGTCCCAACACACCAAACAGAAAGAACCAAACCATGCAGAAATTCATCCTTATCCGCGGCCACCAAGGTTCGGGGAAATCTACTTTCGCAGAAGAAAAAATCAACGGATTCAGACGGCAGTATCCCGATGCCGAAATCGTCCACATCGAAAACGACAAAGAAATGACCGACGGCAACGGCGTGTACCGATGGTCGGGCGAAGCCCTTGCCGCGGCACAGGAAAAAGGCCGTGTCATGATGAAAAACGCCTTCAAGCAGGGGCAAAAGCAGCCCGAGCGCGATATTCTGGTCGTCAACTCCAATACCAACCAAAAATCGTCCGCCTGCATCCAGCTTCTGCAAATGGCAAAAAAACACGGTTTTGAAACAGAGGTTTACCGTTTGCACAACTTTTATCCCAACCGGCACGGCGTATGCGAAAACGACGTATTGGCGGCTTATGTGAAGCTGAACCACAACCGCCTGCGCGACGAAATCCACGTGGAAGCCGTGCAGCCGATCAGCGCGGAACAACGGGCGGCGGCAGAAGAAATGGCGCAGTTCACAACGCGTCGCCCCGCATTCGACGAAACACAGCAAACCTTTGTTACCGAAGAATATTTACGCCTGGGCCGCCGCAACTTCACCATCAAGCAGAGCAAGCTGTTCCCCGAATTGCGCGTATTGAAATACGCCCGCAGCGTGTTCTACGAAAACCGTTTTGACGATGCGCTGCTGGAAATGCGCGGTTTGGTGATGGACGCACACGGCAAAATCATCATCCGCCCGTTTAAAAAAGTGTTCAACTACTCCGAGCGTGTGGCCGAAAACAGCAAATATCCCATTGATATTTCAGACGATCATCGCGTAACGGCAGTGGTTAAGGTCAACGGTTTTCTCGGCTGCTGCACCTATGTAAAGCTGCCCGAAGGCCACCCGAGCGCGGGCGCGGCGTTTGACGGGCAGGTGCTGTATTCCACCACCGGCTCGCTCGACAGCGATTTTGCCAAAATGGTGAAAACCCATTGTTCGCCATACGAAAAACTGTTCAAGCAATACCCGAACACCACGTTTTTGTTTGAAATCACCGACGAAAACGACGTGCACGTCATCCGCGAACGCTTCGGCGAAACGCTGATCGGCGCCATCGACACGGCAACGGGCCGCCAGTTTTCCGAACGCGAACTGGACGAAACGGCCGCCGCATTCAACGCCGGCAACTTTTCAGACGGCCTGAAACTCGTGCGCCCCGAAACCGTGGAAAACATCACGTTCGGCGAACTGAAAGCCCTGCTGAAAAACGTGGAACACGAAGGCTTTATGGTATTCGATGCGGATACAGGCGGGATGCTGTTCAAACTCAAATCGCCGTATTACCTGATTTCCAAGTTTCTCGGCCGCAGCAACGAAGCAAACATCGGCCGCAAACTGGACAAACGGTATGTGGACGAAGAATACTATCCCCTGCTCGACCATATCCGCGCCCATCGGGATGCGTTTAACGCGATGGGGGAATTGGAAAAAATAGCGTTTATCCAAGCATTTTTGAGCGCACTATGATACGGGCTGCGGACGGCTCATCCGCAGTTTCAGGCCGTCTGAAACGCAGTCCGGCCAAACCGACAACGACACGGCGGGCAAAAATGTCCGCCTTGATTCCCTACAAGAGAACCCAAATGCCCCAAACCTTTTTTACATCCGACCTGCATTTTTCCCACAAAAACATCGCCCGTTTCTGCCCGCAGTTCCGCCCCGCCACGTCATCGCCCGACGAGTTGGACGAATACATGATTGCGCGCTGGAACGAAACGGTATCGCCCGAAGACACGGTGTACAACTTGGGCGATGTGTCGTTTGCGCACGATTTGAAGAAAACCGAAGCCGTGCTGCGCCGTCTGAACGGGCAGCACCATCTGATTTGCGGCAACCACGACGATCTGGTTTACCGCCATAAAAAGCGTTTTTTGGACACGGCCAAAGACGACGGCCATCCCCTGCTGTCGTCGGTGCGCAGTTATCTGAAACTCAAGCTGCCGGAAATCGGCAACACGCTGATTCTGTTCCATTATCCGATCGACGAATGGGACGGCTGCCATAAGGGCTGGTACCACCTGTACGGCCATCTGCACGACCGAGTGGCGCACATCCGCGGACGCGCGCTGAACGTGGGCTGGGATTTGCACGGGCGGTTTCTGACACCGCAGGATATTGACGGTTTCCTGAGCGGGCTGCCCGTTGTATCCAGGTTCGGAGATAAAGAAAACACGGCAGCCGGCGGGAACACGGAAGATGCCGCGGCACGGGTTGCGGAACAGTTGAAGCGGCTGAATGCGGGCTAAGCTGTACGGAATAAGCGGTTCGGATACAACGTCAGGCCGTCTGAAAATTTTTCAGACGGCCTTAAACATACTGACCGCCTGACGGGGAACCCGTTCGGCCTTCAGTCGGATAATGGTATCCGCGGATTTGGTTCGGACACGGCAGGATAAAACGTCATACGGCAAAGGCCGTCTGAAAAAGTTTTCAGACGGCCTTAAATATGCTTACTGCCTGACGGGGGAACCCGTTCGGCCTTCAGTCGGATAATGGTATCTGCGGATTTGATTCGGATACGGCAGGATATAGCAAATAAACATATTATTCGATACAATTCCACCATGGCCTATTCACAAGACTTCAAACAACTCGTGCTCAAAAAACTCCGTCAAGGATGGACG
>NZ_JBHCJY010000115.1:0-9726 GCF_041804105.1 Neisseria sp.
CAAGACAGAATAACGGTCCGGCAGCAGTAATAGCATTGCCTGTAGTAAGTACTTTTACTCTCAAGGTATGTGTTACGCGCAGTAAGTTTTCGCAGGGCTTTGTAAGTCTTTTGCCCATTGGGATAGTTGTTGCTAAAATAACCCGTTCCTAGAGGCCGGTATAATAAATATGCCGTCTGAACCCAATAAGGTAGCTTATGAACGCAAAAAAACAACATGGTAAAGGCTTGGCAGGTTTTTTGTCCGGGCTGTTGCTGGCCACAGCCGCTATCATCGGTATTTTGTTTTTTCTGAACAAAGACGGAAAAAATTCATTTAAAGAATCCGCCCGGCAGGAAAAAACCGCTTCGAGACCAGAGATATTAAGTCCTGAAGGAAATGAGGAATCAGAAAGCGGAAGCAAGCCGAAGCAAAGTGATGCGGAACAGGATTCCAAGCCGTCGGATGCAGGGCCAAAAAATGCATCTGAAAGGCAAAGCGTAGAATCAGAGGATGAGTCGGCCAAAGCGGAAACGGAGCAGCAGCGTAATGATGAATCGGAAGAGGATAAAGCTGTAGTAGCCTTGCCGCCGAAAAAACAGTCTGAGCAGACTGCGCCAAAATCCGAAAATGACACAAAACAGTCTGCCAAGTCTGCTTCAGACGGCTTGGTCGGTAATGTTGACTCGGATCGTAAAGCTGCGCAAGAGCAGGCTGATAAAAAGGCTGTCGATCGTAAGAGTCAAGAGCAGAAAGCACCTGTTGATAAAAAAGGGCAGACATCTGCGAAGCCTGCGACCGGTGGTGCTAAAGATCAAAAACAGAAAGATGCGGATAAGCGTACCGATACTAAAAAATCCGGTACGACGAAAGAAAATGCGCGTAAAACCGCCAAACCCACGCCGGAAGAAATTTTGGACAGTGGCAGCGTTGAAAAAGCTCGGGAAGCTGCACGCGAGAAACGCCGTGAAGAAGAGCGGGCGCGCCGTGTCATTGAAGCTGATAACGGAAAAAACAAAGCCGAACGAAAAGCGAAATCTTCAGACGGCCAAGCGAAAAGCGGCAGGAAAGTTTATCTGCAAATGGGTTCGTACAACCAGCGCGGACAGGCCGATAGCCAGCGTGCCAAACTTGCCATGATGGGTGTATCCGCCGGTGTCGTCGAATCGGAAGTAAACGGTAAAACCGTTTACCGGCTGCAAAGCGGCGCGATAGATTCGGCAGAAGCCAAGCGAATCCAGCAAACCCTTCAGCGCAACGGTGTCAGCAGTTTTACCCGTAGTGCCAAATAACCGATAACTTTATTAGGAAAACCCATGAAACTCAAAACCGTATTTCTGGCGGCGGCTCTTGCATTGACCGCCCATGCCCAAGCTGCCACGGAAGGTAAAGACTACACTGTATTGGCCAAGCCGATTCCCCAGGCTCAGGCAGATAAAATCGAAGTACTCGAATTTTTCGGGTATTTCTGTGTGCACTGTTATCATCTTGATCCTGTCATACTCAAACATGCCAAAACTTTCCCGCGCGATACTTACCTGCGTACCGAGCATGTGGTTTGGCAGCCCGAGATGTTGGGCCTGGCCCGCGTTGCGGCGGCCGTTAACGCATCGGGTCTGAAATACCAGGCCAATCCTGCCGTGTTCAAAGCCGTGTACGAGCAAAAAATCAATTTGGCCGACAGCAACACGTTTAAGCAGTGGGCAAAGGCACAAAAAAGTTTTGACAGCGGAAAATTGATTGCCGCGTATGACAGTGCGAACAATCAGACTCTGGCTAAGAAAATGGAAGAGTTGACCAACACTTACCAAATCAGCGGTACACCTACCGTGATTGTCGGCGGTAAGTATGAGGTCAAATTCAATGGCGACTGGAACGCAGGCATGAAAACCGTTGATGAGCTTGTGGCCAAAATCCGTGCCGAACGCGGTATGAAGGCACCTGCTCCGAGAGTCGCTCTAAAAAGCAAGGGTGCATCGGTAGCCAAATCCGCCAACCGTTAAGCGAACACAGAGTGAAAAATAAAGCAGCCTGTATAGGCTGCTTTTTATTCGGTATGAATCAGAAGCGTAACACTTTTTCAACAGATTGGCCGTCTGAAAAAAACGGAAAGCGCTATGCGAAACAGTTTTTCGGGATAATTTGTGCTGTTCTGCTGTGTCATCGTATCTTCTGAACAGTAGGCAGTTTATAGTCTTTTTCAGACGGCATTAATATGTTGTGGATTTTAGATTTCGTCAGGGCTGTGCGGTATTTTGAACAACGGTTTTGAGATGTATGTTCAATCAGATATGCGGAGCAACCGCAAACAATGACAGGCATGATTTCTGTTTGAGTTTTTGGAAACTGAACCACCGTTTTTTCAATCACATTTTTCAATCAAAAAATATCGCAATGCTGTGTCATAAAGATTAAGCAGGTTTGTCATAAGGCAAAAAAGCGGCTGCCGGATTGCGGCATAATTTATCCATAGTAGGCAGTTGTTCGGATGTTTTCCGCTGTTACCATGTTCCCGAAAAAATTTTGCACTTGCGCCAAAATGCGTACAGGGAGCGGCGGTTCAGTATAAAAGTTCCGCCTTGTTTACCGTCGGTAGCAACAGTTAGTGTTTTCAGACGGCCTGTTTTCAAGGCTGCCAGCGCGGGGGTAAACCATTGTTGTTCCCATTGTTCGATAATGGTTTTGTAGGCCCACACATCGCCGGTATGGAAAGTCGGAACGAGATCGTCCAAAAATACGATGCCGTCTGAAATGTCCGGCTGGTTTTCCTGCATCATTTGCAGCCATTCATTGAAACCATAAGGAACATCCGTGTAGATGCCCGGGTAAAACTGAGCCCACGGACTGTCGGACGATACCGCCGAACGGCCGTCTGATTGCCCGATAACGTCATTCCACAACCAGATGCCGTTGATGGGCGGTAAACCGTTGCTGTTGCGCTTACTGTTGAGCACATGGTTGTGCAGCCACATTTGGATTTCGGTTTGGTATCTCAGCCATTTCAGACGGCCTTCGCCTTCGGCCTGTACGCTGCTGTCAATTTGGCCACACACATCCAGTATGCACGGCGAGAGCCAATCGGGAGTGTCGGGTAGAGTCAGTAGCCATAAAGTGGGGTTCAGTGGTTGGAACCGCCATCCGTTTTCGCTGTAAAATGAAGTCAGGCCGTCGCACAGCTCGACTGCTTCCTGTTCGGAAATGCCAAAGCTGCTGCCGTCGAGCAGGCTCATATGATGCAGTTCCATCTGCTGCCAAACCGGTGATGCAAAAACAGTGTTCGATGCAATATCCAACCCGATTTTCCGTTTGGCCGCATTTGACAAGCTACCCTGCCATAAAAAGCGCCCGTAAAATTCAGACGGCCTTAAGGCTGCTGCGGTATATTTTCCAAAACGCAAAATTTGGTTAAAAGAGGGAAGCGAAAGTGGCGGGACAGTTTCGTCGTGATTGCGGTTGAGTGAGGGCAGAGCGAGGGTCAGGTTCATGGTGCAGTGGGGAGGAAAAACGCCTATTTTACGCAATATCGGTGCTGTAATAAAACTGCTGTTGAACGGTATATTTCTGCAACGAACGGAGTCGGCTGCGGCATATTGTGGTAAAATGATTGCCGTAAAGTTGGGAAAACCCCTATGCGGTTTTTCTGAAATTCCGCGATAATAGCGGGCGTGATACGGCGGCTTTTTATTTGATATTCATGGCATTGCAGTTTCAGTGTTATTTGAGACTTGGTGCGGTTTATGAAATAAATAGCTGTTTTTAATTAGAAATTTTAAAATAACCAAGATAATCAGGTGCCGTTTGGGCAGCCGAAGACGAGGACGATTGAGTGAAAAAACTTTCCGGTTCTTTTTTCAATAAATTTTGGACAAACAAACCTGTACGTTGGTCGCTGTTGGGTATTCTGTTGCCTGTCTCCGGTGTGATGACCGCGTATGCAGTAACCGATCCGAATCTGAAAAATTCGTTTTTCAAAATCGAACGCGTTTCGGAAGAGCTGCCGGCTGTATTCGTCGATACCGGCACATTTCAAAGCAGCTATTGGGCGCAAGAAGCGGTACAAAGTGGTGATTCTCTTGCCGACGTATTGTCGCGCATGGGTGTTGCCCCCAATGAAATCAAGCAGATTATGGCCAAGAACAATGCCGAGCGTAATATGACCCAATTGCGCCCGGGACAGTCGGTCAATATTCGTGTCGATGCTTCCGGCCAGCTTACCGATGTGCAGTTCTTCAATGATGAAGAACTGGAACGCAATCTTGTCGCCTTGGAAAAGGTTAACGGCAAGTGGCGGGCATCGCGAGCAGAAGTCGATATGAAAACCATGCCCACCCTGCGTTCGATTGTTGTGCGTACTTCTGCACGCGGCGCAATGGCACAAGCCGAAATTCCCGTTGAAGTGCGCGAATCTTTGCAGGAGATTTTCAAAGATACCGTCAATCTTGACGACCTGAAAGAAGGCGATGTTGTCCGTCTGCTCTATAACAGCATGTATTTCCGCGGTCAGCAGATGGGTACGGGCGATATTTTGGCCGCAGAAATCACCAAAGGCGGTAAAACCTATCAGGCCTATTACTACAGCCAAGGAAAAGGCGACGAAGAAAGCGGTAACTATTACGATGCCAGCGGTAAAGCCATTCAGGCTAAAGAAGGCTTTTCGCAACACCCGCTCCCCGGTGCACGTATTTCCTCTCCATACGGCTATCGCGTACATCCCGTACTTCGCAGCGTGCGCATGCATACCGGTATTGACTACGCAGCGCCCAGCGGTACGCCCATCCGTGCCCCCGCAGATGGCGAACTGATTTTCAAAGGCTGGAAAGGCGGTTACGGCAATACTGTGATGATTCGCCATAAAAACGGTATGGAAACGCTTTACGGCCACTTGAGCGCCTATTCTCAGTCAACCGGTGCGGTGCGTGCAGGTGATATTGTCGGTTATGTCGGTTCCACCGGTCGTTCCACCGGGCCGCATCTGCACTACGAAGTCCGTATCAGCGGCCAACCTGTGAACCCAGCCACAGTCGCCCTGCCGACACCCAAGCTGACCCCGGACAACATGGCCGCATTCCGCAAACAGTTAAGAGAGTCTGATACTTCTTTGGCTGCCATTCGCGATATTCCTGTTTCGGTTGCACAGTTGGATTAAAACTTCGGAAAAGCATCGATAATGCCGTCTGAAAAAAGTTTCAGACGGCATTTCTGTTCCGTTTTTCCAGGCGGGTTTGGTTGTGCTGATATCTTGTTTTCTTTCAAAATCTGCTTGAACAAAATGCCCTTTTTATGGTATAAATCACGTTTTACTATTTTAGAAGTTTGGAGACCAACCATGGCACGAGTTTGCAAAGTGACCGGTAAACGCCCGATGTCTGGCAGCAACGTATCACACGCCAACAACAAAACCAAACGTCGTTTTTTGCCTAACTTGCAATCACGCCGTTTTTGGGTAGAAAGTGAAAACCGCTGGGTGCGCCTGCGCGTATCAAACGCTGCTCTGCGTACCATCGACAAAGTAGGTATCGATGTCGTTCTGGCCGACCTGCGTGCGCGCGGCGAGATCTGATTACGTTCAGCTAGATAAGGATTACTGTAATGCGCGATAAAATCAAACTGGAATCAAGCGCCGGTACCGGCCATTTCTATACCACCACAAAAAACAAACGTACCATGCCCGGCAAGCTCGAAATCAAAAAATTCGATCCTGTTGCCCGCAAACACGTTATCTACAAAGAAACCAAATTGAAATAATCCGCTTTGGTTTTGATGTTGCAAGAGCTCCCGTTCAGGGGGCTTTTTGTTTGGTCGGGCTTTTTAATCATGGTTGTTTCGGCTATTTCGTTGACGGCATACCGACAAGAATCATTTTTCGAAACCTGTACCGCTTCCGTGCAGTCGGGAATCCGGAATCCATGTTTGCAATCAGGTTTTTTATTAAACAATTACTTATCAGTATCCAAGCTGGATTTCCGTTTGCACGGGAATGACAAAAAATTAAATATCAGCGTAATACCAAACACAGCTTTTAATCATCAAGGCCGTCTGAAAATATTTTTCAGACGGCCTTTGCTTTGGCGGTTGCGCCGGCTCGGGTTTACGGGTTACGGGCAGGGGTTGCTGATTTCAGCATGTATCGCATCAATCGCGGCAAGTACGTCGTCAGACAAGGTAACGTCTGCCGTGGCAATATTTTCGGCAAACTGTGCCAATGTCGTCGCGCCGATGATGTTGCTGGCAACGAAAGCCTGTTGGGTAACGAAGGCCAGCGAAAGTTCGGTCAGGGTCAGGCCCGCTTGGTCGGCGACGGCGGCATAGCGTTCGACGGCTTCGCAGGCTTTGGGTTTGGTATATCGTTGGAAGCGTTCGAACAGGGCCAGGCGGCTGTTTTCCGGTTTGGTGCCGTGGCGGTATTTGCCGCTCAATACGCCGAAGGCCAGCGGCGAATAGGCCAGCAGCGGAATTTGTTCGCGCAGCGAGATTTCGCTCATGCCGACTTCGTAGCTGCGGTTGAGCAGGTTGTAGGGGTTTTGTACCGATGCGGGACGCGGCAGGGCAGGGTTGCGTTCGTGTTCGTTGAGGTAACGCATCGTGCCCCACGGGGTTTCGTTCGACAGGCCGTAGGCACGGATTTTGCCCTGTTTGACGAGTTCGTCGAGCGCGCCGACGATTTCTTCAAACAGGGTAAACGTTTCGCCGTCGGCAAGGGCGGATACGCCGAGTTTGCCGAAATAATTGACTTTGCGTTCCGGCCAATGCAGTTGGTAGAGGTCGAGATAATCGGTTTTCAGACGGCCCAGGCTCGCGTTGCAGGCTTCGATGATTTGGGCGCGGGAAAAATCGTTGCCGCCCCTGATGTAGCTGTCGAGGCCGTTGGCATTGTTGCCGGTAGGTCCGGCGATTTTGCTGGCGAGCACGAAATCGTCGCGTCGGCCGCGTTTGGCAATCCAGTTGCCGATGAATTGTTCGGTACGGGTATAGGTTTCTTTGCACGGCGGCACGGGATACATTTCGGCGGTGTCGATGAAGTTCACGCCGTGCGCGAGTGCGTAATCGAGTTGGGCGTGTGCTTCGGCTTCGGTGTTTTGCTCACCCCAAGTCATGGTGCCCAAACAGATTTTGCTGACTTGGATACCGGTGATGCCTAAAGATCGCTGTTCTATATATTGCTCCTTGTTCGGTGGATGGTTAAGGCCGTCTGAAAACCATGCGGCGGTTTCAGACGGCCTTTTGCCTCGGTCGAAAAGGCAGGGCAGACAGCAAGGCTTTGTTAAAACCGGCGACGGTGCGGATTTATCTGTGCCGTCCAATCCGTGCAGACGGAAAACTGATGCCCGGGTTGTGTAACTGATTGAACAGGAAAAATTTTCCTGTGTTTTTAGTGGCTGCCCGCCTGCGCGGAAATGACGGAAATTATCCTAAAAATAGCCCGCCTTTTTTCGCTCTTCCATCGCCGCTTCCGATACGCGGTCGTCCATGCGGGTGGCGCTGCGTTCCGAAATCGTGGCCGCAGCGGTTTCGGCGATGATTTCAGACGGCGTGGCGGCGGTGCTGGCAACGGGGCAGGTGCAGGAAATGTCGCCGACGGTGCGGAAGCGCACGCTGCGGATTTCCGATGTTTCGCCGTCGCGCTTGGGCGTGAGCGGGGTAACGGGAACGAGCAGGCCGCCGCGTTCCACCACTTCGCGTTCATGGGCATAATAAATCGGCGGCAGGGCGAGGTTTTCGCGCTCGATATACTGCCACACGTCGAGTTCCGTCCAATTGGAAATCGGGAACACGCGCATGTTTTCGCCTTGGAACAGGCGGGTGTTGTAAAGGCTCCAGAGTTCGGGGCGCTGGTTTTTCGGATCCCATTGGCCGAATTCGTCGCGGAACGAGAAAATCCGCTCTTTCGCCCGCGCCTTTTCTTCGTCGCGCCGCGCGCCGCCCATCAGCGCATCGAAGCCTTGCTCTTCGATGGTTTCCACCAGCGTAACTGCCTGCGCCGCGTTGCGCGAATCTGTTTCGCGGCGCAACACCACCGTACCGCGCCTGATGGAATCTTCCACATGGCCGACCACAAGCTGAACGCCCGTTTCGGCAACCGTTTGGTCGCGGAACGCAATCACTTCGGGGTAGTTGTGCCCCGTATCGACGTGCAGCAGTTTGAACGGCAGCTTCAGTGGACGGCCTTCGATTTTGAAGGCTTTCACGGCCAGCGCGAGCAGCACCACCGAATCCTTGCCGCCGGAAAACAGCAGCGCGGGGTTTTTCGCTTCGGCAATCACTTCGCGGATGATGTAGATCGACTCGGCTTCGAGCCAGTCGAGATGGCGGTTTTGGATGGACATGGTGTTCTTTCGGCAGTTGCGGTCGGTCGGATGTTTAGACGGCATCCCGTGCGGCAGCGGGTTTCAGACGGCGTTGGGATGCCTGTGTTTTCAGCCCGAACTTTAAACAGGCCGTCTGAAAAAGGGAAAGACTGTGTTGTTTTAATGAAAGACGGTTTGGTTATATCGCGTCTGCCGAACCAAACGCGCGAACCCTGAAAACAAGCGGCAGGCCGTCTGAAAACGTTCAAGCCGGATTTTCTTGACGGAACCGGCGCAGTATTTTACGGTATGGCAGGCGGTACGGATCGGCCGTCTGCAAAACCGAACAGAAAGGAAATAAGCTGATGAAGAAGATAGTGAATGTGGCCGCAGCAGCGGTTTTACTGGCAGCGGCAATGCCTTCCGTTGCGGCGGAATCCCGAAATGCAGTCAGTGAGGGCGGCAAAATCCGAGCGGTATACCCGATAGAAGCGCAAAAAAGCGGTATAGAGGGCGTGGTCGGTTTGGAAATTTTGGTTTCCCCGCAGAATCGTGTCCACAAAGTAACCGTTACCCGCAGCAGCGGTTCGCCCATATTGGACGAAGCGGCGGTAAAAGCGGTACATGAGGCATCGTTTCGGGTAACGGATTGGACGCGGATAAAAACCCAGGTGGAGTTTAAACTGAGAGGATAAATTATCTTGTACATCAATCGTTTGTAAGCCGAGGGCTTCGTAGCGATTGTATCCGGTAAGTTTTCAGACGGCATAGGGATGTTTGCGGTTTCAGTACGCTTAAAACAGGCCGTCTGAAAAATAAGGCTGTGCGGAAGGTGCTACCGGCATACAGGTAGGGCAGACTTTTCCGATTCCGTCATTTCCGCAGGCGGGAATGACGGGTTCGGTTAAGGCAAAACAGGTAAACTGCTTTCACTTATTCGGCTTCTTAACGGGATGCGGACTTGGACGGATACAGGTGCCGGCGGCGGTAAAAAAGTAAGGCTGTGTTTGGATATTACGTTGATGCTTACTTCCGTCATTCCCGCGCAGGCGGGAATCCAGTTACGATATTCGGTAAGTGATTGCTTAACAAAAAAGATACCGGATTTCAAACATGGATTCCCGCCTACGCGGGAATGACGGAAGTGGGAGAAATCCGTCTTGCCGGTGTGTTCTCAACGCAATACCCGAACACAGCCAAAAGTAAAACCGTGCTTAAAGTGCATCGGCAAGTGCTGCGGGTCGTTCGCAAGCCTGCCGACAATAAAGGTCGTCTGAAAAAAGTTTTCAGACGGCCTTTGCTGCTCCTTCTTCTCCTTATTGTCCGTTTCAGGCTAAGCCTGTGCCGCCCAGAAATCGCGCGGGGCATCCAATACCGGTTTCACAATACCGGTGCGCACGGAGAAATCGCCGAAGCCTTCGTTTTCTTCGCGGTTGGCCGCCCAATCGGCCAGCCAGCCGTC
>NZ_JBHCJY010000116.1:0-3025 GCF_041804105.1 Neisseria sp.
ATAACGTATTTATTTACTGATGAAAAAGATGTACGCAAGGTTGTCGCAAGCCCTACGGCTTGTGGTTAACATCGGCGACAACCTGCAAATATGCCCCCAAACGGAGCAAATCATAAAAAAGCTTTTGAGACCAAAGCTTGTAAAGATATACGGAGTTGGCTGAAGACGATGGCTTCAAAAAGACGAAGGGCGGATGATATAGGTTGGGTACTGTGCGGTCAAGCAGAAACGGAGCGCTTGCGGTAAAATGCCCGTTTTACGGATAAGGCCGTCTGAAAGCACGACATGAGCGACATCACTTCTTTTGCCAACCGTTTGGGCAAAAATATCAAACATTACCTGAAATGGGCCCGGCGCAACGGCATCGAAGCGTGGCGGATGTATGACCGCGACATTCCGCAGTTTCCGTTTGCCGCCGATATTTACGGCAGCCGCATCCATTTGCAGGAATACGACACCGGCTGGCTGATGCAGCCCGAAGCATACGAAGCCTGGCTGGCGGAAGTCTTGGACGCCGTTGCCTTCGTTACCGGCTTTCCGCCCGAATGCATCCATTTCAAACGCCGCGAGCGCCAGAAAGGCTTGCAGCAATATGAAAAAACCGGCAGGCAGGGCGAAGACTTTACCGTTACCGAACACGGCAGGCGCTTTTGGGTCAACCTCGACAAATACCTCGATACCGGCCTTTTTCTCGACCACCGCAACACCCGCCGGAAAGTGGGCGAAATGGCGGCGGGGAAACGTTTCCTCAACCTGTTTGCCTATACCGGCAGTTTCAGCGTCTATGCCGCGACGGGGGGCGCGGTATCCAGCGAAACCGTTGACTTATCCAACACCTACCTTGAGTGGGCCAAGCGCAATTTCGAGCTGAACCGTATCGACTCGCCGGCACACCGCATCGTGCGCGCCGACGTCTTCCAATACCTTCAGACGGCCTCTGAAGCAGGCAAACAGTTCGACCTCATCGTGATGGATCCGCCGAGCTTCTCCAACAGCAAAAAAATGCTTGATATCCTCGACATCCAACGCGACCACGTTAAATTGGTAAACGGCGCCATGAAACTGCTCGCTTCAGACGGCCTGATGTTTTTCTCCAATAATCTGCGCAGTTTCTCCCTTGCTCCCGAACTGGCGGCGCGCTACCGCATAAAAGACGTTTCCAAACAATCTGTGCCAGAAGATTTCCGCAATAAAAAAATCCACCAATGCTGGGAAATCCGGCACGCATAAGGCTTGCCGCAACAGGCCGTCCGAAAGGAATTTTCATGATAAAACACATCCTCCGCACCGCCGCCCTGCTCCCGCTTTACGGCTGCTTTTACGCCGAAACCCCTTACTGGCGCGCCGCTGCAATCGATTTACCGGTGTCCTCCCAAACCACTGTTAATAAAAACATTACCATCAACGCACCGCCCGGCGCCACGGTAATTTATCAGGAAGCTCAGCCGCTGCCGGTATATCCGCACCGCCGCCGGTACGGCTACTAAACCCAAATCCCGCGCCATCAGAAGCAAAGGCCGTCTGAAAAGTTTTCAGACGGCCTTTGCTTCTGATGTATAACGTTTACTTTTCCGATATTCAAACCGCTGCTTTCGCCAACTCCAGCGAAGCGGCCAGCAGCGACAGGCGCGCCATCACGCCGTACACATACAGGCGGTTGCACTCGCAATCCGGGTTGGCGGAATTGGTTTGCGGCACGCCCAGCGAATCCCATTGGGCGAACACGCGTTTGCAGCGCTCTTCGCTGCCCTCTTCCGCACCCGCTACCGGAATCGCCTGGTTCAGCGGCACGAACACCATGCCGCCCGCATTCAGGTTTTCATCGTTGGCGCGCCCTTCGTGCACGCGGAAAAAGCCGCCGATAACGAAACGGTCCATCATATACACCACCGGCTCGGAAACCGCACCGTCGAGTGTTTCATAAGTGTAGATGCCTTCCTGCACAATCACTTCGCTCACTTCCAAGCCTTCTTTGATTTTGGCCATTTTATTGCGGTTTTTGCGGTTCAGCCCGCGTACTTCGTCGGCCGATTTCACGCTCATCACACCCATGCCGTATGTGCCCGCATCGGCTTTCACAATCACAAAAGGCTTGTCGGTAATGCCTTTTTCATCATATTTGGCTTGGATTTTCGCCAGTATCCGCTCCACCGCTGCGGCCAGCGCGTCTTCACCTTCGCGTTCCTGAAAGTCCAGGCCGCCGATTTGCTCGAAATACGGGTTGATGTGCCACACGTCTATGCCCAGCAGTTCGGCAAATTCGGCGGCCACTTGGTCGTAGGCGGCAAAGTGTGCGGTTTTGCGGCGGGTGGTCCAACCACCGTGCAGGGGCGGCAGCACGGTTTGTGCGATGCCCTGTAAAATTTCCGGCACGCCGGCCGATAAATCATTGTTCAACAACACCAAACAGGGCGAAAAGCCGTCGGCCAGATGCACGCGTTCGCGGGTGCGTTGCAAAGGCTCGAGCAGGATTTTATTGCCCAGCGCGGTTTCAAACTCGGTGGCTTCGGTAATTTCGGGGTTCAGGCTGCCCAAGCGCACTTCAAAGCCCGCCGAGCGCAGAATATTAGCCAGCGCATACACATTTTGCAGATAAAACGTATTGCGGGTATGGTTTTCGGGCACAATCAGCACCGATTTGGCCTGCGGGCAGGAACGCTCGACCGCGTCTTGCGCGGCGTGCGCTGCCAGTTGGATAAAATTCGGATTCAGGTTGTTGAAACCGCCCGGAAACAGGTTCATATCGATTGAAGCCATTTTATAGCCGGCGTTGCGGATATCGACCGAACCGTAAAAAGGCGGCTTGTGCTGCGCCCACTGCTGACGGAACCAAGCTTCGATTTTGGTTTGGTTGCTTAAGATTTTTCTTTCAAATTCTTGAAGTTGTACAAGATAAGCGCTAGACATCACGGGCAGCGACATGGTTTCCACCTAAATTAAAAATCGTTAACCCCCGCATGATAGGTTTTTCAGACGGCCTATACAAGCACCAAGATGGTTTATCGATAGCATACGAAGTTATAAA
>NZ_JBHCJY010000117.1:0-21940 GCF_041804105.1 Neisseria sp.
GAAAGGCGTGGAAAAACTTTCCGGTGCCACCGTGATGGCCACCGACCTGCGCGCCTCGGCCAGCCTGGTGATGGCCGGTTTGGTGGCCGACGGCGAAACCATCGTCGAACGCATCTACCACCTCGACCGCGGCTACGAGCACATCGAGAAAAAACTCGGCGGCGTCGGCGCGAAAATCGAACGCGTACGCGGGTAACCGCCTGCACGGTTTGAACAGCGTGCCGGATGGGCAGGTTTGCCGTAACGGTTTGCTGCAAAACAAATAATGAAGGCAATGATGAAGGCCGTCTGAAAAAGCATTTTCAGACGGCCTTTCATGCAAACTTATTTTGAATGTCGCCGTTTATCCCCACGGATACCGAAGTGCAAACATCTGGATTCCCGCCTGCGCGGGAATGACGGGGTTAATAGGTACGGTTAGAAGGTAGGTACGGTTAGCCCGCCGCAGCGGGCGTAACCGTACAAAACAGCGGAAAATGACGGTGCAAAAACAACCATGCGAAAAGGAGGAAAACAAATTTCGCAGAAAAACCATCCAAGGCCGTCTGAAAAGTTTCGTAGCTTTTGATGGGCTGTTCTGTTGTGTACGGTTGCGCCCGCTGCGGCGGGCTAACCGTACCTACGCTTTTTACCCGTCATTCCCACCTGTGCGGGAATGACGGGTTGGGGTTTCAGACGGCCTGTTTACCGTTTACTGACTGTTACCGTGTGTCGAACAGTTCCCGTTACCTGACTGTTTCCGTTCCATCAAAAGTAGGTACGGTTAGCCCGCCGCAGCGGGCGTAACCGTACGCAACGGCGGAAAATGCCGGTGCAAAAACAACCATACGGAAAGGCAGGAAAACGGATTCTGCAGAAAAACCGTCAAAGGCCGTCTGAAAAGTTTCGCAACCTTTGATTGGCTGTTGTGTACGGTTACGCCCGCTGCGGCGGGCTAACCGTACCTACCCGTTACTTTTCAAATTTGGTGGGTCGTGAAGGATTCGAACCTTCGACCAACGGATTAAAAGTCCGCTGCTCTACCAGCTGAGCTAACGACCCGAAAGAGTGCGCATAATATGAAAACTTTATTGGGTTGCCAACAGCGTTATTTACTGTTTAACAGATGCTCCCTTAAAAGATTTCACGCCAGCTGATACGGTGCACGCCGCAGTTGCGACCGTCAACTGCAAAGCTGCTGCCGCTGCCTTTTAGAATAAAGCGGTCGCCTTTGCCCGTAAAACATTGGTTTCTCGGAATGGCGTTGCTTGTGTTTAACATACCGTCGGTTCCTGAACCGCCGCTGTCGCCGTCGAGCGTAACAGGGCTGTCGGTGGCACGTTGGATTGGGTTAACGTAAGTGGTGCCGTCGATACCGCTGTGCATTTGGCCGTTCGCAAAATAACCGCTGCTGTTCAAAACGGGGGTGCCGTCTTTTTTCAAGTATCGGATACGGGCATGGGGTTTTGACAGTGCGCCGCCGGTGTCGGCATGAATCATCAGATCCCAGCTGTTGCTTTCCGTTTTGGTTTCAGTGGTTTCGGGAATACACACATCACCTGAAGAATTGCTAACGGTTTTGGTGGTTTTATAAATGCGGGTATTCACCAATGCGCTGCGCAAAATCATGGTGGGTTTCACAACCACACGTTCGCCGTCGGTTGCGCCCAAATCGATTTTCCAACCCTTATGTTCAGGTTTTATCAGGTTGTTGGTTAAAAAGCGGTAGTCTTTGCCTTCAATCTTTTCAACCTTTAATTCTTGCTGCAGCAAATCGCTAGCCGTTGCGGCTGCTCTCGTTGTTACAGTATTGGTTACAGGCGGGGTTAAATCATCGAAAATTCCGAAAATTGCCTGCTGGGTTTTGCTGGTTGCATCGCTTTGGTAGATGTCGCTGCCTGTGCCGAAAATAACCACATATTTATTGCGGGATTGACGGGAAACGGCAGGGGCTGCGGTAATCGGTTGGGTTGTCGAACCATCGTAGATACGCTCCACTTTCCAGTTGCCGGGATTCTCGCCGCGCAAATCGAAGCGGTACATATTGCCGCCGTAATCACCTGCATAGGCAACATCGGTAATGCCGTCGAAGTCTGTGTCCAGCAGGGTGGGGCTGGATAAGCCGCCTTCGCCGCCTGAAACTTCGATTTTTTTAATCAGATCACCTGCCTTGGCTCCTTTTACCTCTCCTGTTGAGGCTTCCTGCCCCAGTAAATCGTAAACATAGAGGGCGGTTTCGTTGCCGGCATCATTGATATCCTGTTTGCGGTAACCGCTGGCAAGAAATGCTGCATAGCGCACATTTTCAGAGGTATTTACAGCTTCTTGGCTGCCTGCGGCAGGGCGTTGGATGGAAATACGGCCGATTTGCGGCGTGCCGACGGTGTAACCCAATGTGTTGCTTGCGCCTTTTGCCGTTTCAAATAGAGGCACTTGGGTATCCCAGCTGCTGTCGGCTGCATTCAAGCCGATTTCCGTGCCGTTTTTACGGTCGGTTCCGCCGATATTCAGTGCATAAGCACCGCGGCCGCCCTGGCCCATGGCACCGAACATAACGGTTTGCTGGCCTTTAACCTCGCCCGACGGAGCGGGTGTTTGGCGCACCACAAACCCGCCGTTAACCATATAACGGTGCGGCGTGGATGTTCCATAACCTTCAACGGCAAGTTCTTTTAAAGTTTTGCCTAAAGTTTCACCGCCGTTACCGCTGTCGCGTTCCATGCCTGCGGGGATATAACTGAGTTTCAGGCTATACGGGTGGTTGGCATCGCTGCTGCTTTGAAACAGATGCACCATGCCGTCGTTGGCGGCGGTTAATAAGAACTCTTGCCGGCCGTTAACGGTTTTGCCGATGGTGGCGATGCCGCTGTCTAAAATATCGCCCAAATCACGCTTGCCGCTTACCGGATTGCCGTTGCTATCCAAATTACGGTCGCGGTAGGTTTGGCTGTATTGATTGCTGGCAGCTTCGGCCTTAATCACAGAATCGGCTTTGCTGCCGCGCACGGTCCACGGTATCAATGCGTTTTTCCATTCGTCGGCTGCGGTGCCCGAAATGCCGAAATCTGCATTGCTGCCGTTGAGCGCACCCGCCCAAAAAATACCTTTACCCGCCGCATCGGGCGTGCCTGTGTTAACCAGCGTTTTGCGGCCTGTAAAAGAAGGTTGTTTAAAGCTGTTTTTAAATGAACCGTCTTCTGCCAATTCGTAAAAGCGCAATTGGCTGCTCCATGTTTGCGGATCCAGATATACCGACAAAGCCGCACTCGGCGCTTCACTGGTGCCCTTGCCTGTTACGGCAGGCGCGGCGGTGCCCACACCTTCTTGTGCATTATTCAGGCTGCTGTTTTCAATATTTTCGAAGATTTGGCTGAATGCCTGAACCAGATCCTCTGCTTTTGTGGCGCTGAAAAAATAATCAGGTTTGCTGGCACCTTTTTGCAGATAAGTACGCCCGGCCTCACTCAAACTTTCTCCGAAGCCTACCGTAAAGGTTTCGGCGGTTTGGTTTTTGAACTTGCTTGTGCCGTCTTTTTCTTTAGGATCCTCAGGAACACCGTCCCAACTTTTTCCTGTGGCATCGGTTCCGCCGGTTTTGAAATCTTTGGTTTGCAGGGTTTTGCTGAACCAGTTTAGACCGTCATTTCTATCCCAAACCGTATCCCATACTTCAGTATTGGTATCGGTAATTTTGTAATCAAACCCTCCTCCTTCACGATAACCAAAGTAGGGGTCGGTTACCGCATTGTTTGGAAATACTGGAGTTGCTGACTTCACATGCCATTTTCCATTCCGGTATTCAAAATCAGTATTTTTAGTTTTGTGGCTGTCGTTGGCATCTCCATCCGACATTAAAACGATATAGTTTTTTTGGCAACGGTAACGGGTGTTTTTAATTACATCTTGAGCAATTTGATAATAACGGTAGGTAGTGGGTGTGCCCCCGTTGGCTTTCAGTTTGTTGATGCTCTGGATCACGTCTGTCCACTTATCGGTATAGCCCGGTAAATTGGCAGAGCCATTGTCATGCAAAGTTTGAAAGCCCCAATTAATCTGATCGGTGTATTTGTTGACCACGTCAGATAAAGCATTTTTCGTAATTTGAAGGCGGGATTGTTGGCTGCCTGTTACAGTCCAGTTCATACTGCCCGAGTCATCGATAAACAGCATCACATTCGGCTTAACCTTGCCCGCCCCGCCCTGAATTTTGGTTTCGTTTTGAAGATAGATAGGTGTATCGGCAAAATTTGCCGATGCCGTTCCGGTTGCCAATAATGCGAAAGCCGAAGATAAGCTGTAAATCATCGGGCGCATGGTTGTGCGAAAGCGGGAAGGTAGTTTTTTCATAATGTGCAGTCTTTCATAATCACCCGCAAAAGCGTGAATGGCTTAAGTTTGGGCGTTAATGTAATTTTTTGTATGGAAATGTATGTGATTTTATCATACCAATTGAGTTTTCTATATTTTTTAGGGCAGATAAAGATGGCAGTTTCTTAAAATGCAACAGTTTGCCCATTAGAGCCGGAAACTCAGCGTTGTAGGTACGGTTAGCCCGCCGCAGCGGGCGTAACCGTACGCACCGGCGGAAAATGCAGGTGCAAAAACAACCATACGAAAAGGCGGAAACGGAAAAACGGATTCCGCAGAAAAACTGTCACGGGCCGTCTGAAAGGTTTCGTTGTCTTTGTGGCTGTTGTGTACTACGTTTCCATTCGGGAATGGCGGGCAGGCTTTTCAGACGGCCTTTTGCTCTTTTGCTACAATACCGCTTCCCGTTTTCCCGCCGAGAAAGGCCGTCTGAAATGTCCAAACCCGCCGTTTCCCCGATGATGCAGCAGTATCTCGACATCAAAGCCGGCCATGCCGACAAGCTGCTGTTTTACCGCATGGGCGATTTTTACGAGCTGTTTTTCGATGACGCGGTAGAGGCGGCGAAGCTGTTGGACATCACGCTGACGACGCGCGGGCAGGTCAACGGCGAGCCGGTGAAGATGGCGGGCGTGCCGTTTCATGCGGCGGAGCAGTATCTGGCGCGGCTGGTGAAAATGGGCAGGAGCGTGGCGATTTGCGAGCAGGTGGGCGAAGTGGGCGCGGGCAAGGGGCCGGTGGAACGCAAGGTGGTGCGCATCGTTACGCCCGGCACGCTCACGGATTCGGCGTTTTTGGAAGACAAGGAAACCAACCGCATCGCGGCGGTGTGCGTGGGGAAAAAGCAGGCGGGCATTGCGTGGGCTTCGCTGCAAAGCGGTGAATTCAAAGCGAAAATGACGACGGCGGACAAGCTGGACGACGAGTTGGCGCGTTTGCAGGCGGCGGAGGTTTTGCTGCCCGACAATCAAACCGCGCCGGTTTTTCAGACGGCCTCGGGCGCGGCCAACATCACGCGCCTGAACGTTTGGCAGTTTGCCGCCGACGCTGCGGAAAAGCTGCTGACGGGCTATTTCGGCAGCCAGGATTTGCGCGGTTTCGGGTTGGACAAAACCGAACACGCCGAGGCGGTGGGCGCGGCGGGCGCGCTGCTGAACTACATCCGCCTCACGCAAAACCATCTGCCGCAGCACCTCGACGGCCTCTCGCTCGAAACAGAAAACGAGTATATCGGCATGGATGCCGCCACCCGCCGCAACCTCGAAATCACCCAAACGCTCGCCGGCAAAAAAGCGCCGACACTGTTTTCGGTACTCGACGAATGCGCCACCCACATGGGCAGCCGCCTGCTCGCGCTGTGGCTGCACCATCCGCTGCGCAACCGCGCCCACATCAGGGCGCGCCAGCAGGCGGTTTTGGAACTGCAAAACCAGTTTGAACACGTTCAAGGCCGTCTGAAAAACTCTGCCGACATCGAGCGCATCGCCGCGCGAATCGCCGTGGGCAACGTGCGTCCGCGCGACCTTTCCGCCCTGCGCGACAGCCTGTTTGCGCTGGCGCAAATCGAGCTGGAAACGGGCGCGAGCAGCCTGCTGGAAACGCTGGCCGCCGTGTTCCCCGCCGCCCTGCCCGTTGCCGAAAAACTGGCCGCCGCCATTCTGCCCGAACCGGCCGTTTGGCTGAAAGACGGCGGCGTGATTAACCACGGCTTCCATGCCGAACTCGACGAACTGCGCCACATCCAAAACCACGGCGACGAATTCCTGCGCGCTTTGGAAAACCGCGAACGCGAGCGCACGGGGCTTTCCACGCTCAAGGTCGAGTTCAACCGCGTACACGGTTTCTACATCGAATTGTCCAAAGTGCAGGCCGAGCAAGCCCCTGCCGACTACCAACGCCGCCAAACCCTCAAAAACGCCGAACGCTTCATTACGCCCGAACTGAAAGCCTTTGAAGACAAAGTGTTGACCGCGCAAGACCAAGCCCTTGCATTGGAAAAACAGCTTTTCGACGCGCTGCTGAAAGAGCTTCAGACGGCCTTGCCGCAATTGCAGAAAACCGCCAAAGCCGCCGCCTCGCTCGACGTATTGTCCACCTTCGCCCGCCTTGCGCAGGAACACGGCTACGTCTGCCCCGAATTCGCCGATTATCCCGTCATCCAAATTGAAAACGGCCGCCACCCCGTCGTCGAACGGCAGGTGCGCCACTTCACGCCCAACCACACCGCTCTCGACCACAAACACCGCCTGATGCTGCTCACCGGCCCCAACATGGGCGGAAAATCCACCTACATGCGCCAAGTCGCCCATATCGCGCTGCTCGCCCACACCGGCAGCTTCGTCCCGGCAGACGCAGCCAAAATCGGCCCCATCGACCAGATTTTCACCCGCATCGGCGCGAGCGACGACCTGGCCGGCAACCGCTCCACCTTCATGGTCGAAATGAGCGAAACCGCCTACATCCTGCACCACGCCACCGAGCAATCACTGGTGTTGATGGACGAAGTCGGCCGCGGCACCTCCACCTTCGACGGCCTCGCCCTCGCGCAGGCCATCGCCGAACACCTGCTCCAGAAAAACAAATCCTTCAGCCTGTTCGCCACCCACTACTTCGAGCTGACGAAGTTGCCCGAAGCCCACGCCAACGCCGTCAACATGCACCTTTCCGCCGTCGAACAGGGGCAGGACATCGTATTCCTGCACGAAATCCAGCCCGGCCCCGCCGAAAAAAGCTACGGCATCGCCGTCGCCAAACTCGCCGGCCTGCCCGCCCGCGCCCTCAAATCCGCCCGCAAACACCTCGACGGACTCGAAGCCCAAGCTGCAGCCAACCGCCCGCAGTTGGATATTTTCAGCGGCATGCCGTCTGAAAGCGACCATGCCGGACCCGACGAAACACACACCGAAAGGCCGTCTGAAACCCCAAGCCGCCTGCTCGAAGCCCTGTCGGACATCAATCCCGACGACTTGTCGCCGCGAGATGCGTTGGATATGCTGTACCGTTTGAAAAATTTGGTTTGAACCAAAAGTGAAAAGGTTTCAGGCCGTCTGAAATCCGCGTAGGGTGGGTGTACACCCACCATCGTCAAATATGGCAGAGATGGTAAATACCGTAGAGATGGTAGGTTGACCTAACCCTACCAAAATTGCCTTGCGGGAAGGCCGTCTGAAAACGCCAACCCGTCATTCCCGCACAGGTAGGGGGGAATGATGGTAGTCCGAAAAATCAACTTGGTTGATGCTATACCAACGTATTATCTAAATACAATTGCCGAAATAAAACATCATATTTTCAAGTGCATATCATTGAGCATGAATTTCATTTATTTTCAATAGGTTGCTTTCTTTATAATTATTTTGCGGTTTGATATGTTAGTTTTTTGACAGCATATCGATTTATCGATAATGCCGTATGGTTTGAATTGTTTGATTTTTATAAGGAGTTTGTATTATGAAGACATTAAATGTGACTGAATTACAGCAGGTTTCCGGCGGAGCAGACTTTGTTGCAGGTAGAGCTGCTACTACTCTGGCTGCTACTATTACTGGTCGTTGCTATATAGGTAACCGGCGGATAGGAGGAGGCAAATTTGGTTGTTATTGACACCGTTGTATACTGCTGTTGTCTTTTAAATTTGGGTAAGTAGTAAATAGACGTGACTATAACAATTAAATTTTAAGAAAGACCGATATTTGTACTTTCAGGAATAAAATCATTGTTATGTAATAGTCTTGTTTGATTTGATTGCTTTATTCTAGAGCACATAACATATGTTTTTTTATCATTTATAATGATAGGCTGCCTAAGTGTTTTCAGGCAGCCTGTTTATTTCGCAGTAACATAACAGCCGTGGCCAGACCATACGCCGCAGTAGGAAAACTACCCTTAAAGAAAGCACTCCCATGAAACCTGCCCTAATCATCCTGTTCCTGCTCGCCGCCGTTTCCGCGCCGCTGTTTTACCTGCACTACCGCGCATCCCAAGCGGCGGTCAGGCCGTCTGAAATCGGAAATGCCGATGTCGCGGTGGTACTGGGCAATGCGGTCAACCGCAACGGCGTACCCAATCCCTGCCTGCGTTCGCGTGTCGCGGCGGGCGTTGCGCTTTACCGTGCGGGCAAAGTGCCGCTGCTGGTAATGTCGGGCGGCACGGACGACGACGGCAGCAACGAGGCCGAAACCATGGCGGCGATGGCCGCGGAAATGGGTGTGCCGTCTGAAAACATCCTGCTGGAAAACCGTTCCACCAGTACTTTTGAAAACCTTGCGTTCAGCACGCCGCTGGTGGCGGACAAACCGCGCACGGTCATCGTCAGCTCGGCATTCCACCTTGCCCGCGCACGCTGGCTGGCGGAAAAGCAGTGGCCGGACAAGACTTTGTCGGTGTTCGCGGGCGACCCCTGCGACATCGGCACCCCGCGCTACATCCGCACGCTGTTGCGGGAAAGTCTGTCGTGGGTAAAGGCGTTGGTGCTGGAAGCGTTGAAGTAGTTGTAGGGCAGGTTTTTAATAGGCTGTGCTTGGATGGATATTGTTGATTAACCATTGGCAAGACGGATTTCTCCAGCTTCCGCCATTCTCCTGCGCAGGCGGGAATCCGGATGTTTGCTTTGCGGTGTCCGTGGAGATAAAGCAGCGGTTTTCTAAAAGCGGCAGGCTTCCAAGGCCGTCTGAAAATGATGGGCTGCCGTTATCCGCTGACGGATTCCGGTCTGCGCGGGAATGGCGGAAAATCAAACATCAACGCAATATCTGAACACGGTCTTTTCATCTTAAAAAAAGGCGGATTTACGTCCGGGACAATCCGAGACAGGCAGCCGTGTTGCCGCATATTTGGAACACGGGTTCGGAGCAGAGCCTGAAGCGGGATGTTGGGTGTTCAGGTGTGTTATCCGTTTTGCAGGGAGCAGCGCGGGTTGAGTGTCTGCGGGTTTTGGTTTACCATTTAATCAATAATGACTTTTATTAAGAAGATTTTTTATGAAACCGAACATCCGAAACCTGATTTTTTCCGTTGCGCTGGCAGTCGGCGCGGCTTCCGTTTATGCCAAACCCGTGCAGATTGTCGATACGGCAAACCGCAAGGTTACGGTCGATTTGCCGGTCAAGCGCGCGGTGGTGGGCTTTTATTATCAGGACTATATGGCCGTGGGCGGTAAAGAGGCGTTCGACAATGTAGTCGGTTTGTCGAAGGCGGTGTGGGCGGATTGGGCGCCGACCAGTTGGGAAGCCTTTACCAAAGCCGTGCCGCGGCTCAACGAGCTGGCCGATGTGGGCGAAGTGGAAGTGGGCACGTTTTCCATCGAAAAAGTGCTGTCGCTGAAGCCCGACCTGCTGGTGTTGGCCGACTGGCAGTATCAGGCCTTGGGTTCGGATCTGGACAGGCTTGAAAAAGCGGGCATTCCCGTGGTGGTGCTCGACTACAACGCGCAAACCGTTGCCAAACACGTCAAATCCACCGAAATCATCGGCACGCTGACCGGACGGCCCGAGCGTGCCAAACAACTGGCGGACGACTACAAAGCGATTGCTGACGACATTCAGGCGCGGGTGAAAAAAGCCAACCTGCCCAAGCCGAAAGTGTATGTGGAGTTCGGCAACAAAGGCCCGTCGGAATACAGTTTCACATTCGGCAAAGCGATGTGGGGGCCGATGATCGATTTGGTGGGCGGCGAGAACATTTCGGCCAAGGCGGTGGAGTTTTACGCTCCCGTCAACCCCGAAACGGTATTGGCGGCCAAGCCCGATGTGGTGGTCATTACCGGACGCGAAACCGAGTTGAAGAAAAACCCGTCGGCCATGGTGATGGGCTGGCAAATCGACAAAGGCGAAGCCCAACGCCGTCTGAACGGTTTTGCCAAACGGCAGGGCTGGAACGCGCTGCCCGCCGTGCAGAACAACCGTTTCTACGGCGCATACCACGCCAATTCGCGTACACTTTCAGACGGCGCATCGCTCCAATTCATGGCCAAAGCGGTTTACCCGCAGCTGTTTGCCGACCTGAACCCCGATAAAACCTATCAGGATTTCTACCGCAACAACCTGCCGGTTATGCCGCAGGGCACGTTCTACATCCAAGCGGGCTGCGAAACCCTGGGCTGCAATGCCGAAGCGGGCGGACAGACGCAAAACGGCGGCGGTTCGTGGTGGGACAGGCTGGTTGCCTGGTTCAAATCGCTGTTTTGACGGAAGGCCGTCTGAAAGCATTTCCTGTCGTTAGCTTGCGCAAGTCCGTTGCGCCACCCCGAGCAGGCGGGGATTCAGATGGTTTACCGTGTTATCCGTAAGGACAAATCGGCTGCTGTCAAACCGGTTTGGGCATGGCCGGTTGCCTGAAATTTGCCGCCGGATTCCCGACTGTTCGGAAGGCGTGTAAGTTAATGACGGTACTTGAGTAGGTACGGTTAGCCCGCGCTAAAGCGGGCGTAACCGTACGAATCCGCAATCCGGTTTTCAGACGGCCTTGGACTGTTTTTCCTGCCGAACCCGTTTTTCATCGTTGGATCCGTTTGTCCGCCGTTTTGTACGGTTACGCCCGCTTTGGCGGGCTAACCGTACCTACGTTGCTACGTTGCTGCGGTATCCGTAAGGACAAATCGGCTGCTGTCAAACCGTTTGGGCATGACCGGTTGCCTGAAATTTGCCGCCGGATTCCCGACTGTTCGGAGGGATCACGTAAGTGAATGACGGTGAGTGAGTAGGTACGGTTAGCCTGCCGAAGCAGGCGTAACCGTACAAAACGGCAAAACAATGCTTCAGCAGAAAAACCGCCCAAGCAAGGCCGTCTGAAAGCCGGACTGTGATTTCGTACGGTTACGCCCGCTTTGGCGGGCTAACCGTACCTACGTTGCTGTCGCCGGGCATCAGCCGCCGGATTCCCGCTGGCTCAGGAATGGCGGGAAATGTTTTCAGACGGCCTGAACAACGGAACTTTATGTGCATAAAGGCCGTCTGAAACATTTGCGGCGTCATGCCGTCCGTATCGGGCAAAAGGCGGTATCCCTGCGTTTGCGGCGGTCTGTCGGGGCGGCGGGCGGATTGCGCTGTTTTTTGTCCGAACGCATTTGCCGGAGCCGCCGAAACCGTTCGTTTCATCAACAATTCCATCATTCCATCACAAACCTGCCGAACCGTATCCATGACCCAAACTGTTATTTCTACTGCCGAAATCGTTAAAAACCAGCGTGCGCTTGAGCGCAGGCGCTGGCTGGTGGTTTTGTTTTTTCTGGCCGTCAGCCTGACCGGGCTGGTGTTCGACATTGCCACGGGGCCGTCGATGCTGCCGGTGGGCGAGGTGGTGAAATCGCTGCTGGGGCTGGACGGGGCGGATGCGATGAGTCATGTGATTGTGCACGATTTGCGCCTGCCGATGGCGCTGATGGCTTTGGTGGTCGGTGCGGCTTTGGGCGTGGGCGGCGCGGAAATCCAGACGCTGCTCAACAATCCGATGGCCAGCCCCTATACGCTCGGGCTGGCGGCGGCGGCGGGCTTGGGTGCATCGCTGGTGATTGCGTTCGGCAGCTTCGGCCTGCCCGAAACTCTGGCCGTGCCTGCAGGAGCATTTGTGATGACGATGCTGGCTTCGGGCATCCTGTTTCTGTTTGCTTCCGCGCGGCGGTTCAATTCGGCGGTGCTGGTGTTGGTGGGCATCGCCATGCTGTTTCTGTTTCAGTCGTTTCTGTCGCTGATTCAGTTTATCGCCGCGCCCGAAGTGTCGCAGCAGATTCTGTTTTGGCTGTTCGGCAGCCTGACCAAGGCGACTTGGGAGAGCCTGACGGTTACGGCGGCGGTGACGGCGGTGTGCGTTACATTGCTGTCGCGGGATTTGTGGAAGCTGACCGCACTGCGTTTGGGCGAAGAGCGTGCGGCGGGGCTGGGCATCAATCTGCAGCGGCTGCGCATCAAAACGCTGGTGCTGGTGGCGGTGATGACGGCCACGGCCATCAGCTTCGTCGGCATCATCGGCTTTATCGGGCTGGTTGCGCCGCACGTGGCGCGGATGCTGCTGGGGGAAGACCAGCGGTTTTTCCTGCCCGGCGCGATGCTGGCGGGCGCGGCTTTTCTGTCGGTGGCCAGCGTGTTGTCGAAAACGATTATCCCGGGCGCGCTGTTTCCGGTGGGCATCGTTACGTCGTTTGTGGGCGTGCCGTTTTTCTTTTGGATTGTGCTGTCGAAACGGTAAGTCCGCAGTTGATAAAGGCCGTCTGAAAACTTTTTCAGACGGCATTCCCGAAAAAACAGAATAAGGAACCTTATGAAACCCTTTGTCCGAAACACCCTTGCCGCCGCCGCGATGCTGCTGGCGGCTGCCGCGGCGCAGGCCGAAGTGAAAACCATCACCGACGTGCGCGGCCGCGAAGTGAAAGTGGACGTGCCCGCCAAGCGCGTGGTGCTGGGTTTTTACTTCCCCGACTACATCGCGGCCACGGGCGCGGAAAACTTCAAAAACGTGGTCGGCATTTCGCGCGAATTCTGGGAGAAGTTCAACCCGGGAAGCTGGGCGCTGTACACCGCCAAAATGCCCGAACTGAAAAACATCGGCGACATCGGCAATGTGAACACCGGCACGTTTTCGTTTGAAAAAACGCTGGCGATGAAGCCCGATGTGGTGGTGCTGGCCGACTGGCAGTTCGACACGCTCAAAACCGACATCCCGCGCTTTGAAAAAGCGGGCATCCCCGTGGTGGTGGTGGACTACAACGCGCAAACGGTCGAACGCCACACCCGCAGCACCGAAATCTTCGGCGAGCTGTCGGCAACGCAGCAGCGTGCGAAACAGGCTGCGGGCGAATACGCGGCGGGCATTGCCGAAATTCAGAAACGCGTGAAAAACGCAGGCAGGCCGAAGCCGAAAATCTACATCGAATTCGGCGACAAAGGGCCGTCCGAACACAGCTACACCTTCGGCAAAAACATGTGGGGTTCGATTGCCGACACGGTGGGCGGCGACAACGTGAGCGCGCCGTTCATCAAAGACTGGGGGCCGATCAACCCCGAACAGCTTCTGACCGCCAAACCCGAAGTCGTGATGATTTCCGGCACAGAAGTCGGCATGAAGCAGCCCGACGCGATGGCGATGGGCATCGGCATTTCCGCCGAAGAAGCGCAGAAACGGCTGGCCGGATTCACCAAACGCGCAGGCTGGAGCGGCCTGCCCGCCGTACAGAACAACCGCGTTTACGGCATGTACCACACCGCATCGCGCTCGCTGGCCGATTTGGCTTCCGCGCAGTTTATGGCCAAAGCACTCTATCCCGACCTGTTCGCCGACATCAAACCCGAGCAGACCTACCGCGAATTCCACCGCAAATACCTGCCTGTCGAACCGCAGGGCACGTTTTTCATCCAACTGGGCTGCGGCAGTTCGGACTGCGCCGGCACGAAACAGACCGCACAGGGCGGCGGCGAACAGTCGTGGTTCGACCGCCTGATAAACTGGTTCAAAGGGCTGTTTGCCTGAAGCGGCATCTTGGCAAAAACCGTGCAGGCCGTCTGAAAACATCCTTTACCGCCGCCATGCCTGCCGCAGCCTGTTTTCGCAAAGGCCGGGCGGGTACGGCACCGCAGTAGAAAGTTCAGGCGGTTTCGAAATTTTCTGCTGCGTTCGGGTATGGCGTTGACGGCATACAGGGCAAGACGGATTTTCCCGGCTTCCGTCATTCCCGCGCAGGCGGGAATCCATGTTTGGAATCCGGTATTTTCATATTCAACAATCAATTGTGAATATCAAAGCCGGATTCCTGCCTGAACGGAAATGACGAAAAACCAAGTACCAACACAATATCCGGACACAGCCAAATTTTTTGCACAGCCTTCAGGCCGTCTGAAAACCGTATTCCGATACAGATTTATGCTTACCGTTGAAAACCTTACCGTCAAACGCGGCGCGCTCACCGTTGCCGACGACATCGGCTTCACCCTCGAATCCGGCAGGGTCTATACCGTGCTCGGCCCCAACGGCACGGGCAAATCCTCGCTGATAAAAGCCGTTTTCGGCGAACTGCCCCACAGCGGTTCCATCCGCTACGGCAGCGACACGCTCGGCAAAACCCGCCTGCAACACTGGCAGAAACGCATCGGCTACATGCCGCAGGACACCGCCACCGAAGCCACGCTCACCGCGCTCGAAGTCATCCTGCTCGGCCGCATCGACGCGTTGCACATGCACGTCGGCGACGACGTTTTGTCGGAAGCCGCCGAAACCATGAACCTGCTCGGCATCGGCCACCTCGCCCACCGCGACATCACCCGCCTGAGCGGCGGCCAGCGGCAGCTCGTGATGTTCGCCCAAGTGCTGATGCGCCGTCCCGAAATCCTGCTGCTCGACGAACCCGTGAGCGCGCTCGACATGCACCACCAGCTCAACCTGCTCGAACACGTCTGCCGCCACACCCGCGAACAGGGGCTGGTTACCCTGATGGTGCTGCACGATTTGAGCCTTGCCGCCCAGTTTTCAGACGGCCTGATACTCTTGGGCAGCGGCAAAATCCAAGGCTGCGGCACGCCCGCCGAAGTTTTGCAGGCCGACGTGGTCGGCAGGCTGTACGACATCCGCGTCGAACTGCTGCACGACAGCCGCGGCATCCCCGTCATCCGACCGATGCGGCAGGCCGTCTGAAAACATTCCTGTCATTGGCTTGCGGCAAGTCCGCTGTGCTCCCCTCGCAGTCGGGAATCCACGGTAGATGACGGACAACCTGTCATTTTTTCAGACGGCCTTTGAAGGCAGCCGCGGTTTTATTCTTGCCGATACCGAAATACAACCGTTTGGATTCCCGCCTGCGCGGGGGGTGGCGCAGCGGACTTGCGCAAGCTAATGACGGGCTAAAAGCGTAGGTACGGTTAGTCGAAGTAGGTACGGTTAGTCCGCCGCAGCGGGCGTAACCGTACATCAAGCATAAAGGCAGCGATGATTGGAAGCCGCCTGTCCACGGATGCAGTTGTCCTGCAAAACTGGAGTCCGGTTTTCAGACGGCCTCGGGAAATTTTGCCGAACCTGTTTTGCTGCCGTTTTGTACGGTTACGCCCGCTTGGGGCGGGCTAACCGTACCTACCGTCATTCCCGCGCAGGCGGGAATCCACGGTAGGGAACAGGAAACGCCGGTTTGTTTTCAGCCAATGGAAACGGCAGGGCATCTGCCTGATAAGGCCGTCTGAAAACGTTCCCCTTATTGGCTTCTCCCGGTAGAAGTAGGTACGGTTAGCCCGCCGCAGCGGGCGTAACCGTACATCAAGCATAAAGGCACAGATGATTGGAAGCCGCCTGTCCACGGATGCAGTTGTCCTGCAAAACCGGAGTCCGGTTTTCAGACGGCCTCGGGAAATTTTGCCGAACCTGTTTTGCCGTCGTTTCGTACGGTTACGCCCGCTTGGGGCGGGCTAACCGTACCTACCGTGTTTCTTGCTGTTCCCGCGCAGGTGGGAATCTGTATCCGAACCAACCGAAAGGAACCTTGATGAAAAAATCCCTGTTTACCCTGCTGGTGTTGGCCGCCGCCCCCGCGTTCGCCGCCAACCACGAAGTCAAAATGCTCGACAACGGCAAAGACGGCAACATGGTGTTCGAGCCGGCTTTCGTCAACGCCAAGCCCGGCGATACCGTTACCTTCATCCCCACCCACAAAGGCCATTGGGTGCAGAGCAAGGCCGTGCCTGCGGGTGCGAAGGATTTTCTGTCGAAAGAAAACGAGAAGTTCACGGTTAAGCTCGACAAAGAAGGCGTATACGTTTACACCTGCCCGCCGCACCGCATGATGAACATGAGCGGTGTGATTCAGGTGGGCAAGGCCACCAATAAAGCCAAAGCGCAGGCCGCGGCCGACGAGTTGGACAAACGCGCGATGCAGAACAAAGGCCGTCTGAAAAAATACATGCAGATGGTGAAGTAAAGGCGTTTTCAGACAGCCTTGACGGTTCGGGCTATGTTTCAGAACAAATGCCGTCCGAAACAGGCAGGGCTTTCATGCGGCGGTATGCCGTCTGAAATTGCCGTGCTGCCGCACCGTTGCAGACAGAAACCTAATGTAGGTACGGTTAGCCCGCCCCAGCGGGCGTAACCGTACGAAACCGCCGTTTGCACCGTTTTCAGACAGCCTTGACGGTTCGGGCTATGTTTCAGAACAAATGCCGTCCGAAACGGGCAGTGCTTTTCATGCGGCGGTATGCCGTCTGAAATTGCCGTGCTGCCGTACCGTTGCAGAAGGAAACCTAGTGTAGGTACGGTTAGCCCGCCCCAAGCGGGCGTAACCGTACGAAACCGCCGTTTGCCGTTTTCAGACGGCTCGAGGTTTTACTGCCCATATCCCCAGGCCGCGCATCCGGCTCTCCTGTCGGTTTCACCGTCCAAATCCAAGTTAAGCCGAAATTTACCGCCGCATCCGTCGGCAAAATCCCGCCGTCCGTACCATGCCCGCCATGCTTACCATCGCCACCTGCGCCGCCTATCCCGAACTGCCCGCCAACCTGCTGCCGCTGCTCGACGCGCTGGCCGAACGCGGCATCCGTGCACGCGCCGAACCGTGGCAGAACCGTCCGCAAACGCCGTTTGTCCTGCCGCTTTGCGCGTGGGATTACGCCGCGTATCCCGACGGATTCACCCGTTGGCTGACGGCGGCGGAGCAGGGCGGGCAGTGGTTTGCCAATCCGCCCGCGCTGATGCGCTGGAACATGGACAAACGCTATCTGATTGATTTGGCGGAAAAAGGTATCGACGTGATTCCGTCCGCCACCCTGCCTGCCGATGAAACGCTGATCCGCCGGACCGTGCGCGGACGCGGTTGGCACACGGCGGTGGTCAAACCCTTGGTCGGCCAAAGCGGGCGGGGCGTGGAAAAATTCGTTTCAGACGGCCCCTTGCCCGACCTGCGGCAGTACCCGCAGGGCGTTTTGGTGCAGCCTTATTTACAGGATATTGAAACAGAAGGGGAAATCTCGATGATATTCATCGGCGGCACCTTCAGCCATGCGGTGAAACGGCAGCCGAAGGCAGGAGAATGGCGCGCCAATTCGGCCTACGGCGTGCAGGTTTTTCCGTACAGGCCGTCTGAAACCGCCCTTGCCGCCGCCCGCCGAGCCTTGTCCGCTCTGCCCGAAACCCCGCTGTATGCCCGCGTTGACGGCACGTTTTGGCGAAACGCACCGCATGTGTTTCGGCAAAACCTGCGGCGTTCCTTTTCAGACGGCCTGTTCGTGCTGAACGAGCTGGAACTCATCGAACCCGCGCTTTATCCCGATACCGCGCCCGATGCCGTGCCGAAGCTGGCCGATGCGTTGGCGCAATGGATTCAGGCCGTCTGAAAAACATTTTTCAGACGGCCTGAGTGCATCGAAACCGTTGCCCTGAAATGGTAAAATGCCGTCTTCCGCCCCCATTTTCAGACGGCATCATGCTCACCGATTTAGAAAAAAACGCCATCCGCGACCACTACCAAAACATCGGCAAAAACCTGCCCGGTTTCCGCCCGCGCGCGTCGCAGCGGGAAATGATTGCGGCGGTGGCCAACGCGTTTTCGCGCACCCTGAGCTGCGAAGAGGGCGGCGACGCGCCCAAGCGCGAGGGCGAGAGTATTGCCGTCATCGAAGGGCCGACGGGCGTGGGCAAATCGCTGGCCTATCTGTTGGCGGGCGGCATTATGGCGCAGACGCGCGGCAAAAAGCTGGTGGTGTCGAGCGCGACGGTGGCTTTGCAGGAACAGCTCGTCGACCGTGATTTGCCGTTTCTGGTGGAAAAAAGCGGGCTGGAGCTGACGTTTGCCATCGCCAAAGGGCGCGGCCGCTATCTCTGCCCCTACAAGCTCTACCAGCTCACGCAGGGCAACGCGCAGCAAAACCTGCTCGGCTTCGAAGCCCCGGCGGTGTTGTGGGACAGCAAACCCAAGCCCGACGAAATGAGGCAGATGCGCGAACTGGCCGACGGTTTCGCCAACCGCAGCTTCAACGGCGACCGCGACACCTGGCCGGAAAAAATCGACGACGCGTTGTGGTTCAAAATCACCAACGACCGCCACGGCTGCCTGAAAGCGGCCTGTCCCAACCGCGCCGAATGCCCGTTTTATTTGGCGCGCGACACGCTGGAAACGGTTGATGTGGTGGTGGCCAACCACGATTTGCTGCTGGCCGACATCGGCATGGGCGGCGGCGTGATTCTGCCTGCGCCGGAAAACAGTTTCTACTGCATCGACGAAGCCCACCACCTGCCCAAAAAAGCCCTGAGCCAGTTTGCCGCCGAACATTCGTGGAACACGGCGGTGTGGACGTTGGAAAAACTGCCGCAAATCACCGCCAAAATCGCCGCCGTAACCGACAAGGCCGAAACCGCAAACTTGGCCGACGAAGCCGCTTCATCGCTGCTCGACAGCCTGCACGAATGGCAGTTCCACCTTGCCGAAGAGCCGTCGCTGGACTTCAAGCCGTCTGAAAATGAGTTCCGCCAAAACGACAGCGATTTCAACCGCAAACACAACGACCCCGTATGGCTGTGGCAGGACGGCAAAATCCCCGAAGATTTGGAACTTTTGGTGCAGAACACCGCCGTTGCCGCCCGCAGCCTGCTCAAACACGTTTACAGCCTGAACGAAGCATTGTCCGCCGCGCGCCGCGAAAAAGACCAAGACGGCGCGCTCATCGACCGCATCAGCAGCGAATTCGGCCTGTTTACCGCCCGCACCGAACAAATCAGCGCCGTGTGGGACTTATTGTCCGCCGTACCGCCCGAAGGGAGCGAACCGCTGGCCAAATGGATTACCCGCCGCATCGACGACAAAAACGACTACATCTTCAACGCCAGCCCCATCAGCAGCGCGAGCCACCTCGCCAACAGCCTGTGGCGGCGCGCAGCCGGCGCGGTGCTGACCTCCGCCACCCTGCAATCGCTCGGCAGCTTCAACCTGATTCTGCGCCAAACCGGCCTGGTTTGGCTGCCCGAAACCGCCACCCTCGCCCTCAAAAGCCCGTTCGACTTTGAAAAACAGGGCGAACTCTACATCCCGCCCGTGCACGCCAGCCCCAAAGACCCCGCCGCCCACACCGCCGCCGTCGCCGAATGGCTGCCCAAACTCATTTCCCCCCAAGAGGCCATCGGCACGCTCGTGCTCTTCTCATCACGCAAACAGATGCAGGAAGTCGCCCTGCGCCTGCCCGACGACTACCTGCCGCTTTTGCTGATACAGGGCGACCTGCCCAAAGCCGCACTCTTGCAGAAACACCACCAAGCCGTTGCCGAAGGCCGCGCCAGCATCATCTTCGGCCTCGACAGCTTCGCCGAAGGCCTCGACCTCCCCGGCGAAGCCTGCGTGCAGGTCATCATCGCCAAACTCCCGTTTTCCATGCCCGACAACCCGATAGAGAAAACCCAAAACCGCTGGATCGAACAGCGCGGCGGCAACCCCTTCATCGAAATCACCGTCCCCGAAGCCGGCATCAAACTCGTCCAAGCCGTCGGCCGCCTCATCCGCACCGAAACCGACTACGGCCGCGTGACCATTTTAGACAACCGCGTGAAAACTCAGCGTTACGGCCAGCAGCTTTTAGCCTGCCTGCCGCCGTTTAAAAGGATTGGGTAAAACGCCAAGGCCGTGTTTGGATATTGCGTTGACGGCACACCGGCAAAACGGGTTTTCCAAACTTCCGCCATTCCCGCGCAGACGGAAATCCGGAATCCGTGTTTGAAATCCGGTTTCGTTTATTAAACAATAGCTTGGAAATATCAAATCCGGATTCCCGCCTACGCGGTAATGACGTGATTGAATCATTTCAGACGGCATTGAAGGTATTTTGCAAAGGTTTCTGGCTGGTGCTTTCAGACAGCATAAAACCAGTGAACATAAAAAATGCCGTTTGAACCCAACCAAACGGCATTTTCCTTATCCCATGAATTCATCAACCAATTCCTGCACACTCTTCACACGGTCAATCGCCGAAATGCCGTTGCCCACCGACACATAACCGTGTTCAAAATCCCCTTCCAGCATACCCAAACGCATCCCCATACCCGCATTCATCACTTTGGCAATATCGGCACGAGATGCCCCGTTTTCGCTCATTTCAAAGCATTTTTTGGCGACTTCGGTTGGCAAAGAGCGGTAATAATACGGCTCGGTGCGGAACAATAACAAATCATTGGCAGTTGATTGAACAATCCAATCTTTCACTTTTTGACTGGCTCGGCACTCAACAGTGGCGATAAATGCCGTCCCCACCCACACGCCTTCTGCACCGAGCATAAACGCTGTCTGAACCGCTTTTTTATCGGCAATACCACCAGCAAGCATCATTGGCAAATCCACCTTGCCGACAAATTCCGCCAATACATTAAAACTGCCAATTTCTTTCATTGGCAAAGTTCCGCCTTCGTCAAACCCTGTCAGCACCAAAATATCCGCACCCAACTTTTGCGCTTTTAAAGCGTCTGGCAAATTCGGATTGCCTAAACGACAAATGATTTTAATGCCTGCCTGCTTGAGTTTGGCGTAAATCGCTTCATCCAACCAACCATTATCCAGCACCACAGGCACTTGCTCTTCAATCAGTAAATCTACCATTAGCGGAATGAGCGAAAGGTCATAAGACAACAAAAACGGCACGCCAAAAGGCTTGTCCGTCAAGGCTTTGACTTTGCGAATTTCGGCACGCATACGGTCTAATACATCTTGATTGGACGTTGGATTGGTGGTTTGCCCAGCGTGTGGGGCTAAAAATCCCAATCCGCCAGCATTGGCAACGCTCGCCACTAAATGAGCATCGGTCAGCCACGACATTGGGGCTTGGACAATGGGGTATTTGATATTTAAAATTTGGCTAATGCGATTGTTTTGCATAATATTTTCTCTGATTTAAAAAATGGAATAAGCGTATTTTAGATTATTGAAATTGAGAAAAGAATAGCGAATTTTGGGAAGTTGGTTTTCATTTATGGAAATTAACTTTCAGGCAGCTTGAAAACTTATTTTGCACATTTTCCAAACAAAAACACCGCTTGAATTGCTCCAAACGGTGTTTTGCTTTACTTTTTCGCCTGTTCCAAAACCGCCCGATAGCCATTCGCTCGTTCTTTAGAAAAATAGTCAATCACGGCAAACGAAGTCCCCAAAATAAGTAACGCCACCGCCCACGCTTTCCATTTCACGCCCACATCAAAATGCAATAACGCCAACGCCACCGCAAAACTAACCACACTAATCGCAATAGACATCGGATACAAATATTGAAAATTCGCTACCCGTTTTAATTCATCGACAACAAATTGCGTTTCGCCCACGGCTTGATAAGTGTCTGCCACGTTTGCCATGGTCTGTATATTGCTATAAATCATCGGCACACCAATCGCCAAAAACAGCACCAAAAGCACCATCATCGGCACAAACAAGGCTTTCGCCCCTGTACTTTGCCCATAAAAATGGCACAGCAAACCAATCAGCCCCAAACAAACGCCCGCCCCCACAATAAACCACGCTTCCAAAATTTCGCCTTGATACCAAGCAATCGTGTGTTGATACATTTTATTATCCTAAAAAGTGAAAGGTTTTGGCATTATTAAAACACTAAAACCCATTGATTTTTAAAAATTACTTGGCACAAAAACCGCCATCAACATTTAA
>NZ_JBHCJY010000118.1:0-22175 GCF_041804105.1 Neisseria sp.
GTGGAGATGGCGATGCCGAATTCTTTTGCGGCTCTACGAATCGTCCATCCTTGACGGAGTTTTTTGAGCACGAGTTGTTTGAAGTCTTGTGAATAGGCCATGGTGGAATTGTATCGAATAATATGTTTATTTGCTATATATGCTGTCAACACAATATTCCCACGCAGTCAAAAATAATGCGGCAGTTTTCCAGTGGATACTTTTTCCGTACAGTCAGACAGGATACATTGGAAAACCATCGCAAAATGTTGTGATCTAATCAGCATCCTTCGGTTTGTTTTACGGGGTTCGGGTGTTTAGCTGACAGCGGTTATACGGAAATAGATAGACGTAAAAAAACCGCCTGAAATTCAGACGGTTTTTCTTTTGATGGTGCCGACAATGAGACTTGAACTCATACGACCTAGGGTCACTACCCCCTCAAGATAGCGTGTCTACCAATTTCACCATGTCGGCATAAACTTGAATCTGCGTTACCCTTTATTTTTGCGGCTGAGGAGCTGCGGGTGTCGTGCTGTTGGCGGGAGCCTGTTGGGATGTGGCGGGTGCGCTTTGCTGCACATCGCTGAAATCCAAACCGTGGCTGTTTGTATTGGAGTAAATATACACCATCGCCATACAGGTTGCAAAGAAAACGGTGGCTGCGGCGGCTGTGGCGCGGCTGAGAAAGTTGGCGTTGCCTGCCGAACCGAATACGCCTTGTGCACTGCCGGAACCCGAACCGAACGTTGCGCCCGCATCCGCACCTTTGCCGTGCTGGAGCAAGACGAGCACGATAATGGTCAAAGCGGAGATGATGTTCACAATCCAGATAACGGTTTTAAAGGCTTCCATGTCGGTTTCTTAAGCTTCTTGTGCGGCGTTGATGATGGCTGCGAACGACTCGTAAGACAAGGATGCGCCGCCTACCAAAGCTCCGTCCACATAGGGTACGGCGAAGATAGCCGCTGCATTGTTTGCGTTGACGCTTCCGCCGTAAAGGATGCGGATATTAACATCATTGCCGCACAATGACAAGATTTCTTTGTGGATGAAGCCGTGCATGGCGGCGATTTGGTCGGTGGTGGCGACTTTGCCCGTGCCGATGGCCCAAACGGGTTCGTAAGCGACGGCGATGTTTTTCGTGTTCAGTCCTTTGAGAATGGAGAGCTGGTCGGCAATGACTTCCTGTTCCCTGCCTGCTTCGCGCTCTTCGAGACTTTCACCGACGCACAGCAGCGGTATGAGGCCGACGTTGAGTACGTTTTCCATTTTGAGCCGTTGGATTTCGTTTTTTTCGCCGAAATACAGGCTGCGTTCGGAGTGGCCGATGAGGACGATGTCGGTGCCGATGTCGGCAAGCATTTCGGCGGACACTTCGCCGGTGTAGGCACCGTTGTCGGGAAATTTGCTGACGTCTTGGGCGCAGGTCAGGATGCGGTTGTTGAGTACAATCTGCATGGCGTTGTGCAGTTGCAGCAGGTAAACGGTGGGTGCGGCCAGTCCGATGAGTACGCTGTCGACGGTGGGCATCACGCGGAAACGGTGCATGAGTGCGTTGTTGTTTTGCAGACGGCCGTTCATTTTCCAGTTGCCGATAACCCATTTCTGCTGCCACATGGTGTTTTCAGACTGCATATCGGTTTCCATATCTATTACGGTTTGTGTGTTTGGTGTAGCGGGATGTAGTTTAGTGGATGTTCGGGCATCTGGCAATAAGCGCGCCGTGGGAGTGAAGGGTATTGTGAATATCTTAAAAAGCTGTACGGCGTTTTCAGACGGCCTTTTACGGATTAGGGCGGGAAAGCCGTTTTGATATGTTTATATCGAAACGAGAAAACGACGGGCTTGACGCATCTTGTGCAAAAGCCAACAATAAGGCCGTCTGAAATCTGTTTTGAAAGGCCGTCTGAAAAATGTTCGAACTGAATCTGAATGCCGGGGACAAGGCTGCGGTTTATCGGGAAATTCTGCCGCAGATCGAAAGCCTGATTGAGGGGGAGGCCAATCTGACCGCCAATCTGGCCAATACCGCCGCTGTATTGAAACAGGCGTTCGGCTGGTTGTGGGTGGGTTTTTATCTGGTGGATGCCGACGGGCGCGAACTGGTGCTCGGCCCGTTCCAAGGGCCGGCGGCGTGTACGCGGATTCCCTACGGGCGTGGTGTGTGCGGAGACGCTTGGGCGGCGGGGAAAACGCTGGTGGTGGACGATGTGGACAAATATCCCGGCCATATTGCCTGTTCGTCGTTGTCGAAATCGGAAATCGTGGTGCCGCTGTTTGACGGGGCAGGGCGGTGTTTCGGGGTGTTGGATGCCGATGCGGATACGCATTCGGCATTTGATGAAGACGATGCGCGCTATTTGGAAGCGTTGGCGGCCGTTATCGGTAAGGCCGTCTGAAAGTGGGTGAAACGGGTAATTTGAAGAACGGTTTGGCGTGTAAAATGCCGATTTGTGGACTTTCCGGCTGAACCCAAGGTCAGATAGAGAATGAAGCATCAGGCCGTCTGAAAAATGTTTTTCAGACGGCCTTGCTGTTTTTGTAGCGGGCGGGTTTCAGCGTTTCAATGCCAGCGTCAATACGCCTGCCGTTACCAGCCCCAAGCCTATCCATTCCTGTTTGCTCGGGTGTTCGTCGAGAAATACCACCGCCATCAGCGCCACCAGCACCAGGCTGAATTTGTCCACGGGCGCAACCTGCGAGGCATTGCCCAGTTGCAGTGCCTTGAAATACGCCAGCCACGATGCGCCGGTGGCCAAGCCGGAGAGAATCAGGAAAATCCAGTTTTTGGCCGTAAAACCGCCGACATTCTGCCATTTGCCGGCATAAGTCAGAAATGCCGCCAAAGCCGCGATGATGACCAGCGTGCGGATAAAGGTGGCGAAATCGGAATCGATGCCCTGCAGGCCTGCTTTGGCGAAGACGGCGGTGAGTGCGGCGAAAAAGGCGGAAGCGAGTGCCCAGTAAAACCAAGTGTGTGCGGTCATGGCGGTTTCCTTTCGTCGGTGGGGGGCGGTTGGTTGCGTAGTGGTGTTTTTCAGACGGCGTCAGGCCGTTTTCGGGCGGTTCGGATAACTCGGAACATGAACCGAATCCATGTTGCGCCGCAATTTTTTCAGATGCGGTTCATTCTCATATAAAGCTATAATACCCCTGTTCCCACCTGTTTCCAAAGGAAATCCCATGAGCTTCAAATCCGACGCCGAAATCGCCCAAGCCGCAACCATGCAGCCGATTGCCCATATTGCCGCCAAGCTCGGCATGGCCGCCGGCCAACTCGAACCCTACGGCCATTACAAAGCCAAAATCAACCCTGCCGATGCGTTCGCACTGCCGAAAAAACAAGGCCGTCTGATTTTGGTAACGGCCATCAACCCCACTCCGGCGGGTGAGGGCAAAACCACGGTAACCATCGGTTTGGCCGACGCGCTGAACTATATCGGCAAACAGGCCGTGATTGCGCTGCGCGAACCGTCGCTCGGCCCCGTGTTCGGCGTGAAGGGTGGCGCGGCAGGCGGCGGCTATTCGCAGGTTTTGCCGATGGAAGACATCAACCTGCACTTCACCGGCGATTTCCACGCCATCGGTGCGGCCAACAACCTTTTGGCGGCCATGCTCGACAACCATATTTATCAGGGCAACGAGCTGAACATCGACCCGAAACGCGTGCTGTGGCGGCGAGTGGTCGATATGAACGACCGCCAGTTGCGCAACATCATCGACGGCATGGGCAAGAGCGTGGACGGCGTGATGCGCCCCGACGGTTTCGACATTACCGTGGCTTCCGAAGTGATGGCCGTGTTCTGTTTGGCCAAGGATATTGTTGATTTGAAAGAACGTTTGGGCAATATTCTCGTGGCCTACGCCAAAGACGGCAGCCCGGTTTACGCGCGCGATTTGAAGGCACACGGCGCGATGGCGGCCTTGCTGAAAGACGCGATTAAGCCGAATTTGGTGCAAACCATCGCCGGCACGCCCGCATTCGTGCACGGCGGCCCGTTCGCCAACATCGCCCACGGCTGCAATTCCGTCATCGCCACCCGTCTGGCCAAACATTTGGGCGACTACGCCGTTACCGAAGCCGGTTTCGGCGCGGATTTGGGCGCGGAAAAATTTTGCGATATCAAATGCCGCTTGGCCGAACTCAAACCCGATGCCGCCGTGGTCGTCGCCACCGTGCGCGCGCTCAAATACAACGGCGGCGTGGAACGCGCCAATCTGGGCGAAGAAAATCTCGACGCGCTGGCCAAAGGCCTGCCCAACCTGTTGAAACACATCGGCAACCTGAAAAACGTGTTCGGCCTGCCCGTGGTCGTCGCACTCAACCGCTTCGTTTCCGACACCGATGCCGAACTCGCCCTGGTTCAGACGGCCTGCGCCGAACACGGCGTAGAAGTTTCGCTGGCCGAAGTGTGGGGCAAAGGCGGCGCAGGCGGCGCGGATTTGGCGCAAAAAGTCGTCAACGCCATCGAAACGCAGGAAAACCGTTTCCAATTCGCCTACGAAACTGACCTGCCGATTAAAGACAAAATCCGCACCATCGCGCAGAAAATCTACGGCGCAGCCGATGTCGAATTCAGCGCGGAAGCCAACGCCGAAATCGCCTCGCTGGAAAAACTCGGCTTGGACAAACTGCCCATCTGCATGGCGAAAACCCAATACTCATTGAGCGACAACGCCAAACTGCTCGGCAAACCCGAAGGCTTCACCGTCAGCGTGCGCGGCATCACCGTATCCGCCGGCGCAGGCTTCATCGTCGCCCTGTGCGGCAACATGATGAAAATGCCCGGCCTGCCGAAAGTGCCTGCGGCGGAGAAGATTGATGTGGATGAGAACGGGGTGATTAGCGGGTTGTTTTAAAAACAGCCTGACTGAAATGAAAGGCCGTCTGAAACAGCATTTGCCTGTTTCAGATGGCCTTTCTATAATAAACACATTCACTATCTAAACCAAACAAGCATGACCATTCTCCAAGAAATCGACACCCTTAAAGCCCGTTTAGCTGCGTTACGTCCGCTCACGCAAGCCGAATTAAAGCGGTTGCGGGACGAATTCATCATCGAGAGCAGCTACAATTCCAACGCGATTGAGGGCAATACCATCACGTTGCGGGAAACGGCGTTGATTCTTAACGACGGCATCACCATCGCCGAAAAGCCCTTGCGCGAGCATTTGGACATCATCGGCTTTAAAGACGCGTTTCAATTTGTGTTTGACACCGTGGCGCAGCAGGAGGTTTTGAGCGAACGCACGATTAAGGATATTCATGCGCTGGTGCTGATGGGGGCGGCGGAACACCGCGGCCGTTACCGCAGCATTCCCGTGCGTATACTCGGTGCGGAAAACGAGCCGGTTGCGCCGCATTTTATCGAAGAAGAAATGCACCGGATGCTGGCCGATTATCAGGAAAAGCTGGCGCAAATCCACCCGATTGCCGCCATCGCCTGGCTGCACCTGCGTTTTGAAAGCATTCATCCCTTTATCGACGGAAACGGGCGTACGGGAAGGTTGTTGCTGAATTTGGAGCTGCTCAAACACGGCTATCTGCCCGTTGACATCAAATTCGCCGACCGCCTGCAATATTACCGCTGTTTCGACGATTTCCACCGAAGCGGCGGCAATCCCGAAATGTTGTGCGGTTTGATTGCCGCTTATGAAAAAGCCGAATTGGAACGCTATATTGCGATTTTGAGTTGAACATAATCCGAAGGCCGTCTGAAAGTAAGGTAGGTTGGGTTGATAAACCCAACATTTCCAAAAAATTGACGGCCTGTCGGGTTTGCAACCCAACCTGCACTTTATTTCCCAAACATAACGATGCCGTCTGAAAACCTGGTTTTCAGACGGCATCGCTTTTATAAATCCTTTATAATACTGCCGTTAAGATTATTCAAAAGGCCGTCTGAAATGCCCCAAAACGCAAACAATCTCTGCTGGCTCGATATGGAAATGACCGGCCTGAACCCCAAGGCCGACAAAATCATCGAAGTGGCGGTGATTATTACCGACCAGGATTTGAACGTGTTGGCGCAGTCGGAAGTGTATGTCGTCCACCAGAGCGACGAGGTTTTGAACGCGATGGACGAGTGGAACACTGCTACCCACGGCCGCACGGGTTTGACCCAACGTGTGCGCGAGTCGCGTTATACGGAGGCGGAAGTCGAGCAGAAACTGCTGGACTTTATGGCCGAGTGGATTCCCGAAAAAGCCACGCCGATGTGCGGCAATTCGGTGCACCAAGACCGCCGCTTTATGGTGAAATACATGCCGCGTTTGGAAGCGTATTTCCACTACCGCAATCTGGACGTTTCGACGCTGAAGGAGCTGGCGAAACGCTGGCATCCGGCGGTGGCGAAAGGCGTGGTGAAACGCGGTTCGCATCAGGCTTTGGACGATATTTTGGAAAGCATCGAGGAAATGCGTTATTACCGCGATACGTTTTTAAAACTGCCCGAGGCCGTCTGAAAAGTGCGGTTGTAACGGAAACTGCGAAATCAAACAGGCAGTAAGGCCGTCTGAAAGTTTTTTCAGACGGCCTTTCGTTTTTTCTCATATGAACCCGTGTCGGCTTATCGGCTTATGGCGGAAGTTGGAGAAACCGGTTTTGCCGGTTGCTTACCAACACAATCCAACCAATTTGATCAATGAGTTGTGCCAACCATCTGAATCAATATCCGACAAACAAAAGGCCGTCTGAACAACATTTCAGACGGCCTTTGGCATGGTGTTGCCGGTTACAAATCAAATTCGGCCCATACGGGCGCGTGGTCGCTGGGGCGTTCCAGCGCACGGGTCTCCAAATCTACTTGAACGTCTTTCAACACGGCGGACAGGGCAGGGGAAATCAGCAGGTGGTCGATGCGCAGACCCAAGCCGCGCTGGAACATCGCGCCGCGGTAGTCGAACCATGTGTAAAACGCGCCTTCGGGGTGGATTTGGCGCAGGCTGTCGGTCAGCCCCAAATCGAGCAGGTTTTTGAACCATTCGCGTTCGACGGACGAGCAATGGATTTGTTCGCGCCATTTCTCGGGGTCGTAGCAGTCGGCGTCGGCAGGGGCGATGTTGAAATCGCCGAGCAGAACGAGTTTTTCATGGCGGGCAAGTTCGCTGCGCACAAATTCGGTGAGCGCGGCAAACCATTCTTTTTTATATTGGAATTTCGGGCTGTCGAGTGCTTCGCCGTTGACGCAGTACACGTTGATGACGCGCACGCCGCCCACGGTGGCGGCGATGACGCGCCGCTGAGGATCGTCGGGCAGGGCGGGCAGGCCGGTGTGGACATCTTCAATCGGAAGGCGGCTGATGATGGCGACGCCGTTATAGGTTTTTTGGCCGCTCCATGCGGTTTGCCAGCCCATCATTTGCAGCGCGGCGGCGGGGAATTTGTCTTGGTCGAGCTTGAGTTCCTGCAGACACAGTACGTCGGGCTGCCGATCGGCCAGCCAGTTTTGCACCTGCGGCAGGCGCACGTTGAGGGAATTGACGTTCCAGGTGGTGATTTTCATGGCGTTCTCTGTGGTGTTCGGGTGTGAGGAAACGGCAAGTTTATCATTGTTTACAGGGCGTGTCGGGTAGGCAGGCGGGCTTTTCAGACGGCCTGCCGTTGTTTGGGATTGGGCATACGGTTGGAATGTATCAAGCCGTATCGGATTGCCTGTCCGAACCGTGGCGGTTTCGGGCTGGGAAAGAACGTCAGGCTTTAACGAAACGGCCAGCCGTAATTTGCGGAATGTGAAGGGCCGTCTGAATTTTTTCAGACGGCCTTCGAGAGCGACGGATAATTTGCGTGAAAAGTGAAGATTTTCATTTCAGACGGCCTTTACGGACAACGGTTTGGCTTGTCCGAAACTGCGCAAAGCCGTGGCCTGATGGTGTTTACGCGACCTGTGTCGGAGCGTTGCGCAACGTTTCGATGGTGTTGAGCATGGCAGTGGCTTCGCTGGAAACCAAGCGGTATTCGAGCACACGGTGGTAGCGGGTAAAGTCCACAATCCCTTCGTTGCGCATTTTGGTCAGGTGTTTGGACACGGTGGAGGCCGACAAATCGGTTTCGTCGGCAAGCTCACTGATGCTGCGGTCGCTGTGGAGCAGCAGCAGCGAGATTTCCATCCGTTCGGGGTGGGAAATGGTTTTGAGAATGGCGGAAAGAGAGGTTTTTTCCATAATTTTCTTTATCTGATAATAAGTTTCAATCAGGTGATAGTAACCCTATTCCTGTTTCGGACATTATTATCCATTCTGCTGCGAATATCAAACGGAACGCCTAAAAATCAGGGTTTGCGGCTTTGCGTCGAATCGGGTGGCGTTTTCAGACGGCGGTTTGTCGGGTTTTCGTTTTCGGGAAAAGGGCGCGAAGGATGATACAGATACGGCAAGGCCGTCTGAAAAAGGTTTAACCCGTTTCAGACGGCCTTGGTGTACGGAGCGTTTAAGCCAGTTTGACGGCCAGTTCCGCCAACCGTTTGCCTTGCGCGAAGGCCAGTTGCTGTTCGTCGGCGGTCAGGGCCGCATTGCCGTTGTGTCCGGCCGTGTGCGATGCGCCGTAGGGCGTGCCGCCGCTTTGGGTATGGCTCAAAGCCGTTTCGGTAAACGGAATGCCGCTGATGATCATGCCGTGGTGCAGCAGCGGCAGCATCATGGTGAGCAGCGTCGATTCCTGTCCGCCGTGCTGGCTGGATGTGCTGGTAAACACGGTGGCGGGTTTGCCGGCCAATTCCGCACCGAGCCATTGCGGGATGGTGCCGTCGATAAAATATTTCACGGCGGCGGCCATGTTGCCGAAACGGGTCGGGCTGCCGAGGGCGAGTCCCGCACAGGTTTTCAAGTCGTCTGCCGTGGCATAGGGTGCGCCGCTGTCGGGAATGTCGCTTTCTACCGCTTCGCTCACGGCGGAAACTTTCGGTACGGTCCGCAAAACGGCTTCGCATCCGGCCACGCTCTCCACGCCTTTGGCGATTTCGAGCGCCAAGTTGCGGGTGCTGCCGTTTTGGCTGTAATAGAGAACCAGGATTTTCAGGTTTTTTGCATTCATGAAGGTGCCTTTCATACGGATTTTCAGACGGCCATGATAGCAGAAACGGCGGCAAAGGCCGTCTGAAATCCGTATTTGGGTAAGGAGGAGTTTGTTGCATCGAAAATTGTATTTAAAGCACCGTTATAAATGCAGGATGCCTGAAACCAAAAAACCATGTCCGAACAAAACGCAAACGGAAAAACGCCCCGAATCATCAAGATTCAGGGCGTTGGTATTTGGCTCCCCGACCTGGGCTCGAACCAGGGACCTGCGGATTAACAGTCCGTCGCTCTACCGACTGAGCTATCGGGGAAAGAAACGCAATACTAAAGCAGAAAATTTACTGTGTCAAGATTTGTTTGCAGATTGTTCCTTGCGTAACGCTTTGGGCAGCACGAAAACGATGCTTTCTTCCGTGCCTTCGCTTTCGCTCACTGTTTCGTGTCCCCAATTTTTAATGGTTTCAATCACTTCCTGCACCAATACTTCAGGAGCGGATGCGCCGGCGGTAATGCCGACTTTGGTTTTTCCTGCAAACCATTCCTGTTGCAGATAGCCTGCATTGTCCACCATATAGGCATCCACGCCGCGTACGGAAGCGACTTCGCGCAGGCGGTTGCTGTTGGAAGAATTGGGCGAGCCGACCACAATGATGATGTCGCATTCTTCCGCCAAATCCTTGACGGCTTTTTGGCGGTTGGTGGTGGCGTAGCAGATGTCTTCTTTGTGCGGGTTTTTGATATTGGGAAAACGGGCGTTCAATACGGCGATGATGTCCTTCGTTTCGTCTACCGACAGCGTGGTCTGGCTCACATAAGCCAATTTGTCGGGATTGTCGGGAACCACCGCTTCCGCATCGGCCACCGTTTCCACCAGCAGCATTTTGCCTGCGGGAAGCTGGCCCATCGTGCCTTCCACTTCCACATGGCCTTTGTGGCCGATCATGATGATTTGGTAGCCCTGCTCGTCGAGACGCGCCACTTCTTTGTGTACTTTCGTAACCAGCGGGCAGGTGGCGTCAAACACCTGAAACCCGCGCTCGGCGGCTTCGGCCTGCACCGCCTTGGATACGCCGTGTGCCGAATAAACCAGCGTTGCCCCCGGGGGAACATCCGCCAGATCATCAATAAACACCGCACCCTTTTCGCGCAGGTTATCGACGACAAATTTGTTGTGTACCACTTCGTGGCGCACATACACCGGCGCGCCGAATTCTTCCAGCGCGCGTTCGACAATGCTGATGGCTCTGTCCACGCCCGCGCAGAAGCCGCGCGGATTGGCCAAAACGATGGTTTTCCGAGTCATAAGGTTCTTTCGTTTTCAGACGGCGTATGCTTGTCTGCCGGCTTTTTCTGTTTCAAACCGTCGAGTACCAGCAGCACCGCGCCCACGCAGATGAAACTGTCGGCAATATTGAATGCGGGGTAAAACCAGTCTTTCCAGTAAAGCAGCAGAAAATCCACCACATGACCGTAGAGCAGGCGGTCGATAACATTGCCGAACGCCCCGCCGATAATCATCGCCGCACCGATTTTGCCCCATTTGCCGAAGCCGTCGCGCATGATTTCGCGCCCCAGATAAGCGCTGATGACCACCGCCAGCCCCAAAAACAGATATTTCTGCCAACCGCCCGCATCCGCCAGAAAACTGAACGCCGCGCCCGTGTTGTACACCAGAGTCAGGTCGAAAAAGTCGGGCACAATATTGCGCCGTTCGGCGAATTGAAACGAATCCAAAACCGCCAGTTTGGTCACTTGGTCGAAGCCGACGGCAAACAGGGCCAGCAGCCAGTAAAACGCTTTGGAAGATTTTTGCGGAGTCATATTTTTTCAGACGGCCTTAAACACAAACCCCGCATTCTACCCGAATCGTTTTCACAAAGGGGCAGGATTTTCAAAACACAGCGTTTCGCCAGCCAAAATAAGGAACAGGCCGTCTGAAAATGCAGTGTGGCTGTTTCCCGACATAAAATCCGCCCGAATCATGCAAAATGGAAAATAAGTTAGTTTGTGTAAACAAAGCCCGTTATAATCACAGCGTTTTATTCCATCAAGATTCGCGCTTGTCTGCCGCAAGGGGGAAACCGCAGGCGGCAGGCGACCACCAACCACAGGGAAACATCATGTCTAAGAAACACCAAATCAAAGCCATCGTTTTGACCGCACTTTGCGCCGCCGTTTTAACCGCCTGCGGTGGTGGCGGTTCTCCTTCCACCGCATCCACCAGCAACGCCATTATCGACAACGCCAAAAGCGCGCGTACTGTCATCGAACAGATTGAAGCCCTGCCTTCCGCAGAAGCCCTTACCGCAGCCGATGTCGCCAAAGTAGCCGCCGCACTCAACGCCTTCAATGCCCTGAACAGCGAGAGCAAAGCACTCGTGGGCAAAGCCAATACCGACAAACTGCAAGGCCTGATTGATGCCGCCAACAAACTGGGCAACACCGCGTCCGGCAATACCGCAGCCGGAAACCCCGCCGCCCCCGCAGCGGGCGAAATCAGCGACAACGCCCCGCTTGCCCCTCTGAACCTGCCCACGCCGCTGCATACCTCTTTCATTTCTTCCGCAACCGCACAGCAAAACAACCCGAACGTACAACTCCGCAATATCGATGCGAAACACGACTTTACCTACAACCAAGGCGGCTTAATCAGCTCGTTGGAATTTAACCAGAATGCCGAAGTGAAATTGGACGGTGTGGTAATTACCAACAATACGGTTGCAGGCGCAGCCACCCAAGTCAACTTTACGACTCCCAGCTCGATGATTGTCAAAGCATTCTCCGGCGGAACTTCCGCAGAAGATGTCAGCAAACAGACAGGTGCGGTTGAAGGTTCAAACTACGCATTCGGCAAAGCCAATTTCGATGCCAAAATCGAAACGCTCTACACCGATTTGGAAGCAGCCAAAAAAGCATTGGCATCTGCCGCAGATGCTGCTGCTCAAGCAGAAGCTCAAGCCAAAGTGGATGAATTGCAGAAATCCTACGACAACTACCGTGCGCTCCGTGAAGCATTGGTCGGCGTTACCAAAGACACAGTCGATTCTTTGGCCTACTTCAAAAAAGACAAAAACGGCTTGGTGTTCGATAAAAAATTCGACGGTGTATATATCGTTCAATTTACAGACGGCACCCGCGTCGTCCTGCATGATTCCGCAGCGGCAGGTTGGACATACCAAACCTTCGCGCACTACATCGATCCGAAAAACGGCGTGATTCACGGCTATCAGAGCTTGGGCGACGAAACCCCGTTCGCTTCCCTGCCGCCCAGCGGCACGGCAACGTATAACGGTCTGTCAACTGCCTATCTGGTTCAGCCGGACGGCACCAAACAGCTGACCAGCGATGTCAAAGCCGTGGCTGATTTTGCGAAAAAAGGCGTCAGCTTCACCACGTCCAATTCGCACTTCCACACCCTGCACAACGGTGTCCGCACCAGCACGGCCGACAACAGCTACAACATGAAAGGTACGGCGGCCTGGTCCAACAGCAACCTGTTTACCGGCAAAGTTACGGCAGGCAACGGCATGAGCGGCGTGTTGAACGGTAAGTTCTACGGTGCCAACGCAGCCGAAATCGGTGGTACTTACAGCCTGAAAAATTCAGACGGCACAGGCCACTTGATCGGCGGCTACGGCGCGAAACGCCAATAATCCCGCCAACTGGAAACCGCCCGTGGACACGCGGGCGGTTTTTACAATAATAGAGAGCCGCAGGTTTCTCCACAGCCGCCATTCCCGCGCAGGCGGGAATCCGGCTAAACGTTCGGAAACAGGTTGCTTCTGCCGAGGATGCCGAAATCAAAACCCGAACGTGCGGAACCGCTTGTTTTTCCGACTGATACTTAACCCCCAACATCTGGATTCCCGCCTGCGCGGGCATGACGGTTTAGAACTTTTCAGACGGCCTGTTTGCGGTTATGGCTGTGTACGGCACGCCGTCTGAAAACGGCATGGTGGACACACTTTAATGGACAAACTTGAATTAAGTACCGTAGGTACGGTTAGCCGTCCGCAGACGGCGTAACCGTACGGAACGCATTCAGACGGCCTGAAATCTCAACAGGATGTACAGCCGCAGTCCCGTCTGTTTTGAAATACATTGCAATTATTTTTAACCAAACACCGCTCAATATAACAATATGAACAAAAACGTCTTACCTTTTATCGCGCTGGCGGCGGCATGGCCGGCGTTTGCGCAAAATCCGCCGCAGGCCGCCGAAGTGCGCCCGCCTGAGCCGGAATTGAAAATCCATGCCGCCGAACCGCAGGTTGCGGCAGAGGAAAAAGTGCCCGAAGTACCGCCTGAAACCAAGCAGGAAAAAGTGCTGACGGTGGATGCGGCGATGCTGGCCGCCCATCCTGAATTGTTGCAGCGGGTAATGTATTCGGCGGTGGTGGCGCAAAACATTGCGGGCATCCGCGCCGTGTTGCCGACATACGAAAAATGGCCGAAACACGACCGATCGTTGGCGAAATTCGCCCGCGGCCTGCTGGCTCAGGCCGACGGGCATTCGGGCAGGGCGGTGGCCCATTATCGGGAGCTGGTTGCGGATACCCCCGATTCGCCTGTGTTGCGGCTTCAATTGGCGCAGGCGCTGTTTGAAGACCGCCAGAACGAAGCGGCCGCCGACCAGTTCGACCGGCTGAGGGGCATGGATTATCCTGCGGCGGTCAAACAGCGCATCGAGCAATACCGCGAGGCTTTGCGCAAACGCGATGCGTGGCAGTTTCAGGCAGGCTTGAGCATCACGCACGAACAGAACATCAACCAAGCGCCGGAGCAGCAGCATTTGGGCAACTATCTGGACGAGCAGGCCTGTATGCTGGCAAGGCAGGTTGATCCTGCCGACGATTGCTGGCGCGGTTGGACGTTCCCCGCGCAAATCGATGCCGCCGCCGTCAACTATCAGGCGGGAACGGAGAAAAAGTTTTCGCTGGATAAAGGCTTTTACGCCACCGCAGGTGCGGATGTTTACGGCAAATACTATCCCGAATATTCCGAATACAACGACACCATCGCGCGCGTTTCCGCAGGCTTCGGCCATGCCGACCAGCGCAGCGACATCGGCATCACGCCCTTTCACGAACGCCGCATCTACGGCAACCGTGCTTACAGCTATACCAACGGCGCGCGCCTGCATTGGAACAAATGGCAGACCCCTCGCCTGCAAACGCTGACCGCGCTGGAGTTGGGCCGTCTGAACAACAGCAGGTACGAACGTTTCGACAGCAACAACCGTCTTGTCAGCGCATCGCTGCTGTTCCAACGCAATCCGCAGCAATACTGGCTCGTTGGAGCCGACCTGTATCAGGAGCGCAACCGCGACGACCGTTCGGAAAGTTTCAACCGCTACAGCCTGCGCGCGGCATGGGGACAGGAATGGCCGAAAGGCATTTCCACCCGCCTGAACCTGAATGCCGCGCAACGCCATCATTATGAACCGAGCCTCCTGTCGGGCGATGCCAAACGCCGAGATAAAGAATTCGGCGCATCGGTCTCGCTGTGGCACCGCGCCCTGCACTACAAAGGCATCACCCCGCGCTTTACCTTTACCCACAACCGCACATGGAGCAACGACAAATATTACGAATACAGCAAAAACAGAGCATTTGTAGAATTGTCGAAAACGTTTTGAACGGATTGGGAAACATGATGAAAGGCCGTCTGAATTTAAGTTTCAGACGGCCTGGATGTTTTACCGATTTCATTCTGCACTCCGTAACCCCGTCATTCCCGCGCAGGCGGGAATCCGGATTTGAATGTCGAGAAACGGTTGTTTTCCTGAAAAATGCCGAAATCCGAATTTGAATGGTTGTGGAAGGATGTTTCTTGAAAATGAACCAAGCTCCGAATCTAAACGGTCGGAACAGGTTGTTTTGCCGACAGCTATCCGAAGCCGGAAACGTCTGGATTCCCGCCTGCGCGGGAATGACGGCGGAGGCGGTATTTTGGATACAGGCAGCCGTTTTCAGACGGCATAGCTGCCAACAGTAACCGAAAGTGGCATTTGAACCGCAGCCTAATGTGGGGATGGGTTAAGAAATACCCCTTCAATGGGACAATATAAGGCCGTCTGAAAAACTTTTCAGACGGCCTTGGCCATACCGCCCGCTTTATTTGAACAACAGCAGCAACACCAAAGCCATGGCGATCACCGCCAGCCACAGGCTTTGCCGCTGTTGGATTTTCACCAGATGAATATACGCGTCGCGCATTTCCTGCTGGCGGGTTTCGTCGACCAACGCGTTGAGTTTGCGCGGCAGCGCGGGCAGGATTTGCGCCCAGTCGGGGGCTTCGTGTTTCAGGCTCTCGAAAAAGGCTTTGGGGCCGACCTGTTCGTTCATCCATTTGGTCAGGAACGGTTTGGCGGTGGCCCACAAATCCAAATCGGGGTCGAGCTGGCGGCCGAGGCCTTCGATGTTGAGCAGGGTTTTTTGCAGCAAAACGAGCTGCGGCTGGATTTCGACGTTGAAGCGGCGGCTGGTTTCAAACAGGCGCATCAGCACCATGCCGAAGGAAATTTCGGAAATCGGTTTGTTGAAAATCGGCTCGCACACCGCGCGCACGGCGGCTTCGAGTTCTTCGGCGCGGGTGTCGGGCGGCACCCAGCCGCTTTCGATGTGGGCGGTGGCGACGCGGTGGTAGTCGCGGTTGAAGAAAGCGAGAAAGTTGATGGCGAGGTAGCGTTTGTCGTAATCGGTCAGGCTGCCGACGATACCGAAATCAAGCGCGATGTAGCGGCCGTCGTCGGCCACGAGGATATTGCCCGGGTGCATGTCGGCGTGGAAAAAGCCGTTGCGGAACACCTGGGTAAAGAAGATTTCCACACCGTAGCGGGAAAGCTGTTTCAAATCAATGCCTTTTTCGCGCAGCGCGGCGATGTCGCCCACGGGCGTGCCGTCCATCCATTCAATCGTGAGCACGTCGCGGCTGCAATAGTCGTAAAACACTTTCGGCACAATCAGCATGTCGCTGCCGGCGAAATTGCGCCCGAGCTGGCTGGCGTTGGCCGCTTCGCGCATCAGGTCGAGTTCGTCGTGCAGGTACTTGTCGAACTCGGCCACCACTTCGCGCGGTTTCAGGCGTTTGCCGTCCGCAAACAGTTTCTCAACGATGCCCGCGCCCAGCCTCATCAAGGCCAAATCCTGCTCGATAACGGGCTGGATGTTCGGCCGCAATACCTTCACCGCCACCGCTTCGCCGCTTTTCAGACGGCCTTTGTGCACCTGCGCCACCGATGCGCTGGCCACGGGTTCGGTTTCGAATTCGGCATACAGTTCGCCAATCGGCCTGCCCAAAGCCGCTTCGATTTGGCGGCGCGACAAATCCGCATCAAACGGCGGAACTTTGTCCTGCAGTTTCGCCAGTTCCGCCGCATACGCAGGCGGAATCAGGTCGGGGCGGGTGGACAAAACCTGCCCGAATTTCACGAAAATCGGCCCGAGTTCTTCCAAAGCCTGCCGCAGGCGCACGGGTACGGGCGTACCCGCGGCGGCATCCGGCCGCGGCACGGCGTTCAGCAGCATACGCAGCCAACCCTGCCGGACATGGGCGGCGGCAGGCTCAATCAGGCCGTGGCGGTAAACGGTGCGGCAGATGGTGCGGATGCGGGTAAACCATTTCATAACGGGCATTTCGGGCAGGGAAAGGGCAGATTATAACGTAGTTTGACAGAGCCGGACGGAACGGCAAAGGCCGTCTGAAATACCCGAATGCCGTCATTCTCATGTAAGGGGAATCCGTGTTCTGCGGCGGCAACTGTTTGGGTGAAAAGCGTTTTTCAGGGGCGGTTGCAGATTTCAGACGGCATTTTTCAGAAGATATTGGAATGTGGACGGTTAAGACGGACGTTGTGTACGGTTACGCCCGCTGTAACGGGCTAACCGTACCTACGGAATATTACGGAATATGTTAGACGGCTTGGTCAATGTAGGTACGGTTAGCCGCCCGAAGCGGCGTAACCGTACGCAAAATATTCGGGGAAGGGTCGTCTGAACGAATGGTTGGTGGAAGCAACTGTTTGGGTGGAAAGCATTTTTCGAGAGTAACCGTCGATTTCAGACGGCATTGGAATGTGGGTGGTTAAAGACGGGCGTTGTGTACGGTTACGCCCGCTGTGGCGGGCTAACCGTACCTACGGAGTATTTAGACGGCTTGGTCAATGTGGGTATGGTTGGTCATCCGAAGCGGCGTAACCGTACGCGGAATATTCGGGCGAAGGCCGTTTAAACGAATGGTTGGACGGATGTTTTTCAGACGGCCTGTTTCACAATCTCCGTCAGCGGCCATCTGGGTTTGACGGTGAAGCCGCCCGTTTCGCGGCGGTTTTCCAGCCGCATTGCGCCGGCGAGTGCAATCATCGCGCCGTTGTCGGTGCAGTATTCGAGCGGGGGGAAATAGACTTTTACGGCTTCGGGCGCGGGTTTCAGACGGTCTTGTTTCGGCGGGCGGACGGTCAGTGCGGTCAGGGTTTCGCGCAGTTTTTTGTTGGCGCCGACGCCGCCGGCCACCACCAGCGTGCGCATGCCGGTGTCGAGCAGGGCTTTGTGCGCTTTGGCGGCGAGCACGTCGACCACGGCGTCTTGGAAGGCGCGGCAGATGTCGTTGCGGACGGGTTCGGGGATACCGCCGTGTTCGGCCTGAACTTTTTCGACGGCGGACAGGACGGCGGTTTTCAGTCCGGAAAAACTCATCTGCAGGTCGTTGGAATGCAGCATGGGACGGGGGAACTCGAACGCGCCTGCGCTGCCCTGTTCCGCCAGTTCGGAGAGTTTCGCACCGCCGGGGTAGGGCAGGCCGAGCAGTTTGGCGGTTTTGTCGAAGGCTTCGCCGGCGGCATCGTCCACGCTTTCGCCCAATAGCGTGTAGTCGCCGATGCCGCGGACGGCCATGAATTGGGTGTGGCCGCCGGATACGAGCAGGGCGATGAAGGGGAACTGCGGTTTGTCGTCGGCGAGCAGGGGCGAGAGCAGGTGGCCTTCGAGGTGGTGGACGGGGATGACGGGTTTGCCCAGCGAGAACGCGAGCGCGTTGGCGTAGGCTGCGCCCGCGAGCAGTGCGCCGCCCAGCCCGGGGCCTTGCGTAAAGGCGACGGCGTCGATGTCGGCATAGCTTTTGCCCGCTTCGCGCAGGCATTCGCGGGTAAGCGGAACCAGGCGGCGGATGTGGTCGCGGCTGGCCAGTTCGGGTACGACGCCGCCGTATTCGGCGTGCATCGCCATTTGGGTGTGCAGTTTGTGGGCGGCGAGGCCGCGTGCGCTGTCGTAGAGTGCCACGCCGGTTTCGTCGCAGGAGGATTCGATGCCGAGTACCAACATATACAGAGGCCGTCTGAAAATGGAAAAGGCGTATTTTAGCGGATTTGTTTTCAGACGGCATGGCTTGGAGCGGTTTTCAGACGGCCTGTCGGGGGATGCCGTCTGAACGCGGGTGAACGCGGGCGGGCAGGCACGGATGAATGTGTCGGAACGGGTATTGCGGCCGTCGGGAACGCTTGTCTGCCAAATTGTTCGCCTGTGTTTTCCGAACGCCGCCCGCAAGCGGCGGCGGGCGGATGCTATAATCGCAGCTTCTCCACCCGAATGTTCCGTTATGTACGACGACGTCCGCTTCCATTTCGACGAAGACTACCCTGCCGAACTGCCCGCCGAAAACGCGGCCACGCACATGGGGATGTTTTGGGCATGGGCCGTATCGCAGGGCCTGGCCAATCCCGTCTGGCAGAGCGCGCCGGAAACCGCTTCCGATTTCGCCGCCATGCAGCAGGGCATCATCACGGGCGCGCAGTTCCTGCTCATCCACATGGGCGGCGCGCTCACGCCCGACGACTTTACCGACACCGGCCGCCGTTTCGCCGATTTTTACTACGACGACAAAGAAGACGGCTACGGCAACTTTATGTCGGATTATGTGTACACGCTCAATACGCCCGAAAACGGCGGTTTCTACGCCGTGCCCGATACCGCCGAAACCTACGCCCGTCTCGCCCCCATTTTTCAGACGGCCTTCGACAACTGGCGGGCCGGCTTGAAATAAGGCCGTCTGAAAACGGCCGTTTCCCGTCCGCATCCAACCCGTTGAACTTATGAAACTGATTATTCTCGACCGCGACGGCGTGCTCAACCACGACCGCGATGACTTTGTGAAATCCGCCGACGAATGGGTACCCATAGAAGGCAGCATGGACGCAGTCGCCCTGCTGACCGAAGCGGGCTGCACCGTGGCCGTTGCCACCAACCAGTCCGGCATCGGCCGCAAATATTTCTCCATGCAGGATTTGACCGAAATGCACGCCAAAATGCACCGTTTGGTGCAGCAGGCCGGCGGCGTAATCGACGGCATCTGGTTCTGCCCGCACACCGCCGCCGACAATTGCGACTGCCGCAAACCCAAGCCCGGTATGGTTCGCGACATTCTGGCGCGATTCAATGCCGATGCCGCCGAAACCTGGCTGGTGGGCGACAGCCTGCGCGATTTGCAGGCCATGGCTGCCGCAGGCGGCAAATCCGCGCTGGTGCTGACCGGGAAGGGCGCAAAAACGCTGGCCGAACACGAAAGCGAACTGCCCGAAGATACGCAGGTTTTCGACAACCTGCTGGCCTTCGCCCAATACATCGTGCAGGACGGCACGCCGTCTGAAAACTGACCGCCCGTCCTCCGTCATTGTCCGTACAACCGTTATGCCCGAAGAAAAACCATGTTCTATATCCGCAACCTGATTTACTGGCTCGTCCTGGTCCTGACCGCCCCGCTGATGTTCTTTATCGGCCTGCCCGCCGCGCTCGTGCCGCAGGGCGCGAACAAAGTCGGCCGCGCATGGGCGCGCACTTTATTGTGGACGCTGAAACACGTCGTCGGCCTGAAATACCGCGTCATCGGCGCGGAAAACATCCCCGCCGAACCGTCGATTATCTGCGCCAAACACCAAAGTGGCTGGGAAACGCTTGCGCTTCAGGAGATTTTTCCGCTGCAAGTGTTTGTGGCGAAAAGGGAACTGTTCAAAATCCCGTTTTTCGGCTGGGGTCTGAAAATCGCCAAAACCATCGGCATCGACCGCAGCAACCGCGCCCAAGCCAACCGCGAACTGATGGAACAGGGTTTGGCGCGCAAAAAAGAAGGCTTTTGGATTGCCATTTTCCCCGAAGGCACGCGCATTCCGCCCGGAGAACGCGGCAAATACAAACAGGGTGCGGCGCGCATGGCGAAAATGTTTGAAATGGACATCGTGCCCGTGGCTTTGAACAGCGGCGAATTCTGGCCGAAAAACTCGTTTTGGAAATACCCGGGCGAAATCACCGTGGTCATCGGCACACCCATCGCCCACGGCAGCGGCGGAGCCGACGCGCTGACGGCGCAATGCGAAAACTGGATTGAAGCCCGCCAGCAGGAAATCGGCGGGGCAGGGCCGTTTGCCGCCAAACGCACCGCCGCGGAATAGCAAAACGTTTTCAGACGGCCTGTCCGTAGCGGGCGACCGTCAGTCCGTAGGGCTGCGCTGTCTGCCGCACTTTCGGATTCGCACATTTATTTTCAGACGGCTTGCGGCACATCAGGCCGTCTGAACATTATCTGGAAAATATGCCGATATTCCCACGCAGGCGGGTATCCATGTTCGGCATCAGGTGTTGTATTGACAATTCTTGTGAATCAATCACTTGTGAATATGAAATACGGATTTACGCCTGCGCGGGAATAACGAAATATTAAGCATCAGCATAATCCAAACGCAGCCAACGTTTTCAGACGGCCTGTCCCGTACCGTGGCGGCAACAGCCTGCCCTGACGGTCGGAACGGCAACCGCATCCGCTTGGCAAAAAGCCATCCGTCCGCAGGCGGTCAGGCAGCGTGCCGTAACCGTCTGCCGCATTGTTCGGATTTGCGCGTACATATTTTTCAGACGGCCTGATGCCGAATCAGGCCGTCTGAAAAATATGTACGGAATATGTGCCGATATGCCCGTGCAGACGGGAATCCGTGCCTGAATCCGGGCTGCACCGCAATGCGGCACAGCCGAAACGGCTGCCTGCCGACGGCCCAGATGACGGTTTTCCCGCACTCCGTTTCGTCGGTACATAACCGGCTCTGCCGCCGCACCCGCCCGAACAATCATCACCAACCGCGCCCCGACCGTTATGGAACACCAACAAGACACCTTGTCCGCCGTTATTTTCGCCCTTGCCGCCCTTGTCGGCGGCGGTTTCTTTTTCAACCGCAGCCTTGCCGCCGACGGCTTCTCCGTTCCCGTGCGTGCCGCGATTCTCTTGGGCGGCGCAGCCGTGATCGTGTACGGCCTGCTGTATTATTTGGGCGAAGTCTGACCTTCCCGCCGCATGCCATGAATTTCTCATACACCCTTTCAGACGGCCAAACCGTTACTGTCCGCCTCACCCGAAACGCTAGAAAAAACATCATCCTGCGCCCGACGGAAGCAAACGGCATCCACATCAGTGTTCCCCCGTTCCTGCGTGACGGGCAGCTCAGGCAATGGCTGGCCGGACACGAACACCTGCTGCGGCAAACTCTGGTCCGCACTCCGCCGCCGCGGGAAGATGTCCGTCCCGAAACCGTCTGGTTCCGCGGCACGCCGCATATTTTGCAGCACCATGCCGCCACCCATATCGCCGTCGCCGCGCCGCACATCCTGCTGCCCGAACAAAGCTGGCCGCAGCAAAAGCAGCACCTGCGCCGCTTCCTGACCGCGCAGGCCGAAAACATCCTGCTGCCGCGTCTGCTGCAACACGCAGGCCGTCTGAACCTGCACCCCGCCGCCGTTGCGCTCAGCAACGCCAAAACGTTTTGGGGCGTGTGCCGCCGCAGCGGTATCCGCCTGAACTGGCGTTTGATAGGCGCGCCCGATGCCGTCATCGACTACGTGTGCGTCCACGAACTCTGCCACATCCCGCACCCCGACCACAGCCCGCGCTTTTGGGCGCTCGTCAACCGCCACACGCCGCACACCGCCGCCGCGAAAGCATGGCTGAAACGGCACGGCAGCGGATTGTTTGCGCTGGATTGAAGCCGTACCGGGAAATGGGACAGGCCGTCTGAAAACCTTTTCAGACGGCCTGTCCCATTTGCAGGTTTATGGTCGATTTGCTAATGAATGCTGCCGAAGCGGCCGCTGTTGAAATCGTTGATGGCTTCGCGGATTTCTTCGGCGGTGTTCATCACAAAC
>NZ_JBHCJY010000119.1:0-7375 GCF_041804105.1 Neisseria sp.
CCAGACGGGTAGCCAGACAGCGTTCCAATTCCGGATCGGAGAGGCTGTGCCATTGGCCGAGCAATACGGCTTTGAGCATGGGCAGTAGCGGATAGGCGGGGCGACCGCGGTGGTCGCGGATGTAACGGGTCTGTTGCCGGTTGAGCAGTTGTTCGATGGGCTGCCAATCGAGTAGCCGGTTAATTTTGAGTAAAGGGTAGCTGTCGATATGTTTGCTCATCATGATTTGGGCTTGTTGGTGGAAAAAGCTGCTCATAAAAAACTCCTCTGAATTCTTTAGGAGAATTTAGAGGAGTTTTGGTTTTTTTGCAAAGGTCTCAATCCGTGTTATCAGCCCTTTTTCTTCCAGATACGCCTGCATGGTATTCACATAACTGATAAACGCACCGTTATCCGGATTAGAATAAAATTCATCGCCGCCGATATGGAAATGTTGGCTGACCGGCTTCGTTACGGCAATCACTTCATCGTAAAGGCTCTGCATGAAACTAACAGCATCCGGCTTGGTAATATCGATTTCGGTATCACCGCCAACAAAAATATTTTCGACACTTTTTCCTTGTTCGGCCAACAGATTATAAATACCTTTGGCATGTCCCTGAGAATCAATTTCCGGTACGATTTCCACGCCTTTTTCTCGGGCATATCCAACAATGATTTTCAGCTGTTCCGTGCTTAAAAATTTAGTCTCTCCTCCTGCCGCCGCACCGTTGTGGTCATAGGTATAAACACGCTCTTCTTCAGATACTGCCGAATTATATGAAACATTTGCACTGCCAACCGTCTGCCCCAGCACCTTGCTCTCAACCCCATAATTCTCATTATCGGAAATATGCAGATGCAAAAAACCGCCGTTGTTTTTGCCGATATTGGTGCTGATGGTATCAATATATTGCTTGATTTCCTTAACCGTGTAGTAATTGCGGGCAATATCCAAGGTAATGCCCGTCTGTCGTTTTTACAGTTTCACTCATGATTCATCCTTAAACAATGTGGTGTTACACGTTATGCCCGTATCAAATTTAATTAGTTTCAACTTTTAAGCATTAGTTCCCGATTAAGTTTCAGACGGCATGTTGCGAGTGCAATCCTGTAGATTGATGCTTTGAATCGGCCAAAACCACTCACTTATTTTCAGACGGCCTGCCGCCGCAAACGTTAAAAACCCGCCGTTTGTGCCGCAAACCCCACACTTTTGAATGTAAACCCCATTGACGTATTGCAACGGCGTTCCGAAGCAGAAAACAGCCAAGGCCGTCTGAAAACCTGCCGCAGCCGTCATGATTTTCCGAAAAACATCAGCCGCCTAAACACAATTCGAACCATTTTTGAAATTATCACTTTCAAAACACTATCCCGCCGCGTAACTTTTTTACAAACATAAAGCCCCCGCCAAAACGTGTAATCGCAGGGGTTTCGTCGTTGCAGGCCGTCTGAATAATGCCGATACTGGATTCACGGAAAGCGCAAAAGCTTTCATCCATCCAAAAAGGAGCATTGACATGAAAAAAGCGTTATTTACCCTGTTCGCCATCGGTTCGACCGCCATCGCGGCAGCCGCACCCGCATACAGCGACAACTTCACCGGAGCCGGAGTGGAAGTCGGCGTGGGCGGCAGCAAAACCGACGTGAAAAACAGCCGTCTCAATGAAAAAACCAAAACCGACGCAGCCGTGCGCGCCAGCTACCTGACCCAATACGGCAACAGCAACTGGATCGGCGGCGGCGAAGTGGCCGTGAAACCGGTTCACCGTAAAATCGGCGACACCGTTGCCGGTGATGCGAAACAGCGTTTGGGCGCATCGGCTTCGTTCATCCAAGGCTACCGTGTCGACCCTAAAGTACTTGCCTACGGCAAAGTCGGCTACCACTACGGCAAATTCAAAGCCCCGGGCGATAAAGTCAACGCCGACGGCGTCGGCTACGGCGCAGGCGTGAAATACGCGTTAACGCCCAAAATCGAAGTGGGCGGCGAATGGGAACAAACCCGCCTGAAAAAAGACGACTTTAAAACCAAGAGCAACAGCTACATGGGTACTGTCGGCTACCGCTTCTAAGGCGTTGCTATAAAAAAACTTTTAATTTCCTGTTGTTGAGAGTTGGAGCCGTCTGAAACCATATTCAGACGGCCTTTTTTTATTTTGGCCGTGTTTGGATATCTTGGATTGGCAACCGGAAAAACCGATTTCTCCAACTTCCGTCATTCCTGCGCAGACGGGAATCCGGCTTTGATACTCGCCGATGACTGTTTTAAAAAAAAAGACACCCGATTTCACTCCTGCCGCCACTCCGGCCCGACAGGAATCCGGCGAACCTCATTCCACCATTTATTGAAAACATTCCGGTTTTCCGCCGTTCACATTCCGATTTCCTTCCACGCCGGCGTTTTCCCGAACCACAGAGATACGACCGGTACAGAAAACATCATTTCCCGGCCGCAACCCGTCCTTTCCAGCCCAACGGTTTTCAGACAGCATCCGCACCGTTTCCATCCCATCCGCCCAAGGCCACCGCCGTCCGAACACCTACCTACATTAAACCCGCCCACATTTCCCGATGCCGAAAACGCACCACTGTGGTATGGTTGCCCGTTTCCAACCCGACCGGCCAATCCCATGACCATAGAAATCGAACGCCGCTTCCTGCTCGCCGACGACAGTTGGCGCAACCACGCATCCGCCCCCGTTACCATGCAGCAAGGCTACCTAAGCGTGGAAAAAGAACGCACCATCCGCGTGCGCATCATCGGCAACCGCGCATGGCTCACGCTCAAAGGCTACATCTCCGATGTCAGCCGCAGCGAATTCGAATACAAAATCCCGCCCGAACACGCACAAACCATGATGGATACAATGTGCCCGTTCAAACTGGAAAAACAACGCCACACCATCGCATTTGAAGGTTTCGTGTTTGAAATCGACGAATACTTCGGCGAAAACGCACCGCTGATTGTGGCCGAACTCGAACTGCCGTCTGAAGACACCCCGTTTGCCAAACCCGCATGGCTCGGACGCGAAATCACATCCGACAGCCGCTTCACCAATGCCTACCTGAGCAAATACCCGTTTTCGCAGTGGATAAACGGCACATCGGATTCCGAGCCGTAACAGGCCGTCTGAAAACAGGAACGGTCTTTATCGTACCAAGAGAAGCATTCTCAACAAAACAACGGCAAAATCATTTCCCATCAGTTAACACTCCTCCAACAAAAATACTGTATATCTACAAACTAGAGATGGATATAATGGGTCTCGATTCAAACATATATCTCCTTATTATTTACCCTGTCATTTAGAAATTTCATAATATTCTCCCATCCGGCGGCAACGCCGGAATTTTTTTGCGGCGAACAATTGAAACAGCGGTACATTTTTCGTGATTTTCCTGCTGAGCCAGAGATGGAGCAGAGCGGCAATATCTTGCCGTTACCGGTTTTCGGGGAAACGGCCTGTTATGGTTGCTCTGTGCGCTTCGATTTCTGAATCTGTCTCGTCCCATCGGATGAACAAATGTTTGGATGGTTACAGTTTCAAGCGGTTGGTTTCGGGTAATTTATGAATCATCCGCAATATGAAATCGTAAAGGCCGTCTGAAAGTTTTCAGACGGCCTTTGTTCGTGTCGGAAGTTTTCTTAAAACCGGCGAACCGGTATTTTCGGTACACAACCGGCAACAGCAACAAACCCTATTTCTTACATTTCGCGTGGGCGGCTTTGACCGCTTCGGTCAGCTTCGCAGCCGTTACTTCGCCTAGGATGCTTTGGCGGTGTCCGCATTTGGGGGCTTCGACCACGGTAAATGGCAAGCCGCCGACGGTGTTGCCGAAGGTTTTCATCCAGTTGCGGCTGTCGCTGCCGGTGTAGCGCCAAACCGGGTAGCTGACCGGCGTCTGTTTCAAAAATTTACCGATGTTTTCCTTGGAATCGAGCGCGATGCCGATTAAATCGACGCTGCCTTTTTTCTGCTGTTTGTACCAGGCCGACATGGCGGGCATTTCCTTGCGGCACGGGCCGCACCAGGTTGCCCACAGGTTGATGATGCGCACGGGCGCTTTGAGCGACTGTACGGACTGGGCGGCCGTGCTGTTCCAACTTTCCAGCTCTGCGGCCTGAACGCCTGCGGAGAAAACGGCGACTGCGGCGGCAAGAAAAGGCAAACGGATGTTCATGGCTGTGTTCCTTATCATCAAGATTCGACGGTTTATTGTAATCCTTTCAGACGGCCTGTCCATAAGTATTCCGGCTTAACGGGCCGCAGGCCGTCGCATCCGCCGTTTCGGTGTTACAATGACCGTTCATTACCATAGAAAGCCGTTCGTTATGGCCGATACTGTTATCCTGTACCACAACACCCGTTGCAGCAAATCCCGCGCCGCGCTTACGTTGCTGCAAACACGCGGCATCGATGCGAAAGTCGTGAACTATCTCGATACGCCGCCCGATTTTGCCACGCTGCAAGATATTTTCAGCAAACTGGGCGCCGATTCGCCGCGCAGCATGATGCGGGTGAAAGACAGCCTTTATCTCGATTTGAAACTCGACAACCCTGCGCTCGGCGACAATGAGCTGCTGGCCGCCGTGGCCGCGCATCCCGCTCTGCTGGAGCGGCCGATTGTGGTGGCCAACGGCAAAGCCGCCGTTGGCAGGCCGCTGGAAAACATCGAAGCCATTCTCGACTGAGGCCGTCTGAACCATGTCGCTGCTCAAAAGCCGCAACGGTCTGCGCTACTATCTACTGCGCGGAATCGCCATCAGCATCCTGCTGGTGGCTGCGGCTTTTGCCGTCTGCGTCTGGCGGGTTTACCAAACCGGCAACCGAACCCTGCCTGCCGGATACAGAGCCGATGCCGCCGTGGTGCTGGGTGCGGCCGCATGGGACAAACAGCCCTCGCCCGTGTTCCGCGAACGCATCAACCACGCCATCGCCCTCTATCAGGGCCGGCGCGTCGGCAAACTGATTTTTACCGGCGGTACGCCCAAAAAAGGCTTTATGACCGAAGCCGAAGTCGGCCGCCGCTATGCCGTCAGACAAGGCGTTCCCGCGCGCGACATCCTGTTTGAAAACACCTCGCGCACCACTTATCAAAACCTGCAGAACATCCGTCCGCTGCTGCGCGAACACGGCATCGGCAGCATCGTCATCGTTACCGACCCCTACCACACCGCCCGCGCCGCCGCCATCGCCCGCGATTTGGGATTGAACGCGGAAACGTCGGGCACGCCCACCACCCGCTTCAGGGAAGAAAGCCGCAAAAACAGTTTTCTCTGGCAGGAAAGCTACACCCTGTTTGTGTATTACGCCGAAAGCTGGAGCAGCAGGATTTGGAACCGGCTGTTTTAAGCTGTTTTAAAGGGCTGTTTGGACGATGCGCCGATGGCGCAGCTTCTGTTCATAACCGTCATGCCCGCACAGGCGGAAATCCATCGTCAACTTTCATAACCGCATGAACCGGCAGGGTTTCCCAAACTCAAAAACAGGCTCCTTCCTGTACGGACATGACGGTTCGGGGTCATCGGCACATCATCCGGACACCGCCTTTAACCCGGTTTTTTCCCGAATTCCAATATTTTCCCCAACTCAATATAAAGAACGGTTTTTCAGACGGCCTGTTTCAGGCCGTCTGAAAAACCGTTGTGCCTCAGCCCAAGCCGGCATTTTTTTCGGCATCGTCCGCCATCTCAAACCAAATCGTCGGAAAAACGCGCTTTTACCCGTTTTTTGTTTTTCAGACGGCCTCTTGTCCGACACCGCAAAACGCTTATGTTAGAATGCGGCTGTTTTCCCTTTCCGATTCCCAACCGCGCCGTCTGAAAACAGGGTGGAAACGCGCTTTCAGACGGCCTTCATTTATCAAAACCGTTATGAACAAAACCCTTTTCCGCACCGCACTCATCGCTGTCGCCGCCGCCGTTCTGGCCGCCTGTCCGAGCAGCAAGAAACCGAAAACCACGACCACGCCCGGCGTCGTCAAAGGCCCCGACCGCCCGACCGGCACACCCCATCCCGCAGGCACCACCGTCGCCCCCGGCGGCGGCGCATCCTATACCGCAGTGCGTTACGGCGACCTGCCGCAATGGCAGATACAGCAGTTTGCCAAAAGCCTGCGTTCGTTCCAACTCGGCTGCGAAAAACTGAAAAACCGCCAAGGCTGGCAGGACGTGTGTGCACAGGCCGCACAAACCGGTTCCGACAACGCATCGGCCAAAAACTTCTTCGAACGTTATTTCACGCCGTGGCAGGTCAGCGGCAACGGCAAACTGAACGGCACGGTAACGGGCTATTACGAACCCGTGCTCACCGGCGACACCCGCCAGACTTCGCGCGCGCGCTTTCCGATTTACGGCATCCCCGAGGATTTCGTTTCCGTGCCGCTGCCCGCCAACCTGCGCGGCAGCAAGTCCACCGTAAAAGTGCGCCGTTCGGGTAAAAACTCGGGTGCAATCGACGATGCCGGCCAGTTCAGCGCCGACCTGTCCAAATTCCCCATCTCCGCCCGCACCACCGCGCTCAAAGGCCGTTTCGAAGGCAGCCGCTTCGTCCCCTACTACACCCGCAACCAAATCAACGGCGGCGCACTCAACGGCAAAGCCCCGATTCTCGGCTACGCCGACGACCCCGTGGAACTGTTTTTCCTGCAAATCCAAGGTTCGGGCCGTCTGAAAACCCCGTCGGGTAAATTCATCCGTTTGGGCTATGCCGACAAAAACGAACACCCCTACGCCTCCATCGGCCGCTACATGGCCGACAAAGGCTACCTGCCGCTGGCGCAGACCACCATGCAGGGCATCAAAGCCTATATGCGGCAAAACCCGAACAAGCTCGCCGAAGTGCTGGGCTACAACCCGAGCTACGTCTTCTTCCGCGAACTTCAGGGCGGTAACGACACCGGCCCCGTCGGTGCACTCGGCACGCCGCTGATGGGCGAATACGCCGGAGCGGTCGACCGCCACTACATCACGCTCGGTGCGCCGATTTTCGTCGCCACCACCCATCCCGTTACCCGCAACGGCCTCAACCGCCTGATTATGGCGCAAGACACCGGCAGCGCGATTAAAGGCGCGGTACGCGTCGACTACTTCTGGGGCTACGGCGACGAAGCGGGCAACGTGGCGGGCAAAATGAAGCACACCGGCTATGTGTGGCAGCTCCTGCCCAACGGCGTGCAGCCCGAATACAGACCGTAACGCAGAACAACCGTGCCGTTGCGGTTTCACCCGAATACGCGCACGGCAAGGCATATAGCAAATAAACTTATTTATCGATACACACCTGAAACAGCCAATCCACATCCGTAATTCGCAGCCGATTCCTAACACCTTTAATCCAAGCCCACTTTTTCTCTATCTGATTCAGATCGGGGCTATAAGGTGGAAGCC
>NZ_JBHCJY010000120.1:0-8352 GCF_041804105.1 Neisseria sp.
ATCTTCTAATGAATCTGTTTCTTCTTAACTGCTCTATTTCGTAACACAGTTCCGCTTTAAACTGGCTTACTCGTGGATAATTTTCAAATATTTTAGTACTTTCCGAATATTTTATAGATTGAGGAAGTTTCACATGGAGAATTTTACAATTTTCAAAAAAACAATTCTTTACCTTGCACCGTTCAAATATTGTTGAAGAAATTATACAATTCCTAAACGTACAATTTTGAAGATTACATCTTCTAAATAACGCTCCTCTTATGTAGCAATTATCAAACTCTGCACCAAATAAAGAACTAAATTTAAATTTAGCTCCTATAAGCGATACATTGATAAATTTTGAATGGGAGAAATTTGTATGGTAGGAACATGTTTTATTAAAATTTTTATGAATGAAACAACTATGCCTTGAATCATGATTGCAATAACTATATCTTTTTTATCAGCATTATTTAACATAATTTAATCCTAAAAAATATTACTCTGCCCCAAACAATAACCCTTCCTTAATCCCGCGAATCTTATCCCTCAACACCGCTGCTTCCTCAAACTGCAAGTCCCTGGCCGCCTGCTGCATCTGTTTCTCCAGCTTGGCGATTTCTTTAAGCGCGTCTTCTTCGGTGTGGATTTCGCCGACTTTAACTTTGCCCTTATTTTTCAGACGGCCTTTGCTGCCGCTTTCTTCGTGGTACACGCCGTCGATGATGTCTTTGATTTTTTTGTTGATTTGCTGCGGTACGATGCCATGTTCTTGGTTGAATTTCATCTGTTTTTCGCGGCGGCGTTCGGTTTCGTCGATGGCAGCGCGCATGGAGTCGGTGATTTTGTCGGCGTAGAGGATGGCGACGCCGTTGACGTTGCGGGCGGCGCGGCCTATGGTTTGGATCAGGCTGCGGTGGCTGCGCAGGAAGCCTTCTTTGTCGGCATCGAGTATGGCCACCAGCGATACTTCGGGGATGTCCAAACCTTCGCGCAGCAGGTTGATGCCGACGAGTACGTCAAAGAGGCCGAGGCGCAAATCGCGGATGATTTCGACGCGCTCGACGGTGTCGATGTCGCTGTGCAGGTAGCGCACTTTGATGCCCAGTTCGCTGTAATAATCGGTGAGCTGTTCGGCCATGCGTTTGGTGAGCGTGGTTACCAGCACGCGCTCGCCTTTGCCGATGCGCTCGTTAATTTCGCTTAATAAATCGTCCACTTGGGTGGAGACGGGGCGGATGATGATTTGCGGATCGACGAGGCCGGTGGGGCGGACGACTTGCTCGACCACTTGGCCGGCGTGCTCTTCTTCGTATTTGGCGGGGGTGGCGGAAACGAAGATGGTTTGCGGCATGATTTTTTCAAATTCGTGGAATTTGAGCGGGCGGTTGTCGCGCGCGGAAGGCAGCCTGAAACCATAATCGACCAGATTTTGTTTGCGCGATGCGTCGCCTTTGTACATGCCGCCGATTTGGGTTACGGTAACGTGGCTCTCGTCAATAAACATGATGGCGTTGCTTGGCAGATAATCCATCAGGGTGGGCGGCGGTTCGCCTTCTTTTTTGCCGGAAAAGTGGCGCGAGTAGTTTTCGATGCCTTTGCAGAAGCCCATTTCATAAAGCATTTCGAGGTCGAAGCGGGTGCGCTGCTCGATGCGTTGGGTTTCTACGGGGCGGTTTTCTTGGGTGAAAAAAGCGATGCGTTCGCGCAATTCTTCTTTAATCGATTCGCAGGCGCGCAACACGGTGTCGCGCGGGGTAACGTAGTGGCTGCTGGGGAACACGGTGTAGCGGCCGACGCGTTGCAGGCTGCCGCCGGTGAGCGGGTCGAAGAGGTCGAGGCGGTCGATTTCGTCGTCGAACAGGCTGATGCGCAGGGCGTTGTCGGAGCTTTCGGCGGGGTAAACGTCGATCACGTCGCCGCGCACGCGGAACGAGCCGCGTTTGAAATCCATTTCGCCGCGCTCGTATTGCATGGAAACGAGGGTGGAAATGATGTCGCGCTGGCTGAGTGTGTCGCCTTCTTTTACCGACAGCACCATTTGTTGGTATTCGGTGGGGTCGCCGATACCGTAAATGGCGGAAACGGTGGCAACGATAATCACGTCGTTGCGCGTCATCAGGTTTTTGGTGGCGGAAAGCCGCATCTGCTCGATGTGTTCGTTAATCGCCGAATCTTTTTCGATAAACAGATCGCGGCTGGGCACATAGGCTTCGGGCTGGTAGTAATCGTAGTAAGACACGAAATATTCCACCGCATTTTCAGGGAAAAACTCACGCATCTCGGCATAAAGCTGCGCCGCCAGCGTTTTGTTGTGCGCCATGATGATGGCCGGGCGGCCGCTCTGTGCGATGACGTTCGCCATCGTGTAGGTTTTGCCGGAGCCGGTTACGCCGAGCAGGGTTTGGTAGGATAAGCCGTCTTCCAAACCTTCGAGCAGGCCGGCGATGGCGGTGGGCTGGTCGCCGGCGGGCGGGAAAGGCTGGTGCAGTTTGAAGGGGGAATTTTCGTATTGGATGATTTGCATTTCAGACGGCCTTAAAAGACGGGAAACTTGGCGGATTATAGCAAGGCTGTGTTTTGCACAACAGTTTCGGTCGGTATCGATGAGCAAGCGATACTTCGTGCCACTTGAAACCAAAATCCCATCATCCCCGTTCAGAAATACACATTACTCGCACAAAGGCAGGAATCCAGAAGTTTGAATTTTCTGCATCCGTCGGAAAAACAACTATTCCTTAGCATTCAAAGTCTGGATTCCTACCTGTGCGGGAATGACGGTAGAGAGGAGAAATTAAGAGAACGGATACGGTCAATCGGGAAATAAGCCAAAGGCCGTCTGAAAACTTTTTTCAGACGGCCTTTGGCGATTCGGCAAACGTTATATTCAAATCATGCCGATACCCGATACTTCCCGGGCCATGCGCGCGGCGGCGTTGTCGGTCATGCCGCCCGTGAAATCCAGGATTTTCATATAGGCTTCGTACAGCGTATCGTCGCGGCTGATCGGGTCGTTGGTTTTCAACACTTCCAATGCCAGCGACTGTCGGGTGTTCAGACGGCCTTCGGTAATCAGCGCATGAACAGCCGGCACAAGCAGGTCGAGTATCAGGCCGAGACAGGGAAAGGCGGCGATTTCGGTCATCAACTTGCTTTGGTGGCGGAAAATGCGGGTGCGCGCCAGTTCTTTGGCCTTCTCCAGCGTATTCTGCACTTCAGGGCTGCACAGGGCAATCAGGTCTTTGCCTTTAAACTCGCCGCGCAGCAAGTCCTGATGGTGGGTAATGAAGGTTTGGGCGACATCGTCCACGGCACGCCCGATGGCCATGCCGCGCAGCATGGCGCAACGCTGGCGGCTGGTTTGAGCCTGCCATGCGGCGGTGCTTTCGGTAAAGGTCAGCTCGGCCAAAATGCTTTCCACTTCGGCATCGCCGAGCAAGCCGATTTCTACCGCGTCTTCCAAATCAAGCAGGGCATAGCAGATATCGTCGGCGGCTTCCATCAGATAGGACAGGGGATGCCGCGCCCATCTGTCGCTGCCCTGCTCTATCAGCCCCAATTCATCGGCCACGCGGCGCATAAACGGCAGCTCGGTTTGGTAGATGTTGAATTTTTTGCGGCCGCGTTCGTCGAGCGTTGTCCACGGATATTTCAGCAGCGTGCCGATGGTGGCAGCGGTCAGACGCATACCGCCTTTGTTGCGGTACATTTCCAAGCTGGCCAGAATGCGCAGGCTGTGGGCGTTGCCTTCGTAGGTCTGTACGTCGTTGCACTCGGCTTCGCCCAAAGTTTCGAGATAGCGCGCATGGGCGGGGTTGCGGAACCAGTCGCGCAATGCGTCTTCGCCGGTGTGGCCGAACGGCGGATTGCCCAAATCATGTGCCAGACAAGCCACCTGTACCACCGCACCGATGTCGCTCGGCGTGTTGCCCTGCGGCAGCAGTCCGCCTGCCTGCATCATCATGCCGACACGGTTGCCCAAACTCCGTCCCACGCTCGCCACTTCTACGCTGTGGGTCAGGCGGTTGTGCGTATGGTCGTGTTCCGCAAACGGATGCACCTGCGTTTTGCGCCCGAGCCGCCGGAACGCGCTGGAAAACACCACGCGGTCGTAGTCGATGTGGAAATCCGTGCGCAACGCATCCGCCCCTTCCTGAGTCGAAGGGGTTACGGTGGCGACAATATCGCCTTCTTTGGCACGGAAGCGGCGGGTGGAAAGAAGCTGCGGCCAATTCATTGCGGTCATGATGGTCTCTTTCGGATAAGGCCGTCTGAAAAATTCCGTATCGTCATCCTGCCGAAGCAGCTCAGGTCGGAAACAGGTAATTGCTGCCCCAGCCATGTATGTTAAAACAGATACGGATTCCGTCGGCATGGAAATCACGGCAAACCGGATTCCGAACCGATTCGTGATTCCTGCCAAACGTTTTAACGTTTTTCAGACGGCCCGAATGTAAAAATGCCCCGAACCTGAAGTTCGGAGCATGATGTTTGGCTCCCCGACCTGGGCTCGAACCAGGGACCTGCGGATTAACAGTCCGTCGCTCTACCGACTGAGCTATCAGGGAATGGCGTGCATTATACCGTGCGGAACAAATGTGTCAACAGGTTTTTCAGACGGCCTCTGCATGCGGCAGGCCGTCTGAAAAACCTGCCTTAGGACGCAAGCCGCACCAAGCCACCCAATGCCGGCGCAAGGGCATCAAACCTTATTTCGCGGTTTTACTGCCCGTGGCCAATTTGTCGAACAAAGCACCGTCGGCAAAGAATTTCTTGGCAATCGCGTCCCAGTTGCCGAACACGTCTTCAGGTCTGAACGTTTCCATCGCGGGAAAATCGGCTTTGTGTTTTTCCGCTACGGTCTTGTTTTGCGGGCGCAGGTAGAACTTGGCGGCGAGTTCCTGCGCCGGTTCGCTCCACAGGTATTTCAAATATTCGGCAGCGGCTGCCTGCGTCCCTTTTTTGCCGGCCACGCTGTCCACCACAGCTACGGGGTTTTCCGACAGAATCGTGTAACTCGGATAAACGATTTCAAACTGCCCCGGCGCAAGTTTGCGGCTCACATGATTGGCTTCGTTTTCAAAAGTAATCAGCACGTCACCGATATTGCGTTGTGCAAACGTGGTGGTGGCGGCACGGCCGCCGTTTTCCAACACCGGCGCGTTTTTCAGCATTTTTGCGGTAAATTCGGCTGCTTTCGCCTCATCGCCGCCGTTAGCCTTCATACCGTAGCCGTAAGCGCCGAGAAAGGCATAACGGCCGTTACCCGACGTTTTCGGGTTGGCAATCACAAGTTGTACGCCGTCTTTGGCCAAATCCGCCCAGTCTTTGACCTGCTTCGGATTGCCTTTGCGCACGAGAAATACGGTGGTGCTGGTAAACGGCACGGCGTTGTCGGGCAGACGGCTTGTCCAACCTGCTTTTACCAGCCCTTTTTTCTCGAGAAGCTGGATGTCGGAAGTCTGGTTCATCGTAACCACGTCGGCCTGCAAACCGTTGGACACCGCCAGCGCCTGCTTGCTCGAACCGCCGTGGGACTGCTGGATGTCGATTTCCGCTCCGCCGTTTTTCGCTTTGTATTCTTTGACAAACAACGGGTTGTATTCTTTATAAAAATCGCGGGCCACATCATAGGAAACGTTCATCAGTTTCACATCTTTCCCGGATGCGTCTGCCGAACCGTTGGCAGACTTTTGTTCCGACTGCGGCGAACAGGCGGCCAGCGCGGCTGCGGCAAGGCCGGTAAATACGAATGAGCGGACGGTCGTCATGATGATTCCTTATCGGTATATTTGGGATGCTGCGGATATTACACAGGCCGTCTGAAAATGCAAAATACTGATTGCTTGTTTGCAAATCAGGTTTGGTTATATGGCGGGACGGCGGAAATGGATGGAATCAAGCCGTGCCGTTATTCAAGCAGTGTCCAAACAAGAATCTGATGTTTCGGCAACCTGTTCCCCCTTCTGCGGGAGAGCAGGATGGATTCAGACAAATGTGTCAGACGGCCTGAACGTTTTGTCTTTCCCTTATCGGTGCAGTCGTTTTAATAAACAAAGGCCGAGACCTTTGCAAAAATATCTTAAAGGCCGTCTGAAAATTTTTCAGACGGCCTTTACTTATCCAAACCAAGCTGCGGCCTTAAACCGTTCCGCCCTGTGCCTTAACTTTTTCCACGCCGGATTCGAGTTTGTTGAGCGCCGACAGATAGGCTTTGGCGGTGGCCACCAAAACATCGGTATCCGCGCCCTGCCCGTTGACGACCCTGCCGCTGCGCGACAACCGGACGGCGGTTTCGCCCTGGCTTTCCGTACCCTCGGTAACGGCGTTGACGGAATACAGCTGCAAGGTTGCTCCGCTGGCAGCCACGCTCTCAATCGCTTTAAAAATCGCATCAACGGGGCCGGAACCTGTTGCCGAAGCGCGCTGTTCCATGCCTTTTACCGTAAACACTACTTCGGCACGCGGTTCTTCGCCCGTTTCGGTGGTGATTTTCTGCGACACGAATTTGAAATGCTCCTGCGTCATGCTGCCGATTTCGTCGGATACGAGCGCGTGCAGGTCTTCGTCAAAGATTTCGCGTTTTTTGTCGGCCAGCTCTTTGAAGCGGGCGAACGCAGCATTCAATGCTTCTTCACTGTCCAACTCGATGCCCAAATCGGCCAGCTTGGTTTTGAAGGCATTGCGGCCGGAAAGTTTGCCCAAAGTCAGGCGGTTGGCCGTCCAGCCCACAGATTCGGCGGACATGATTTCGTAGGTTTCGCGGTGTTTCAATACGCCGTCTTGGTGAATGCCCGATTCGTGGGCAAAGGCGTTGGCGCCGACAATGGCTTTGTTCGGCTGCACGGGATAGCCCGTGATGGTGGATACCAGTTTCGATGCGGGCACGATTTGGGTGGTGTCGATGCCGGTTTCCAAGCCGAATACGTCGCGGCGCACGTTCAGCGCCATCACGATTTCCTCAATCGACGCATTGCCCGCACGTTCGCCCAAGCCGTTCACCGTACACTCGACTTGGCGCGCACCGCCTTTCAAAGCCGCCAGCGAATTGGCCACCGCCAAACCCAAATCGTTGTGGCAGTGTGCCGACCAGATCACTTTGCCGCCGTTGGGCGTTTTGGCAATCAGTTCTCGGAAAAACGCTTCGGTGTGGTGCGGAACCGAATAACCGACGGTATCGGGAATATTGATGGTGGTGGCACCCGCCTCAATCACCGCACCGCAGATTTCCGCCAGAAAATCGATTTCGGAACGCAATGCATCTTCGCAGGAAAACTCTACATCATCCGTATATTCCTTGGCGATTTTCACCGCCTTGACCGCTGCTTCGATAACCTGCTTCGGCTTCATTTTCAGCTTGTGTTCCATATGAATAGGACTGGTGGCGATGAAGGTGTGGATGCGTTTTTTCGGCGCAGGAGCAACGGCTTCGCCCGCACGGCGGATGTCGCGTTCGACGGCGCGGCTTAAAGAGCAGACCGTCGCTTTGGTCAGCGTTTTGGCGATTTCGTGCACGGCTTCCCAATCTCCCGGACTGGCTGCGGCAAAACCCGCTTCAATCACGTCCACGCCCATTTTTTCAAGCTGGCGGGCGATGCGGACTTTTTCCTCTTTGGTCATGGCGGCACCGGGCGATTGTTCGCCGTCGCGCAAGGTGGTGTCGAAAATAATCACGCGGTTGTTTGTGTCCATGTTTTGCTTCTCCAGAGCGGTTTCTTGGTTTATAAAGGCATTCAAATCCAGCGGCCTGCCCTGCGCTTCGGCCAAAGCAGTCAGGTTTTGCAGTTGCGAAAGCGGCAGCGAACCGCGGACGCGCCATTTATAGATGGCGGCGGTCGATGCGGCATGGTCGGGATTGTGCTGCTTCAGGGCTTCGGCCAGCGCATTTACGCCGCCGAAATAGGCGATTAAACGGTCAATGTCCAATTGCATGGTCTGTATTTGTCCAATTTCAGATGATTCGGGTGGGTGGCTTGCCTGCCATTATACGCATATTGGACAATTAGACAACAAATTTCTGTAGTCAATCAAAAAAATGTATAAACACAAGTATATTTTCTATACATATTGTCCAATTTGTTTTTTCAGACGGCCTGGCAACTGCCGCAGCCCGACACATGCTAAAATAGGTTCCATTTTTATCTTCCTTTAAATTCAAAATATTATGCAGACATCCCAAACTCCCGAACCGGCCGGCAAAGTAATCTTCCGTCCCAGTACCCAGCTGACCGTTGTTATAGCAAATAAACTTATTTATCGATACACACCTGAAACAGCCAATCCACATCCGTAATTCGCAGCCGATTCCTAACACCTTTAATCCAAGCCCACTTTTTCTCTATCTGATTCAGATCGGGGCTATAAGGTGGAAGC
>NZ_JBHCJY010000121.1:0-22713 GCF_041804105.1 Neisseria sp.
CCAAATCGCGCTCTTCCAGCTTTTTCAGGTAGCGCAGCATTTCGTGTTCGGTGTGGTAGCGGTTGAACACGGGGTGTTGCAGGATTTTGCCGCTGCGACGCAGGTTTTCAGACAGGCATGTGGCCGTTTCAGACGGCATCTCGGCCTTGCCGCCGAACAGGGCAATCAGTTCGGCCGTTTCGGCGGGCGTGCTCTCTTCGCTGAACGCCGCGGCCAATACGGTTTCGCTCACGCGGCGCAGGTTGTAGCCCGCGTCCAGCGCGCGGCGGTACACCGCGTCCGCCTTGTCCGCGCTGCCGAAATCCACGGCCACGGTGTCGAAAAACACTTTGTGCACCACGTTCAGGCCGTCTGAAACCAGCGCGGCGGCAAACGCACAGGCCAGCGCGTGAATGCGTTCGGCGATGCGTTTCACCCCTTCGGGGCCGTGGTAAACCGCGTACATGCCGGCCAAATTCGCCAGCAAAGCCTGCGCGGTGCAGATGTTCGACGTCGCCTTCTCGCGGCGGATGTGCTGCTCGCGCGTGGACAACGCCATGCGCAGCGCGGGCTTGCCCGAAGCGTCTTTCGATACGCCGATGATGCGGCCGGGCGCGGAGCGTTTGAACTCGTCCTTAAACGCGAAATACGCCGCGTGCGGCCCGCCGAAACCCATCGGCACGCCGAACCGCTGCGTGTTGCCCAGCGCAATGTCCGCGCCCAATTCGGCAGGCGGTTTCAGCAAAACCAAACTCATCACGTCGGCCGCCACCGCCACAATCGCGCCCTGCTCTTTCAGACGGCCTATCGCGTCGGCTAAATCCGCCACGTCGCCGTCTTTGCCCACATATTGGAACAGCGCGCCGAAATACTCGCCCTCGGAGGCCGTCTGAAAACTGCCCACCACCAGCTCGAAACCGAAATATTTGGCACGGGTTTTCATCACGTCCAGCGTTTGCGGATACACGCGCTCGTCCACAAAAAAGCGGTTCGACTTCGACTTGCCCACGCGCTTGGCCATCGCCATCGCTTCCGCCGCCGCGGTCGCCTCGTCCAGCAGCGACGCACCCGCCACCTCGAAGCCCGTCAAATCGATGCACACCTGCTGGAAGTTCAGCAAAGCCTGCAACCGCCCCTGCGCAATCTCCGCCTGATACGGCGTGTAGGCCGTGTACCAACCCGGATTTTCCAGCACGTTGCGCAAAATCACGTTCGGCAGGCGGGTCGGATAATAGCCCAGCCCGATATAGCTCTTGTTCACCCGGTTTTTCGCCGCCATGCCCTTGAGCTTCGCCAGCGCATCCGCCTCGGTAAGCGCGTCGGGCAGGTCGAGTTCGGACGGCATACGGATGCTCTCCGGCACGGTGTTGTCCACAAAATCCGCCATGCTTTTCTCGCCCAAAGCCGCCAGCAGCGCGGCTTCGTCGGCAAAACTGATGTGGCGGGGGGCGAATTCGTTGGGGTTGAACAGCGTATTCAGGTTCATGGGTTTTTCCTCTAAGTTTGTCGGCTTGATGCCGTCTGAAAAAGTTTCAGACGGCCTTTCCGCAGGCTGTAAAAAACGCCATTCTAATACAGAACGGCGGCAGAAAATACAGGTTTGTAGCGGCGTGTAGCGGATTTTCAGACGGCCTCGGATACGGCTTTCGCATTCACAACGCCTGTAAAAAAGCCGCCACTTTTTCCGCAAACCGCCGATAACCCGCCGCATTGGCATGGATACCGTCGGCTTTCAGTTTTTTGTCGCTCAGGACTTCGGAAAGCGCGTGTTCCAGCAACGGCAATCCGAACCGCTCCGCCAACGGCCTGTAAATCGGTGCATCCGACATCGGCTCGTCCAAACGGTCGAACTGCATATACGGCGCGGCCAGCAGCAGCACCGCCGCACCCGATTCGCGAATCCTGCCGATGATTTCGCCCATTTGGGCCACGGTTTGCTCTTCGGGTACTTGGTGCAGGAAATTGTTCACGCCCAAACACAGCAGCACCGCATCAGGCTTGTGTGCCAACGCCTCTGGCAGCCGCAGCAGGACATCGCTTGTCTGGTTGCCGCCGATGCCGCTGTTGATCACCGTACAACCCGTCAGCTCCGCCAATACGGACGGATAATCCTGCCCTTTCGGCGCGCCCTGCCCCATGGTCAGCGAATCGCCCAAGGCCAGTATTTTGGTGTTTTTCGTCAATTTGAACGGTTTGCCGCTCTCGCGACTGCATGCGGACAATGACAGCGCAGCGGCAAACAGCAGGAACGAACGGCGGGAAAGACTACGGGATAAAGACATTTTCAGACGGCCTCGGGCGTGGAAACGGTATAAAACGGTGTCATCAGGATAAAAAATAATGGCTGTGTATGGATATGATCTTGATGGAGCACAGGCAAGACGGATGTCTCCGACTTCGGTCATTCCAGCGCAAGCGGACTCCAGTCTCACACGATAGGAACCCAGAGTTTCAAAGGTAACTGGAATTTAAACGTCCGGATTCCCGACTGCGCGGGAATGACGTTCTCAGCGTCATAACCGTATCGTCCGAATACAGCCTTCAAAATATATGGCGCGAAGCAATTCAGACGGCCTTAAAGCCCGTCTTTCAGCCAAATAGCCGCAACGGTCAGCAAACGGCCTGTATAAACGGCGTTGGGCGGCTGCGTATGCCAAACACCAAGCAACGGCAATCCGGAAACTTCAGCCCGCCCATACGGAGCGCAATTCAGGCCGTCTGAAAACGGTTTTTCAGACGGCCTGAATATGGCTGGCTTCATCAATCCAAATGGCTGCCGCCGCGCGCCAGTACCATGCGTTTGCCGTTGGTTTCGGGTGCGGAAACGATGCCGTCGGCCTCCATTTGATCAATCAGGGTGGCGGCACGGTTGTAACCGATGCGCAAATGGCGTTGCAGGTTGGAAATGCTGGCTTTGCCCGTGCTGATAACGGCGGCAACGGCCTCATCGTACATTTCGTCCACTTCGCCGCCGTTGCCCGAACCGTAGCCCGCGGCATCGTCGCCACCAGCTCCGGCAAGGATGTCATCGATGTAGTCGGGCGCGCCGAACTGCTTCAGGTATTCGACCACGCGGTGTACTTCGCCATCCGATGCAAACGCGCCGTGTACGCGCTGCGGATAGCCCGAACCGGGCGGCAGGAACAGCATATCGCCCTGTCCCAGCAGATTTTCCGCGCCCATCTGATCGAGAATGGTACGGCTGTCGATTTTGCTCGACACTTGGAAGGCAATGCGCGTCGGAATGTTGGCCTTAATCAGACCGGTAATCACGTCCACGCTCGGCCGCTGGGTGGCGAGAATTAGGTGGATGCCTGCGGCACGGGCTTTTTGCGCAAGGCGGGCAATCAGTTCCTCGATTTTCTTGCCTGCGGTCATCATCAGATCGGCGAACTCGTCCACCACCACCACGATAAACGGCAGTTTTTCCAAAGGCTCGGGATCGTCGGGCGACAGGCTGAACGGATTGGGGATTTTACTGCCATGAGCCACGGCTTCTTTGATTTTCTGGTTGTAGCCTTCCAGATTGCGCACACCCAAATGGCTCATCAGGCGGTAGCGTTTTTCCATTTCGTTCACACACCAATTCAGCGCATTGGCGGCCAGTTTCATGTCGGTAACCACGGGCGCGAGCAGGTGCGGAATGCCTTCGTAAATGGAAAGCTCGAGCATTTTCGGATCGATCATAATCATGCGCACGTCGTCGGGCGTGGCCTTGAACAGCATCGACAGAATCATCGCGTTCACGCCTACGGACTTACCCGAACCCGTCGTACCCGCCACCAGCAGGTGCGGGGCTTTGGCCAAATCGGTAACAACAGGCTGGCCGGTAATGTCGTGGCCGAGCGCGAGCGTGAGTTTGGACTTGGATTCGCGGAACGCGGGCGCATTGAAGATTTCGCTCAGGCGTATCATCTGGCGGCGCGGGTTGGGCAGTTCCAAACCCATGCAGGTTTTGCCCGGAATGGTTTCAACCACTCGGATGGAAGCTACGCCGAGCGAACGTGCCAAGTCTTTTTCCAGATTCAGCACCGCATTGCCGCGCACGCCGACATCGGGTTCGATTTCGTAGCGGGTAATCACAGGCCCCGCATAGGCATCCATCACCTTGACCTTCACCCTGAATTCGGCCAGTTTTTCTTCGATGGTGATGCTGTTTTCCAGCAGGGCTTCGTCCGTCTGCTGTGCTGCGGGATTGAATTCGGGCGGCAGCAGCAGCGCGGTGGTGGGCAGATGGGCATCATCCAAAAATTCGGGCAGACGCGTTGCGGGAGCAGACACACCGGCGGGTTTCTCCGCATGAACTTCTCCGGCCTTGGTTTCCGTTTGTCGGGCGGATTGGATGTTTGATGCCGTCTGAACAAGGCTTTGCGGGTTTTCAGACGGCCTGCTTTCCTGTTCCGCATCCGCCGATTTTTGGGTCAGGCGGTCGGCAATCGACCAATGGCGGTTGCCGTCCACATAGGCTTCCGCACCGGAAACGGGTTCCAAACCGCCTCGGAACACGGGCGGCTCGGGAATGTCGATCGGGCGCGCCTGCACCGGCGGCATCTGCGGCGGTTCGACCACCGTGGCCGTGGGCGCGGCAGGATGCGCGATGAACACGGCTTCGACGGCGGACGAACCGGCCGTTTCAAACGCTGCGGTATGAGCCGGCGCGGCATGGGCAAACGGCGCAGGCGGTTTCGCCGCTTGGACAACGGGTTTCGGCTTCACTTTGGCCGCACCCTGTTCCACCCGAGCGGCTTCGGGAATCACGCTGTCCTGCATGGCCGCGTCGATACGGTGGAACGGACGGCGCACCGCAGGTGCATCGGATTGGAACAGATTGGAAAACACTTCTTCACGGCGCAGGACTTTCGGCTCGGGCGGCGGCACTTGCGCTTCCGCTTTTTTGCGGCGCACCGTGCGTCTACCCAAAAGGTTGGCATGAATGTCTTCAAAACCGATTTCTTCGCGCACCGCCGATTCAGACGGCTTGTATTCGGGTTCTTCCTTTTTGGGCGGCTGCGGCACGTTCTGCACCGCATGCTGCACGTTTTCCAGCAGCCGGTTGCGCGTACGGCGCAATGCCGGATCGTCGGCCTCGATGGTCGGCAGCGACGCATCGGGTTTCGGCCTCGGCGCAGTTTCTGATTCTTCGGCTTTGGCCGCCTGCCGTTCGGCTGCGGCCGCCCATGCTTCGAGTTGGGATTCGTGCAGCGCACGGGTGGCTTCTTCCAGCGTAATCACCGGCAGCGAAGCATCCACCACTTTGGCGGAACGGTATTCCGGTTCTTCCATCTCCTCGAACGGCACGATTTCAGGCACGGCACGCGCCACCCGTGCGCGGATGCGCGGTTTTGCCGCAGGTTTTGCTTCCGCACCGAACATCTGCAAACTGCCGCCTTCAGGGACTTCCGCCCACCCGTCGTCCTCAGGGGCCGTCTGCAAATCGTAAATCGAAGCCGCCTGTTCCGACTCCGTTTTGCGCTTGTAGGGCGACGACGCATCCACATAGGCGGCATCGCGCGCGTTTTCTTCCAGTTCCGGCTTTTCGGTAAACTGTCTGACCAGCCAGCCCACGCGGGCGGAAATGTCGTCGTACACTTTTTCGGTTAAGGTTTTTTCGCGTGCTTCTTCGGATTGCGTATCGGATGTGGTTTCCGTGCGCACGTCTTCCTCCACCAGCAACTCGAGCTGCGTGCGCGGCTGGTTGATGCGCTGCATTTCGCGCGTCCACATCTCTTCGTCGCGGCTGCGCAGCCACAACACACCGCCGATAACGCCGAGCAGCAGAAGGATAATCAGAAATTCCATGGACGAAACCACCCCGTTTGTTGAACAGCAAAAAAGAAACGTATTTTAACCTTTTCCCGCCCGATAACCAACCACGGCAACACAAACACACTTTTTCAGACGGCCTGTGCGCCACAGGCTCGTACAGAGGCCGTCTGAAAAAACTTACAAACCCGCCAGCAATGCGCGGATTTTGGTAACGGCAAGGTCGGCATCCGTATCGCAGGAAGCGGAACGGCCCGAACTGAAACAGTCGGACGCGGTTACGCCGCACAGATGCGCATATTCCAAACCGAGTTCGCGGGCGAGCACGGCTTCGGGCATGCCGGTCATGCCGACAACGTCCACGCCGTCGTTGCGGTAACGGCGCATTTCCGCAGCCGTAGGCAGGCGCGGCCCCTGAATGCAGCCGTATACGGCTTCGGAACAGATTTGTGTATTCTGCGAAACGGCGTATCCGGCCAGCGTCTGGCGCAAATTATCGGAATACGGGCGGGTAAAGTCGGTGTGCACCACCGCCTGTTCCTCGCCCTCGAAAAACGTGGCCGCCCTGCTGTGGGTGTAGTCAATCAAGTCGTGCGGCATCACCAGCGCACCGGCTTCGAAACAGCCGCCGACGGCAGTAACCGACGACACGGCGATAATCTGCTCCGCACCCGCATCAGCCAATGCGCGGATATTGGCGCGGTAATTGATTTCGTGCGGCGCAACCGTATGGTTGAAGCCGTGGCGGGCGAGAAAAACAATGTCGATGCTGCCGAGCCTGCCGTAAAGCAGCGGGCTGCTGGGCAAACCGTAGGGCGTGCGAACGATACGGCGGTCGGTAATGGAAAGTTCGGGCAAACGGGCAAGGCCGCTGCCGCCGATTACTGCAAGCATGGGAGTGTCCTTATGGGTGTTTTTTCAGACGGCATCATAGCACAAGGGGCAAGTTCGGGAGATAAGGTATGGGCATGCAGAAAAACCCTAAGTTATATAAGGATAATCAGGTTTCAGACGGCCATACGGCATGCAGCGTTTTCACTATTGGCCGTGTTTGGGCATTGTGCTGACGGCATACAGATAAAAATGCCGCATCGCCGCATTCCGTACAAAACAGAATGCGGCAATGCGGCCGTGTGTTCAAAATATTCGGTTATGTGGGTTGAACATGTATTTGGGTTGGAACGTATTGAATCGTGCGGGACAACCGTTCACAACCGCCACTCCCGTTCAGACGAAATAGCAGTATCGGCATCGGCAACGCATCATTCAAACGCAATCCGAAACAATCAGTTGCCCAAATACGGCATCGGGTCAACCGCCTTGCCGTTGATGCGCACTTCGAAATGCAGTTTCACGCGGTCGGTTTCGCTCATGCCCATGGTGGCGATGGTTTGGCCGGCGGCAACGCTTTGGTTTTCCTGCACGGCGATGATGTCGTTGTGCGCGTAGGCGGTGATGGTGGAACGGTTGTGGCTGACCAGCACCAGTTTGCCGTAACCGCGCACGCCTTCGCCCGCGTAAATCACCTTGCCTGCAGCGGCGGCTTTAACCGGCTGGCCTTGCGCACCCGCGATGTCGATACCTTTGTTGGTGCTGCCGTTATAGGGTTGGATGATGTTTTGGGCAGCGTTGTCCACCGGCCATTGCAGGGCGACGCGGTTGACGGGCTGTACGGCGCGCGCTTCGTTATTGGCCGCTCCGGGACTGCCCGGCGTTGTTACGCCGCCGGTTCTGCCCGACGCACCTTTGGGGCGCACCCGCAAAACCTGCCCGGCTTCGATTCGGGCCGAGTTGGACAGGCGGTTCCATTCCGCCAGTTCCGAAACGCTGCGCCCGTAGCGTTTGGCGATGCGGTAAAGCGTATCGCCATGCTGGACGCGGTAATGGCCTTCGGGCACGGGGCCGCCGGTCGGCGTGCCGGCACAGGCGGCCAAAAGCACGGCCAATGCGGTGCAGAAAACGGTATTTTTGAGCTGTTTTGGGTGGTGTGTATTTTTCATGGGCGTAAGGATAGCAAAACTCGGCTGCGCGCCCCACTTTCAGACGGCCTGTCGGCGGATGCTTTACTTTTTTTTACCCGAACGGTTTAAAAAAGCGACAAACGTATTCTTTATGAATGAATGCCGATAAATGCGGCCGAAAACCGCGCCTGCCCTTCCCCTGCCCCGCATCCCTAAACGTTTTTCAGACGGCCTGCCGCCGTTTGCCCGGCCGAACCTCCCCACTCTTGAAAGCACGCCGTCCGACACTATGTTAGACTCTGCCTGCGCTTTCGCAGTCTTCGCAAATCCCAAAGGAATCAAAACCATGCAATTTTTCGGTATCGGCTTTTTGGTACTGCTGTTTTTAGAAATCATGTCCATCGTATGGGTGGCCGACTGGCTCGGCGGCGGCCTGACCTTTTTCCTGATGCTGGCCAGCTTCGTCGGCGGCATCGTCATGCTGCGCAATACCGGCCTTTCCGGCGTATTGGTGGCGGGTGCCACCATGCGCAGCGGCAACAAAGTATCGCTTTACCAGCTTCTTTGGCCGATACGCTATGCCGTCGCCGCGCTGCTGCTGTTGAGCCCGGGATTTGTTTCCACCATCGTTGCGCTGCTGTTGCTGCTGCCGTTCAAAGGCCGCCCCGTCGCCGACATTCATGCGGAAACCGTCTTCCAAAACCGCCGCCCGCCCTTCTCGCGCCCCGATGCGGACAAAGGCGACGTTATCGAAGGCGAATACACGGTTACCCGCACCGACACCGCCAAACATCAGGACTATATCGAACACAAACCCGACTGATGCCGTGCAAACGACAAGGCCGTCTGAAAACAGGTTTTCAGACGGCCTTTTAACGCTTGTGTACGATTCCGCCGCTTGATCCGGCCGGGCCGTACGCCGTGCCTGTGCGCCGGCCATCGGCGTATCGTTCTCGGATATGGCTTGTTTGCCGCATCACCGCTTTTTGACTGGAAACGGATTCGCAAACAAATTCGGGAAAAGGCCGTCTGAAAAATGTTTTCAGACGGCCTTAGCCTTAGTTAGCTAGCTGTATTTACATCGTGTTGATTGATGTGCGTACCGCAGACAACCGCTATTCCCACAGGCGGGAGTACATGTTTGAAATCCAATATCTTTTATTTAAACAAGCAATTGCGACTATCGAATATGGATTCCCGCCTGCGCGGGAATGACGGAAGACACCGCAGTACGGTCAGACCGCACACCGTAATCATACGCAATTTTGTCGGGACAGAGCTGTTTTTCAGACGGCCTGTGCCGGTCAACAGCATTCCGTACGGTTACGTACCGTAGGGTGTTAACCGTAGCTGCCTAAAATTTTACCGCTGCCCCAATAATTCTTCCCGCGTCAGCAGGAAGACGAAACCGTCGCCGCCGCTGGTTTGCAGCCAGGTAAACGGCAGTTCGGGATAGGCGGCTTCCAGCACATCGCGGTTATGGCCGATTTCAACCAGCAGCACGCCTTTCGGATTCAGGAATTTGGCGGCTTGCAACAGGATTTCTCGGGTGGCGTCGAGGCCGTCTTCGCCGCTGCCCAAGGCCAGCTCGGGTTCGTGCAGATATTCGTCGGGCAAGGCGGCCACCGAGTCGGCATCAACATAGGGCGGATTGGACACAATCAGGTCGTAAGTACCTTCCAAACCTTCGAACAGATCGGTGTGAATCAGGTTGATGCGCTCTTCCAAACCGTAATCTTCTACATTGACGGCGGCCACTTCAAGAGCATCAAGGCTTAAATCGACGGCATCGATTTCGGCGGCGGGATAATGGTGCGCCATCTGAACGGCCAAACAACCGCTGCCGGTGCACAAATCCAAGGCGCGGTGCACAAGTTCTTCGTGCTCTATCCACGGCAACAGCGGCTCGCCGAGCAGCTCGTAAATAAAGGAACGCGGCACAATCACGCGTTCGTCGACGTAAAAGTCGAAATCGCCCTGCCACGCCTGATTGGTCAGGTAGGCGGCGGGAATCCGTTCGTCTGCACGGCGGCGGATGAGGTTCAGCAGGTTTTTGCGCTCGTGCGGCAGCAGGCACGCGTCGAGATACGGCTCAAGCATATCGAGCGGCAGGTTGAGCGTATGCAGAATCAGGTAGGCGGCTTCGTCGTGGGCATTGTCGCTGCCGTGACCGAAAGTAAGTCCGGCTTCGTTGAAACGGCTGACGGCATAACGCAGAAAGTCGCGCACGGTATTCAGACGGCGGGTGGACGGGATATACATGGATGGCCTGTTAAGGATTTCGGACGGGCAGGATTATAGCAGAGGCCGTCTGAAAACAGTTTTTCAGACGGCCTTCGGTTATTTCCGCAGCTTTCTGTTTTCAAACCGCTTGAGCAGCAGGTAAACGGGAACGGCAAGAACCACAACGGCCAAGATTTCAATATCGGTGCCGCCCAGCGTATCCGCCCACCAGTCGACCGCCTTGTTGCTGCCGAACAGCCCGACACCGCACAATGCCGCCCCGAGCAGCAGGAACACCAGAAATACTGCCCATGTCATATAAACGGCAGAAATATCCGTCCGGCCTGTTGCCGTCATGAATAGCCACACGAGCAGACCGGCCAGGCAGACAAACAGCAAGCCGAGCGTAATCAGATACGCGCGCATAAACAGGATGTCGTTTTGATACGCCTGTTTCTGTCTGCCGGATTTTGTGCGGTGTTTGCGGGTCATGGTTTCTGCCTGATGCTGTTCAAAAACTTAAGGCCGTCTGAACAATTTTTTCAGACGGCCTTTCTGTCAGACGGCCTGTAAGTTATCGCCGATAACTGCGTTTGTACGGCATATTGATTTACAAGGGAACTTTTACAACCGTCATTTCCGAACGAGCCGTAATCCGGTTTGGCGATTTCAGACGGCTTACGTATTCATGCTCTTGTGAACGAACTTTGGATGCCCGCCGCCCGCCTTCTCAAGATTAACGGCAAACACCCAAACCGCCCGTTATTTCAGACGGCCTAAAGACCATAGACAGATTCAAACCTGCCCAGACGATGCCGCCGCAGCAAAACCGCCGTACCGCTGCTGCGGTTTGTCCGCCATAGCACTCAACCGAACAGCGTCTGCAAATCCGACGTTTTCTTGCGGTAAGGCAGTTTGATGTCGACACGGAAAATGCCGTCGATTTGGCGGCTTTGGATTTTAGCGTCGTTGTCGTACATCAGCGCAAGGCGTTCGTTCAGATTGCGTAACGCCATGGAGTTGCCTTTGTGCGGCTTGGCATTTTCGCTGCTGTCGGGCGGGACGAACGGATTTTCGATGCGGATGTAGATGGACGACTTGTGGCGTTTGGTCAGCACGGAAATCACACCCGGGCGGTGGGTGGATTCGATGCCGTGGAATACGGCGTTTTCCAGCAGCGGTTGCAGCAGCAGATGCGGCGTTTCCGCATCGTCGGGTGCCTGATGCTGCCACATTACCTGCACGCGGGTGTGTCCCATGCGGATTTGCTCGATGGCGATGTATTCCTGCGCCCATTCGATTTCCTGCCCCAGCGTACTGTTTTGGCTGCCGTCTCGCAGTTGGGCGCGGAACAGGTTGGCCAAGTTTTCGAGCAGGGTTTCGGCATCATAGGGGCGCAGGCGGATCAGGCTGATGGCGGCGTTGAGGCTGTTAAACAGAAAATGCGGGCGGATGCGGGCGGTCAGCGCGGAGAGGCGGGCTTCGGAAAGCGACGGTGCAAGACTGTAGCGGCGGGCTGCTTCGATATACATCACCCCGAGCGAAAACAGGTTCATCAGCCAAAAATGCCGCCAGAAGTTGCCTTGGTCTTTCAAAATAACGTAATCAATCAGCACAAAAATGGTAACATTCGACGCATGCGCAACCAGGGCGGTGTATTTGCCGTGGTAAAGCGACGGAAAAAAGCCGTTGATGAAATAGGCTTTCACGAAAATCGCCAGCAAAACGGGCAGAATCCAGCGCACATGGTGAAACAGCTCTTCTTCGTATCCCATGGGCGAACCGCTGACCAGCGGCAGCACCAGAAGGGTAACGGCGGTGGAAAGTATCAGCCGGACAACGCTGGCGGAATTCCTCAAATCGGGTACCGCAAACCAAGATGCCGTCTTGTGTAATGACATAATCTGCAACCTTTTATTTTTATTTTAATCATCCGAATAACGAAAGAACCGAACGATGAACAAGCAAAAAACCTGGTCCGGCCGTTTCAACGAACCCGTAACTGAGCTGGTCAAAAAATACACCGGCTCGATTGATTTCGACAAACGCCTGGCCGAATGGGACATCCAAGGCTCATTGGCACACGCGCAGATGCTCTGCGAAGCAGGCGTTTTAAGCGCAGGCGATTTGGCCGCCATCCGGCAGGGAATGGCCGAGATTATAGCAGAAATAAATAGCGGAACAATTACATGGTCATTGGATTTGGAAGACGTTCACATGAACATCGAACGCCGCCTCACCGACAAAATCGGCGATGCCGGCAAACGCCTGCACACCGGCCGCAGTCGCAACGACCAAGTCGCCACCGACATCCGCCTGTGGCTGCGCGACCAAATCAGCATCATTCAAGCCCTTATCCGCGATTTTCAGACGGCCTTAATCGATTTGGCCGAACAGAACGCCGAAACCGTGATGCCCGGTTTTACCCATCTGCAAGTTGCCCAACCCGTCAGCTTCGGCCACCATATGCTGGCCTATGTGGAAATGCTCGGCCGCGACTGGGAGCGCATGGCCGACTGCCGCAAGCGCGTCAACCGTATGCCTTTGGGCGCGGCGGCGCTGGCCGGTACGACTTATCCGATTCAGCGCGAAACCACGGCAAAACTGTTGGATTTTGAAGACATCTGCCGCAACTCGCTCGATGCCGTGTCCGATCGCGATTTCGCCATCGAATTCACCGCTGCGGCCAGCCTGATTATGGTGCATTTGAGCCGCCTTTCCGAAGAGCTGATTTTGTGGATGAGCCCGCGCTTCGGCTTTATCGACATCGCCGATCGTTTCTGCACCGGCTCCTCCATCATGCCGCAGAAGAAAAACCCCGATGTGCCCGAGCTGGTGCGCGGCAAATCCGGCCGGGTAATCGGCCATCTCACCGGCCTGATTATGCTGATGAAATCGCAGCCCTTGGCGTATAACAAAGACAATCAGGAAGACAAAGAACCGCTGTTCGATACCGTGGACACGCTCATCGACACCCTGCGCATCTACGCCGACATGATGCGCGGCGTAACTGTGAAGCCCGAAAACATGCGCGCCGCCGTGATGCAGGGCTTCGCCACCGCCACCGACTTGGCCGACTATCTGGTGAAAAAAGGCATGCCGTTCCGCGACTCGCACGAAGTCGTCGCCCAAGCCGTGCGCCACGCCGATGAAAAAGGCGTGGATTTGAGCGACCTGCCTTTAGAAATGCTGCAAGGCTTTTCCGACCTGATTGCTGAAGACGTTTATCAGATACTCACACCCGAAGGCAGCCTGAATGCCCGCAACCACTTGGGCGGTACCGCGCCCGAACAGGTGCGTTTGCAGGCGGAATACTGGCGTGGCGTACTGGCGCAACAGAATTGATGCACTCAGGCCGTCTGAAAACCTTTTTCAGACGGCCTGAGTTTCATGCTTGATTTCCATCACTTTATAATAAAACCAAGGCTGCTTGGATATTGCGTTAATGCTTGGTTTTTCATCATTTCCGTGCGGCAAGAGTCCATATTTATAGCGGATTTAATTAATTTTCGATACAAGGCTGCAAGCCGCAGACAGTACAAGTAGTATGGCAAGGCGCAGCAACGCTGTAGCGAAAGTTAAGTTAATCCGCTATAGATATTCACAAGCAGTAGTTCAAAAAAAACCCGGATTCCAAACATGGATTTCCGCCTGCGCGGGAATGACGGAAACAGGAAAAACCCGTCTTACCGGTACGTACGCCGTTAACCCGATATTCAAATACAGCCTATATTTAAAATAAAAAGCGTACATTTTTTATTAAAACAAATATTGATTTCCCGAATATCGATTTGCAGTTTTGACAGGAATCTCCGAATGTCCGCCCTTTACCTCGCTTCCGGCAGCCCGCGCCGCCGTGAAATTCTGGAAAATCTAGGCTACACCGTTATCCGCCTGCCGTCGGAAATCGACGAAACGCCGTCTGAAAACGAACCGGCCGAAGCCTACGTCTGCCGCATGGCACGGGAGAAAAACGCGGAAGCCGTGCGGCTGTGGGGCCTGTCCGGACGCGGCGCACCCGAATTTCCCGTCATGACCGCCGACACCACCGTCGCGCTCGGCAGCCGCATTCTCGGCAAACCCGAATCCGCCGCCGATGCCGCTGCGATGCTGCGTGCGCTGTCCGGGACAACCCATCAGGTGTACACCGCCGTCTGCGTGTTTTGGCAGGGGAAAACGCATGAAGTTTTGCAGCAGAGCGACGTGGCATTCAAAACCCTGACCGAAGCAGAAATCGAAGCCTATATCCGCAGCGGCGAACCGCTCGACAAAGCGGGGGCATACGGCATTCAAGGCTTGGGCGGGCTGTTTGTCGAACGGCTGGCGGGCAGCTTCACGGGTGTAATGGGGCTGCCCGTGTTTGAAACTGCGGCACTGCTGCGGGAAGCGGGGGCGGACGTGCCGCCGTTTTGAACAGCGCGTAACGGTAAGGCAAAGGCCGTCTGAAAATGTTTTTCAGACGGCCTTTGCCATTACGGTATTTGCTTCACAATACAACAGCTTCAGTTTAATCAGACCATAGGACTGAGACCTTTGCAAGTCGTTCAGGCCGTCTGAAACATCCGATTATCGCCATTCCCGCGCCGGCGGGAATCCAGTCGTTTTTTCGTAAGCTATCGAAATAGAATACTTGATGGTTTTAAGGCCGGATTCCCGCCTGTTCGGAAATGACGAAAGTCCGGAGAACCCCGTCTTGCCGGTGTGCGGCCAAACAATATCCGAACATAATCTTGGGGTAATATTCGGAATAAGGTTTTCTGATATTTCCTTTCGTTGGCAGCGTATGACTTTTTTGCAAAAATTCCTGCCTGTATTAAATATCTTAGGCGGATTGTGTTTATAGCGGATTAACTTAACTTTCGCTACAGCGTTGCTGCGCCTTGCCGTACTACCTGTACTGTCTGCGGCTTGCTGCGCCTTGTATCGAAAATTAATTAAATCCGCTATATATTGGCAATTTTGGTACTGTTTGCCGCTTTTGTCTTTATGGTTGCGCTCGACATTCATCCCGGCTGATTTATCCGCAGCAAAGGCCGTCTGAAAACGTTTTTCAGACGGCCTTTGCTGTTACGGCATTTACTTCTCGTCAATAGATTTGAAACCCGTTTTTCCATTCGCGCAATGCGGTAAATACCGCTTCGCCGCCGGACAAATCCTGCCCCGCATATTCCGCCGCGCGTTCGGCAACCTGTTTGAGTCCGCAGCGCAGGAAGGGGTTGATGCGTTTTTCGTGTGCCAGCGTAACGGGCAGCGTGGGCGTTTCGGCTGCTTGGGACAAGGCCGTCTGAATATCGGCGTTGTCGGGTTCGATAAAGGCAGCGAAACGCAGGTTGGAAGCGGTGTATTCGTGCGCGGGATAAAAAAGCGTATCGTCGGGCAGGCCGCCGAAGCGCATCAGGCTGCCGTAAAGCTGGGCGGCGGTGCCGGTAAACACGCGGCCGCAGCCGCCGCTGAACAGGGTGTCGCCGCAGAAAACGTGCAGGCCGCCGGGGGTTTGCAGCAGATAGCTTAAATGGCCGTCGGTGTGGCCCGGGGTGTGCCACACGGAAGCGGTGCTGCCGTTGAAACGGACGCTGCTGCCTTCGCCGACGGTTTCGTCTGCCGAAGCGATGTCGGTGTTGCCGTACACGCGGCATTCGGGGAAGGCCTGTTTGAGCGCGGCGATGCCGCCGGTGTGGTCGTCGTGGTGGTGAGTAATCCAGATTTGGTCGAGTTTCAGACGGCCTGCTTCAAGAAACGCGAGCACGGGCGCGGCTTCGCCCGGATCGATGCAGACGGCGGCCCCGTCCGCTTCGATCATCCAAATATAGTTGTCGGAAAAAGCCTTTACGGGCACGATGTTCATGGTTTGCGTCCTTTCGTTCTGTGGATTTTGCCGAATGTACTGGTATGGGCGGCAGATGCGGTTTTCCCGCGGTACGGCTCGGCAGCATCCTTTGCGGCCGTGCTTTCCATACCGGACAGCTGTGTTCCAACGGGAATGATACACGCAAAATACCGTGAAGGCCGTCTGAAAATTTCCGGTTATAACAAAAACAGCTTACATTAAAACCAAGCATTCTTTCCTTTTTTCAGACGACCTGTTTACAGTGGCGGTATTTTGCAGACGCCTGCGTCGAAGGCTTTCCGAACAAGAATAATCCGAGGAACGAATCCCATGAACCAAGCCAATCCGCTGCCGCCCGAGCTGTCGGCGCAGCTTGCATCGCTGTCCCCCGTCCAACTTGCGTGGCTGTCGGGTTACTGCTGGGCGAAGAGCCAAGGCGGACAAATCCCGCAAACCGCCCTGCCCGCTGCCGCCGTGCCCGCACGCCGTGTCACCGTCTTGTCCGCTTCGCAAACAGGCAACGCCCGCCGCGTGGCGCAGGATTTACACGCCAAACTGACAACGGGCGGTGTTGACGCGCGCTTGGTGTCGGCAGCCGATTTCAAAAGCAAAACCCTGCCCGACGAAGACATCCTGCTGCTGGTTACGTCCACCCAAGGCGAAGGCGAACCGCCCGAAGAAGCCCTGCCGCTCTACAAACTGCTCAACGGCAAAAAAGCCCCCAAACTCGACGGCCTGACGTTTGCCGTATTGGGTTTGGGCGATTCGTCGTATCCGAAATTCTGTCAGGCCGGTAAGGATTTCGACGCGAAATTCGCCGAATTGGGCGGCAAACGGTTGGCCGATGCGGGCGTGTGTGATTTGGAGTTTCAGACGGCCGCCGATGCGTGGGTCAACGCTGTGGTGCCGAAAGTCATCGAATTGTGCGCGCAGCAGTCCGCCGTTCCTGCCGCCGCAGACTTGATGCCGTCTGAAAACGTGCCGGAACAGGTTTACGGCAAGGAAAAACCCTATGCCGCTTCGTTGTCGGTGCGCCAGAAAATCACGTCGCGCGATGCGGAAAAAGACGTGGAGCACATCGAAATCGACCTTGCCGGTTCGGGCATCCGCTATCAGGCGGGCGACGCATTGGGCGTATGGCCGCAAAACGCGCCCGACTTGGTGCAGGAAATCCTGTCGCTAAACCGCCTGAACGGCAGCGAAACAGTCAACCTTGCCGACGGCACGGCTGCCGACATTCAGACGGCCTTAACGCAACATCTTGATATTACGCAGAACACACCTGCCTTTGTGCAGCAGTATGCCGCTCTTTCGGGCAACGCGGACTTGCAGGCAACCGCCGCCGATGCCGCCGCGCTGGAAGCCTTTATCGCCGAAAATCCGCCCGTGGGCGTGATGGCCGCCTACCCCTTTGCTTTGGACGCGCAAACACTGGCCGACCTGTTCCGCGCCCAAACCCCGCGCCTGTATTCCATTGCCTCGGCGCAGGACGAAGTCGGCGACGAAGTGCACCTGACCGTCGGCATGGTGCGCTTCATCCACCACGGCAACGGCTACACCGGCGCGGCTTCGGGCTTCTTGGGCGAACGGCTCGAAGAAGGCGGAGAAGTGCGCGTGTTCGTCGAACCCAATCCCCATTTCCGCCTGCCCGCCGACGGCGGTACGCCCGTCATCATGATCGGCGCGGGCACGGGCATCGCCCCCTTCCGCGCCTTTATGCAGCAGCGCGCGGCCAACGGCGACGAAGGGAAAAACTGGCTCGTCTTCGGCAACCAACGCTTTACCGACGACTTCCTGTATCAGGCCGAATGGCAGCAGTTCCGCAAAGACGGCCTGCTGACCCGCGCCGATTTGGCATGGAGCAGACAGGGCACGGAAAAAGTGTATGTGCAGCACAAGCTCGCCGCCGCCGCTGCCGACGTGTGGGCATGGCTGAAGGAAGGCGCACACATTTATGTTTGCGGCGACGCAACCCGCATGGCACGCGACGTCGAAACCGCGCTCTTGGATATCATCTCCGCACAAGGCGGCATGAGCCGCGACGATGCGGAAGAATTTCTCAACGACCTGCGTGAAGAGAAACGCTACCAGCGCGACGTGTACTGAAGCCGCACCTGTGCGGGCGTGAAACAGCCGTTCCACCGATTGTGCGCCCACAGTACAGGGCCGTCTGAACACGGTTTCAGACGGCCCTGCCGCATCTGCCGATGACGAAATCCGTATCAAGGTTTACAATGCTTTCAGACGGCCTGCCCGTTCCCGTCGGGCCGTCTGAAAACAACATTGCAGAAAACCCCCGATACAGAAAAGAAAACCATGAAAGGCATCATCCTGGCCGGCGGCTCCGGCTCACGGCTCTACCCCATCACGCACGGCGTATCGAAGCAGCTTCTGCCCGTGTACGACAAACCGATGATTTACTACCCGCTCTCGGTGCTGATGCTGTCGGGCATCCGCGACGTTTTGGTGATTTCCACCCCCGACGACATCGGCGGCTTCCGGCGGCTGCTCGGCGACGGCAGCAATTTCGGCATCAACATCGATTATGCGGTACAGCCCAGCCCCGACGGTTTGGCGCAGGCTTTCATCATCGGCGAAACATTCGTCGGCCGCGACAGCGTATGCCTGATTTTGGGCGACAACATCTATTTCGGCGAACACTTCAGCAACAAACTGGCCGCCGTTGCTTCGCGCGAAAGCGGTGCAACGGTGTTCGGCTATCAGGTGTCCGACCCCGCGCGTTTCGGCGTGGTGGAGTTCGACCAAGACTTCAAGGCCGTGTCCATCGAAGAAAAACCCGCCGAACCCAAATCCAATTACGCCGTTACCGGCCTGTATTTCTACGATAACGACGTGCTGGAAATCGCCAGAAACATCCGCCCCTCGGCGCGCGGCGAACTCGAAATCACCGATGTCAACCGCACCTATCTCGAACAGGGCCGTCTGAACGTGGAAGTTTTGGGACGCGGTTTCGCATGGCTGGACACGGGCACGCACGACAGCCTGCTCGAAGCCTCGCATTTCGTCCACACCATCGAAAAACGGCAGGGCCTGAAAATCGCCTGTCTGGAAGAAATCGCCTTCAAAAAAGGCTGGCTGTCCGCCGACAAACTGGCCGAAAGCATCCGCCCGCTGGCGAAAACGGGTTACGGGCAATACCTGCAACGGCTTTTGAACGGCGCGTAGCGGGTAGCCCTGCCCGCCGAAACCCGCCCGTGCCGTGTCCGCGCAAACGGAAATCCGCACCGCCGCCCGTATGCCAAACGGCTTTTCTTTCCGCATGGCCATTCTTTGCGACAACCGCTGCGGAAACGCCGGACACACCACGTCCCCGTTCAGACGGCCTTCACAACGCGAAGGCCGTCTGAAAGCCACCCCGCCGACCGAAACGGAACACATCATGCAGATTATCGATACCGCCATTCCCGACGTTAAAATCATCCAACCCAGAGTGTTCGGCGACGAACGCGGCTTTTTTCTCGAAACCTTCAAAAAAGACCGCTACGAAGAAATGCTCGGCATCGAACTCGATTTCGTGCAGGACAACCATTCCCGCTCGCAGAAAGGCGTGCTGCGCGGCCTGCATTTTCAGACGGCCAATCCGCAGGGCAAACTCGTGCGCTGCGTGCGCGGCGAAGTGTTCGACGTTGCCGTGGACATCCGCCCCGATTCGCCCACGTTCGGCAAATGGGCGGGCGTCGTCCTCGGCGAAGAAAACAAAACCCAGCTCTGGATACCGCCGGGCCTCGCCCACGGTTTCGCCGTTTTGAGCGACGTCGCCGATTTCGAATACAAATGCACCGATTTCTACAACCCCCAGGCCGAAGGCTGCCTGATTTGGAACGACCCCGCCGTCGGCATCGAATGGCCGCTCGGCAACCCGCTCCTGTCGCCCAAAGACAGCCAAGGCAAAACCTTAGAGGAACTGTTCAAATGAGAATCCTGCTTACCGGCTCCAAAGGCCAGCTCGGCAGCTGCCTGCGCGACCGCCTGCCCGACGACTGGCAGATCATCGCCGCCGACTCCGCCACACTCGACATCACCGACGCAGCCGCCGTCAACAACATGGTCGGCAGTTTCCAACCCGACGCCGTCGTCAACGCTGCCGCCTTTACCGCCGTCGACAAGGCCGAAACGGATTCCGCCGCCGCTTTTGCCGTCAACGGCACCGCCGTACACAATCTGGCCGAAGCCGCCCGCAACGCGCAGGCACGCTTCATCCACATTTCCACCGATTATGTGTTCGAAGGCAATGCCGACACCCCCTATCTCGAACACGACCTGCCCAATCCGCAAAACGTGTACGGCAAATCCAAACTCGCGGGCGAACTGCTCGCGCTCGCCGCCAATCCCGACAGCCTGATTATCCGCACCGCGTGGGTATTCAGCGAATACGGCAGTAATTTTGTCAAAACCATGCTGAAACTGGCCGCCGAACGCAGCGAAATCTCCGTCGTTGCCGACCAAACCGGCTGCCCCACCTACGCAGGCGACCTTGCCCAAGTCATCATCGCCGCCCTCAAGCGCGAAGAAACCCTGCGCGGCATCTACCACTACTGCGGCAAGGAAGCCGTCAGCTGGCACGGTTTCGCCGAAGCCGTTTTTCAGACGGCCTCACAGCGCAGCGGCAGTTTCCAAGCCCCCCGCACCCAAGCCGTTACCACTGCCGACTACCCCTTGCCCGCATCCCGTCCCGCATACAGCGTGATGGACTGCGGCAAACTGCAAAACGAACTCTACCTGCCGCCCTGCGATTGGCGCGAAGCGCTGGCGGATGTGGTCGGCAAACTGCTGTAACCGCCGTTTTTAAAGCATTCAGACGGTACTTAATCCTGTCGGCGCACCATAAAAACGGCAGACCTCCGCCCGTTGTGATTACGTGCGGTGTCTGTTGGCCGGTTCGGTAAAACAGGCCGTCTGAAAACGGCCGTCAGCCATGCTGTACTGCCGCGGCACAACCGCCGCCATACCTGTGTATGCAGACATCTTAAAACAGCCGGACGCGGCCAAACATCCGCCGCATCCTTTCTTCGCACCGCAATCACGGCACAGCGTTTTTTTTCAGACGGCCTCCCCTGCCCCGCACAACCCCTTTCAGGAACACCATGGCACATTACGCAATCGGCGACATCCAAGGCTGTTACGACGAACTCGAAACCCTGCTGGCCAAAATCGGCTTCAACCACGGCCGCGACACACTCTGGCTCACCGGCGACATCGTCAACCGCGGCCCCAAATCGCTCGAAGCACTCGAATTCGCGTTCAAACACCCAAGCAGCGTGCAAACCGTACTCGGCAACCACGACCTGCACCTTTTGGCCGTTGCCTACGGACACGGCAAAATCAAACGCAGCGATACTATCGCCCCGATTCTCAACCATCCCGAAGCCGGAAAACTGCTCGATTGGCTGCGCGCGCAACCGCTGATGATCGGCGGCGGAAACCATGTGCTCGTCCACGCCGGCCTGCTGCCGCAATGGAACATCCCCCAAGCCGAAGCCCTTGCCCGAGAAGTCGAAGCCGAACTGCAAAGCAGCCGCGTCGGGCAGTATTTCGCCAATATGTACGGCAACAAACCCGTTTGCTGGCACGACGGGCTGCAAGGTTACGACCGCCTGCGCATGATCACCAACGTGTTCACGAGAATGCGCGCGCTCACCGCCGACGGCGGCCTCGACTACGGTTTCAAATCCACGCTCGAAGAAATACCGCCCGAACTGATGCCTTGGTTCGACGCGCCCGAACGCCGCAATCTCGACCGCACCATCGTATTCGGCCATTGGTCGGCGTTGGGCATCGTCCGCCGCCGCAACGTACTCTCGCTCGACACGGGCGCACTTTGGGGCGGGCAGCTTTCCGCCGCCAATCTTGATACAGGCGAAATCGTGCAAGTGGACGCAAAAAACGGTTTGAAATGGTAAAAACTGCATTAAAAGCCCCTTCAGACGGCCATCTCCCCCGCACCCCGCATGACGCGCACAGCCATCTTGTGGTACTTTAACCCTATCCCTAGCCGACACCACCGTGTCCGAAACCGACGGCCGTCTGAAAAGCGGTTTTTTTACCGCCCCGATTCAGACCGGTTCAGACGGCCGCAACAGGAGAGCATCATGCAGACACCCGACACCATCCAGATTCCCGGCCTGTGCGGGCCGCTCGAAACCATCTATCTTCCCGTCAGGGGCAACGCCAAAGGCGTGGCCGTCATCAACCACCCCAACCCGCTGCAAGGCGGTACCAACACCAACAAAGTCATCCAAACCGCCGCCAAAGCGCTCAACATCCTCGGCTTTCACTGCTACCTGCCCAACTTGCGCGGCGTCGGCAACAGCCCGGGCGTACACGACTACGGACGCGGCGAAACCGACGACTGCACCGCCGTCATCGACTACGCCTGCGCCCAACATCCCGAAGCGCCCAAACTCGTTTTGGCGGGCTTTTCCTTCGGCGGCTACGTTTCCCTGTTTGCCGCCGCCCAACGCAAGCCCGATATGCTGCTGCTCATCGGCCCCGCCGTCAAAATGTACACCGAGCGCGCCGAACCGCCCCTGCCCGATGCCGCATCCACCCTGCTGATACACGGAGCCGACGACGAAGTCGTCCCCCTGAAAAACGCGCTCGAATGGGCGGCACCGCTCGACCTGCCCACCATCGTCCTGCCTGCCGCTTCGCACTTTTTCCACGGCAAACTCATCCCCCTACGCGACACGGTTCTGCGCTACGCCCCGCTGATTCTGGACGACGACGATTAAACCGCCGTTTGACCCGTGTGCGGCTATGGCTGTCGGCTGTCTGACAACAGCGCAACGATAACGGCCACAGCACAACCGCTTTGCCGTATGCACCGGCGGATGGTTCGCACAGCGTCCAAAACGAAGGCCGTCTGAAAATATTTCAGACGGCCTTCGTATGCCGACCATCGGCGGAAAATCCGGTATGCCCTACGTTCGCTCGCAACAA
>NZ_JBHCJY010000122.1:0-7517 GCF_041804105.1 Neisseria sp.
ACCCGGAAATACCGTGCCGTTAGGGTTTTAAAAGGTCATGCTTCGCTGGTGTGCAGTCCGGAGGGCGGCTGCTTTGCCAACGGCAGCGGCAATGCGGGTTTGGCTACGGCAGGCAGCGGCGATGTTCTGAGCGGCATTGCGGGCAGCTTTCTGGCACAGGGTTTCGATGTCTTCGAAGCGGTTTGCGCCGCGGTTTGGCTGCACGGCGCGGCGGCCGATTTGCTGCGCGACAACGGCATTGGCGAATCCGGGCTGCTTGCAGGCGAAATCGCCCCCGCCGTCCGCCGTTTGCGCAATTTTCTGACCGAAGCCTTGCGGGAACAGTTTCCGTAAGGGCAAATGAAAACGCAGGCCGTCTGAAAACCGTCGGATACGGTCGGCCCACGGCAACAGATGCATCGCACATGAAGCGGCTGCATATGGAAACCCATACCGTAACGTACAGTTGCGCCGCGTCAGGCGGACAGCCATACCGGCACCATACCTGTCGGATATATCCCCGCGCGGATGATGCGCCCAAACCAAAGGCCGTCTGAAAAGTTTTCAGACGGCCTTTGGCTTTTTACCCGATTGATTTTATCGATACTGCACCGAATCGTTGCCGCTGCCTTTTTGGATGAACTCGATTTTGTAGCCGTCGGGGTCTTCCACAAATGCAATCACAGTGGTGCCGTGTTTCATCGGGCCGGCTTCGCGCACCACTTTGCCGCCTTTCTGTTTTACCCGTTCGCAGGCGGCGTAAGCATCGTCGACTTCGATGGCGACGTGGCCGAAGCCCGTCCCCAAATCGTAGCTTTCGGTGTCCCAGTTGTGGGTGAGTTCGATAACGGTGTGGTCGGTTTCTTCGCCGTAGCCGACAAAAGCGAGTGTGAATCGGCCTTCGGGATATTCGTGGCGGCGCAGCAGTTTCATGCCGAGAACGTTTTGGTAAAACTCGAGCGATTTTTCAAGATTGCCGACGCGCAGCATGGTGTGGAGCATTCTCATGGCGGATTCCTTTTTACGGTTGTGGTTATGAAGACCGCGATTTTAGCACGGCGGCGTTTTCAGACGGCCTGAAGGCGGCGGAAACGGCCAACCGTGCAACTATCTTTATGAAAGTATTCGCGGGTTGTCAGGCTGTGTAAAAAGGTCTATAAAGGAAACCGTTAATTTATTACACGGCTGTGTTCGGATGATGTGGTTCATGCGTCGGTTGCGCCGACCGTCGTTCCCACGAGGGCGGGAATGATGCCGTCTGAAAAACATCAGCCCGTTGCATTTATTTATTCGGTTTGAAACAAGAAAGGCATGACAAGATGAAAATCGGTATTCCGAAAGAATCCCTGTCGGGCGAAACCCGTGTGGCCTGTACCCCTGCTACGGTCGGGCTGCTGAAAAAGCTCGGTTTCGAAGTGGCGGTGGAACGTGGCGCGGGTACGGCTGCGGGGCTGGTGGATTCGGCCTATGAAGCGGCGGACGCGGCGGTGGCAGATGCGGCCGAAGTGTGGGATTGTCCGCTGATTTATAAGGTAAACGCGCCGACGGCGGAGGAAACAGGCCGTCTGAAAGCGGGGCAGACTTTGGTAAGCTTTATCTGGCCTGCGCAAAATCCCGAATTGGTGCAACAGCTTAGCGATAAAAAAGTGAACGTGCTGGCGATGGATATGGTGCCGCGTATTTCGCGTGCGCAGTCGCTCGACGCGCTGTCTTCGATGGCCAACATCAGCGGCTACCGCGCCGTGATTGAGGCGGCGAACGCATTTGGCCGTTTCTTCACCGGCCAGATTACCGCCGCGGGCAAAGTGCCGCCGGCGCAGGTTTTGGTCATCGGCGCGGGCGTGGCCGGTTTGGCCGCCATCGGCACGGCGAACTCGCTGGGCGCGGTGGTGAAAGCGTTTGACACCCGTTTGGAAGTGGCCGAGCAGATCGAATCGATGGGCGGCCAGTTCTTAAAACTCGATTTCCCGCAGGAAGCGGGCGGCAGCGGCGACGGCTACGCCAAAGTGATGAGCGAAGAATTCATCGCCGCCGAAATGAAGCTGTTTGCCGAGCAGGCCAAAGAGGTGGACATCATCATCACCACCGCCGCCATTCCGGGCAAACCCGCGCCGAAGCTGATTACCAAAGAAATGGTCGACAGCATGAAGGCTGGCAGCGTGATTGTGGATTTGGCCGCGGCCACAGGCGGCAACTGCGAATTGACCAAACCGGGCGAATTGTTCATCACTGACAACGGCGTGAAAATCATCGGCTACACCGATATGGCCAACCGTTTGGCGGGGCAGTCTTCCCAGCTTTATGCCACCAATCTGGTCAATTTAACCAAGCTGTTAAGCCCGAACAAAGACGGCGAAATCGCGCTGGATTTCGAAGATGTGATTATCCGCAACATGACCGTTACCCGCGAGGGCGAAATCACGTTCCCGCCGCCTGCCATTCAGGTTTCCGCCCAGCCGCAGCAAACGCCGTCTGAAAAAGCCGCGCCCGCAGCCAAGCCTGAGCCGAAACCTGTTCCCGCGTGGAAAAAACTCGCGCCCGCCGTTATCGGCGCGGTACTGATTTTGTGGATCGGCGCGGTCGCTCCGGCGGCATTCCTGAACCACTTTATCGTGTTCGTGCTCTCGTGCGTGATCGGCTATTACGTCGTATGGAACGTATCGCACTCGCTGCACACGCCGCTGATGTCGGTTACCAACGCGATTTCCGGCATCATCGTCGTCGGCGCGCTGCTGCAAATCGGCCAGGGCAACGGCTTCGTGTCGCTGCTGGCGTTTATCGCCGTGCTGATTGCCAGCGTGAATATCTTCGGCGGTTTTTATGTTACCCGCCGTATGTTGAATATGTTCCGCAAAGGGTAAAGCCGTTTTTAGACGGCCTGTAAAACGCAAAGGCCGTCTGAAAAACAAAAGCCTTGCACGGTAACAGCTTTACCCCCGCACCAAACTTCAAGGCCGTCTGAAACCACGAAAAAGGACTACCGATGAACTTTGCCAAAACCCCCGAACCGCCGTATTACGCCGTTGTCTTCACATCGCGGCGCACCGACGGCGACAACGGCTACGGCAAAACCGCCGAACGCATGGTCGAACTGGCGCAGCAGCAGGCAGGTTTTCTCGGCGCGGAAAGCGTGCGCGCGGAAGGCTTCGGCATCACCGTTTCCTACTGGTCGGACGAAGCATCCATCGCCGCATGGAAACGGCACGCCGAACACCGGATTGCCCAAGAAACGGGCAAAGCGTTGTGGTATGCCGATTATGCAATCCGCGTCTGCAAAGTGGAACGCGCCTACGGCACGGTTTTTCAGACGGCCTGAATACGGTTATTCGCTGTAACTCTGTATCGCAAAAAGGAAAATGCAATGGAACTGTCTTCCGAACAGATTGCCGCCCAATTGCGCTGTCCGCATGACGAAGCAGGAGTATCGTTCGGCCAAGTGATGAACCTGCGCAATCTGCCGCAGATAGCCGGCGCATTTGCCGCCGTCGGCATAGAAGGCCAAGACCGCATACTGGAAACGGGCTGCGGCGACGGCGGTTTACTCGGCTATGTTTTGTCGCTGGCTGAAAACGTGCATTACACGGGGTTGGAAATTTCACCCCTGATGCAGCAGCAGGCACAGGCATTCAACGCGCCGTTTATTGCGGCAAACAAAGCCGAATACCGGCTCTACGACGGCAGGCTGCTGCCTTTTGAAAACGGTGCGTTCCACAAAGCCGTCTCGGTCAACACGGTTTATTTTTGGGAAGACGCTCTGGAAATGTTGGCCGAAACCTGCCGCGTGCTGCAAACGGGCAGGCGGTTTTGTTTGAGTTTCTGCGAAAAAGACTTTATGAAACGGCTGCCGTTTGCCGAACACGGTTTCACGCTTTATGACGCGGCCGACATCAGGCGGTTGGCGGAAAAAATCCCTTTCCGCTGCCTTGCGGAAACACGCAGCCGTGATTGGGCGGTCAGCAAAAGCGGAGATTTGGTGCGGCGGGAATGTGTGCATTTGGTTTTTGAAAAATACGAAAAGGCCGTCTGAAAAACGGTTTCAGGCAGTCAGGATGCTGCTTTAAATCCATGATTTTATTTTAAATTGGAGAACATCATGTCTTCAGGACTCGTTACCGCGGCCTACATCGTAGCCGCCATCTTATTCATTTTCTCGCTGGCGGGGCTTTCCAAACAGGAAACCGCCAAACAGGGCTGCTACGCAGGTATCGCGGGCATGGCGGTTGCCCTGTTCGCCACGGTGTTCAGCGAGCAGACCCACGGCTTTTTCTGGGTCGTTTTGGCGATGGCCCTCGGCGCGGGCATCGGCATTTACAAGGCGAAAAAGGTCGAGATGACCGAAATGCCCGAGCTGATTGCGCTGTTGCACAGCTTCGTCGGTCTGGCCGCCGTGCTGGTCGGCTTCAACAGCTTTATCGCCTCGGGCGACGTGCCGTCTGAAATGCACACCATTCACTTGGTGGAAGTGTTTCTCGGCATTTTCATCGGCGCGGTAACGTTTACCGGTTCTATCGTCGCTTTCGGCAAGCTCAACGGCAAAATCAGCAGCGCGCCGCTGCAACTGCCCGCCAAACACAAGCTGAACGCGGCGGCCTTAATCGGCTCGTTCCTGCTGATGCTGTGGTTCGTCGCGGTTGACGGCAGCTGGTTCCTGCTGATTTTGATGACCCTGATTGCGCTGGCCTTCGGCTGGCACTTGGTCGCTTCCATCGGCGGCGCGGACATGCCCGTGGTGGTGTCCATGCTCAACTCGTATTCCGGCTGGGCGGCGGCGGCGGCGGGCTTTATGCTGTCGAACGACCTGCTCATCGTAACAGGCGCGTTGGTCGGCTCAAGCGGCGCGATTTTGTCGTACATCATGTGTAAAGCCATGAACCGCTCGTTCATTTCCGTGATTGCGGGCGGCTTCGGTACCGACGGCTCGGCCGCCGCAGCCGACGGCGGGGAAACGGGCGAATACCGCGAAGCGAAACCCGCCGAAGTGGCCGAAATGCTCAAAGGCGCAAGCTCCGTCATCATCACCCCCGGCTACGGCATGGCCGTGGCGCAGGCGCAGTATCCCGTGGCGGAAATCACCGAACTTCTGCGCAAAAACGGCACGGAAGTGCGCTTCGGCATCCACCCCGTCGCCGGACGACTGCCCGGCCATATGAACGTTCTGCTCGCCGAAGCCAAAGTGCCTTACGACATCGTGCTGGAAATGGACGAAATCAACGATGATTTCCCCGAAACCGACGTGGTGCTGGTCATCGGCGCGAACGACACCGTCAACCCCGCCGCGCAAACCGACCCCAACTCGCCCATCGCCGGCATGCCCGTGCTGGAAGTGTGGAAAGCCAAAGAAGTAGTCGTGTTCAAGCGCTCGATGAACACCGGTTACGCAGGTGTGCAGAACCCGCTGTTCTTCAACGAAAACAGCGTGATGTGCTTCGGCGATGCCAAAGGCACGGTGGATGAGATTTTGGCGGAGTTGAAGAAATAAAGGCCGTCTGAAAGCAGTTGCTTCGGCGGGTTTCGCCAGAAAAGTCAAAACATTCCTGTCTAATCAAAAGGCCGTCTGAAAAAATTCAGACGGCCTTTTGATTGCAAAACAAGGATTGGGGAAATTGTAGGATGGGTGGAACCCATCATGCCGAAGCATTCCGAAGCGGTGGGTTTACACCCACCCTACCCGTTTCCCGATGTAGGTACGGTTAGCCGCCCAAAGCGGCGTAACCGTACGCAGGCAGCGGTAATACGGAAAACTGTTATGCCGTCTGAAAAACGGTTTTAGCGAAACCCGTTACACTCGTTTTCAGACAGCGTTTGGTGTAGGCAGGATTTGAAACATATTCATACGATTACGCCGCTTTGGGCGGCTAACCGTACCTACGGGTTCTTGGGTGAGGCGGCACGTCGTAACCCGACGAAACGGCAGCCATGTAGGTTGGGTTAGGCGGTACGCCGTAACCCAACGCAACGGCAGGTTCGGTTAGGTTCCCGAAGCGGTAACGGTTGTTGGGTTACGGCCTTAAAGCGGCCTAACCCAACCTACGCTTGCTACGCTTGCTAAAATTTTCAGACGGCCTTTTGATTGCAAAACAAGGATTGGGGAAATTGTAGGATGGGGGCGAACCCATCATGCCAAAGCATTCTGAAGCGGTGGGTTTACCCCCCCCCCTACCCGTTTCCTGATGTAGGTACAGTTAGCCGCCGGCAGCAAAATAGCAGGTTGGGTTAGGCGGCACGCCGTAACCCGACGTGATAGCAGGGGGTTCGGTTAGGTTTCCGAAAGCGGTAACGGTTGTTGGGTTACGGGCCTTAAAGCGGCCTAACCCAATCTACGCTTGCTCTTTTTAAGATTTAATGCATATTCAATAAATTCTTTTTTATTCATAACTTGAGTGGGAACATCTATAGAATAATAAATAGCTTTAGCTTTTGGATTTAATTTTTTATCATCTGTAACAAAAATATTGACATGAGCAGCATAAATTATATGTGAAACATCATGTAATCTTGAACGATATTTCTCTTCTTTTTCCCTTTTAAATCCAATTTTTTCTAAACAATTTGCTGCAAGATTTACATATCCCTCTAATAAAGCAAAATTCCTTCTAAATTGTTTAAAGTTCCAGTTTAGCATTTTCCTAGCTTCATTTTTGCTTAAATTAGCCTCTATTGCTAAATTAGAAATAATTTCCGATTTATATCGAGCTAATACCGTATCGACTGGAAGATTAGCCATAATTTTCGGATCGGTTTCAGGAGCATTATTTGCATTAGCTTCTGCTAAAACTTGCTTATCAATGAATTCCGCCAATTTATTTCTATCATAATATTTTAATACTCTTTCATAGCAATCAAAAGGAGACTCATCATAAAATTCAACTGGTTCATGCCTTTTAGTAGGTCTTAATGCATTACGATGACAAATTTTTCCCAAAAACTCCACTTCTTCCCTTGCTATGTCGACAAGATAATTATCTTGCATTTCCGTAACAGCAATATCTTCCAAATGAGCAGGGCTAAAAACTAAAATATGGCTTTTTTTATCTAACCGTTCAAATGCTTCAGTTAATTCAGGGAATTGATTCACCCTTAAATAGCTTATGATATTGTAATCAAAATAAACATATTTTTTCATTAATACACTCTTAAAAAATAAAATTAAGCAAACGAACTACTCCGCCCCAAACAACAACCCTTCCTTAATCCCCCTGATCCTATCCCGCAACACCGCCGCTTCTTCAAACTGCAAATCCTTGGCCGCCTGCTGCATCTGTTTCTCCAACTTGGCGATTTCTTTAAGCGCGTCTTCTTCGGTATGGATTTCGCCGACTTTGACCTTGCCTTTGTTTTTCAGACGGCCTTTGCCGCTGCTTTCTTCGTGGTACACGCCGTCGATGATGTCTTTCACTTTTTTGTTGATCTGCTGCGGGACGATGCCGTGTTCTTGGTTGAATTTCATCTGTTTTTCGCGGCGGCGTTCGGTTTCGTCGATGGCGGCGCGCATGGAATCGGTGATTTTGTCGGCATAGAGTATGGCCACGCCGTTGACG
>NZ_JBHCJY010000123.1:0-5542 GCF_041804105.1 Neisseria sp.
CCAGCAACAACCCCAACCTGCAAAACATCCCCATCCGCACCGCCGAAGGCCGCCGCGTGCGCCGCGCCTTCACCGCCCCTTCGGGCAGCCTGATTGTCTCCGCCGACTATTCCCAAATCGAGCTGCGCATCATGGCGCATTTGAGCGGCGACAAAACCCTGCTCGAAGCCTTTAAAAACGGCGAAGACGTACACCGCCGCACCGCCGCCGAAGTGTTCGGCGTACCGCCCGAAAACGTCGGCCCCGAACAGCGCCGCTACGCCAAAACCATCAACTTCGGCCTGATTTACGGCATGGGGCAATACGGTCTCGCCAAATCGCTGGGCATCGACAACCTCTCCGCCAAAAACTTCATCGACCGCTACTTCGCCCGCTACCCCGGCGTGGCCGACTACATGCAGCGCACCAAAGAACAGGCCGCCGCGCTCGGCTACGTCGAAACCCTATTCGGCCGCCGCCTCTACCTGCCCGACATCCGCGCCGCCAACGCCAACGCCCGCGCAGGCGCCGAACGCGCCGCCATCAACGCCCCCATGCAGGGCACCGCGTCCGACCTCATCAAACGCGCCATGATAAACGTGCGCAACTGGCTCATTTCAGACGGCCTGCAAAGCAAACTGATTATGCAGGTGCATGACGAATTGGTGTTGGAAGTGGTTGAAACGGAACTGGATTTGGTTCGCGGGAAACTGCCGGAGATTATGGCTAAAGTGGACGGGGGGATGTTGGATGTACCGCTGGTGGCGGAAGTGGGGAACGGGGAAGATTGGGAAGCCGCTCACTAATGCAAATTTGGTTTTAAAATTGCAAACCGCTTTTTCAGACAAAATGGATTGGGGCTGAAAGAGCCGATTGGTACGAAATTACAAAGGATAAGTCATGACAACAGATGATTTGATTAAAGAAGGCATAGAGCTGTTTAATGCCAAAAAATATACCGAAGCCATTCAAAAGCTGAATGAGGCTTGGCATTCGATTTCAGACAAGACCAATAATCTTCAACAGCAAAATGATGTCCAATTTTGGTTGGGACGCTGTTATTTAGAGCAGGCCGTTCAAACTAAAAATATCGCTTTATTCGAAAAAGCACGTGAGCATTTTCAACAACGATTGGCGTTGACTAAAAAATTCAATGGGGAAAATGGTATTGAGCAGCAAAATTATGCCCTATCTTGGTTAGGATACAATTATTTTCAGCAGGCCATTCAAACTAGAGATGCCGTTTTATTCAAAAAAGCACGTGAGCATTTGCAACTGCAATTGGAGTTAGCCAAACAATTACATGGAGAAAAAGGGATTTTGCGACAAGGTGAGGGGCAATCTGGTTTAGGACGCTGTTATCTCGAACAGGCCATTCAAACCAAAAAAGATGCAACATTATTTAATCAAGCGCGTGAACACTTCCAAGAAACATTGAAATTAGCTAAAAAATTGGGAGAAGACAATGGCACTCAACTGCAAGTTTATTCTCAAAATTGGTTAGGATATTGTTATTTGCAACAGGCCAAACAGGAAGATACGCCCGATAAGGAAAAAATAGAACAAAGCAGAAAACATTTGAACCAGGCATTAAAATTATTGAATGAAAGAAATAATTCAGCTTCTCTTGAAGACGAATTAGAGCCGTCTATTAAACGCCGCCTTAGAGAACTCGATTTTCTATCCAACAATTACCAAGACTATTTCAACAGCAAACAACAGTATATCCAAGGCCAACTGCCTGAACATTTAGACGGCCGTCTGAAAGAAAACCTTGCTGCCGTTTTGGCGGTATTAAGCATTTCACCGATTGAATTTGACAAACCGTTGGCGCATTACACCAGTCCGACGGTATGCGAAAAATTATTGGGTATCGGCCAGAAGCAGGAAAATCAGGAAAAGATTGCCGTCAGCAAGATGCGGATGAACAGTTCCACCTATATGAACGACCCGTATGAAGGCCGAAGCCTGTCGGATTTTTTGGGGATTCATGAAGCGGCTTTGGAAAACCTGACCGAATGCAGCCCCCTCAATGCCTTTTTCGCCTGCTTTTCCGCCCGCGTCAACGATTTGAACCAGTTCCGCCTGTACGGAAAAGTCGGCAACACCGAAGCATCGGGCTGCTGTTTGGTGTTCAATAAAAATAGTGATTGGATACAGGAACCCGATATTGCCGCGTCTTACCGACGATTGAACCCCAGCGGGTTGGATGGCAATAACATTAAAAAAGTGGCAGAAATACAGATGCCGTCTGAAAACCTGCCGCTGTACCAAATCGCCTATATTTTTTATCGCGAAGAATATACGCAGCATGATGAATATGATGTGATGAGCACCGATGAAAACTTCGGTGTCCGTTTGAAACCAATTAGCGACAACCATAAATGGCATAAAGTCAGAGCCAAACGGCTTCAGACGGCCTTAAACCATTTACGCGAATATTTCAAAGCCCCTGTTCAAAACAAAGAAAAATCCCAAGAAAACAAAGCGGCTTTGGAATACATCCGCTATCTGTTTAAAGACTACGCCTTCCGCGATGAAGAAGAGTTCCGTCTGCTGAAAATCGAAGAAACCGGCTCGGACAAAGTGCAATACTGCCATATTACCAACACCGCTTTTTTGGAATACGGCGATATTTGCGGCAGGTTGGACGAAGTGATTTTGGGTACCAACTACGAACGCACGGATGCGGGATTGAAAGTGGAAGTGTTCCGCCATCTGCTGAAACGGAAAAATCTGAACATCAAAGTATCGCATTCGTCCCTGCCGATTAATCCGGTCGGACGGTAGCCTTTGCGTTGCAAACCGTTTGCGAAAATCCGCAGGCTGTAATTCGAAGGCCGTCTGAAATATATAGGGTGGGTGTAAACCCACCATTCCAAAATTTCAAAACAAAACGGTGGGTTTACACCCACCCTACCAGTCATAAAGGCCGTCTGAAAATTTTCAGACGGCCTTTGTCTTTAATTATTCTGCGTTCGGAATCTGGTTCGGCTTGTTTGAACAGCGTAGGTTGGGTTGCCGCAGGTGCCATCCAACAAAAATGTCCAAGTTTTACACTGAGGCCGTCTCAACCATTTTTCAGACGGCCCTGTTGTCCGGCATTTCTACCGGTACGATTCCGCCGTAGCGTTCGGCATCATGATCCACAATACGATATAGACTAGTATTCCCGGCACGGCGACGCTGGCGCAGGAAAGGATGACAAACAGCAGGCGGGTAAGGAAGGGCGACCAGCCAAGGTATTCGGCGATGCCACCCATCACGCCGGCGATGATGCGGTAGTTGCGGGAGCGGTGCAGTTTGATGAGTTTGGCCATTTTGTGTTTCTCCATAATTGCGGGATAGGTTCTAGATGGTGCGCTTTAACGGGAAATCAAGGCTCGCCGTATTTTCACCCTGTCTCTGAGGCCGTCTGAAAACGGCTGTCGTAAAAAACGCCGCCTGCTTGTGCAGACGGCGTTTGGTGTTTTCAGACGGCCATTAGTACAAACCGCCTTTATTTGCTGCTTGATTACTCGGCTTCGTGCACCTGTTCGGCTACTTCGGCTTCGTGGTGTGCCTGCCAAACCTGACGGCGGGTACGGTGGTAAGTAAGGCCCGTACCTGCGGGAATCAGACGGCCGACGATCACGTTTTCTTTCAAGCCGCGCAGTTCGTCCTGTTTGCCCATAATCGCGGCTTCGGTGAGCACGCGGGTGGTTTCTTGGAACGATGCGGCCGAAATGAAGCTGTCGGTCGAAAGCGAGGCTTTGGTGATACCCAGCAGCACGTTTTCGTAGCGCGCAGGCTCTTTGCCGTCGGCCGTGGCTTTTTCGTTGGCCAGGGTAACGTCGCTGCGTTCCACCTGTTCACCGGTGATGAAACCGGTTTCGCCTGCGTCGGCAATGTTCACGCGGCGCAGCATCTGGCGGATGATGACCTCGATGTGCTTGTCGGAAATCTTCACGCCTTGCAGACGGTACACTTCCTGCACTTCCTGCACGATGTAGCGCGCAAGGGCTTCGATGCCTTGCAGACGCAGAATGTCGTGCGGGTCAACGGCACCGTCAACGATGGTTTCGCCGCGGTTTACCACTTGGCCGTCGTGCACCAGAATCTGTTTCTCTTTGGAAATCAGGGTTTCGTATGCTACTCCGTCAACATCGGTAATAATCAGACGCTGTTTGCCTTTGGTTTCTTTACCGAACGATACCGTGCCGGTTACTTCGGCCAGCATGCCTGCATCTTTGGGTACGCGTGCTTCGAACAGCTCGGCCACACGCGGCAGACCGCCGGTAATGTCGCGGGTTTTGGAAGAAGCCTGCGGAATACGCGCCAGCACGTCGCCCTTGCCCACTTCCTGACCTTCGCGCACGGTAATCACCGCACCCACGGGGAAGGCCATCGAAACGGCGGTGTTGGTGCCGGGAATGCATACTTCCTCGCCGTTTTCGTCGAGCAGTTTCACGGTCGGGCGCAGCAGTTTGGAAGTGGAGGCCGAACGGCGTTTGCCGTCAATTACCACCAGCGTGGACAAACCGGTTACATCGTCGGTTTGTTTGGCGACGGTTACGCCCTCTTCCACGTTTTCGAATTTCACCAAACCGGCGTGCTCGGTAATCATCGGGCGGGTGTGCGGATCCCAAGTGGCCAGCGTTTGGCCGGCTTTCACCGCCGCACCGTCCTGCACCAGCAGAATGGCACCGTAAGGCACTTTGTGGCGTTCGCGCTCACGACCGATTTCGTCGTGAATCACCACTTCGCAAGAACGGCCAATCACGACCAGCTCGCCTTTGTTGTTGGCAACGTAACGCATCTGGCTGCTGAAGCGGGCGGTGCCGTTGGATTTGGCTTCCACTTGGCTTGCAGCGGCGGCACGGGATGCGGCACCACCGATGTGGAAGGTACGCATGGTCAACTGGGTACCCGGTTCGCCGATAGACTGGGCGGCAATCACGCCGACGGCTTCGCCGGTATTCACCAGTTTGCCGCGCGCCAAGTCGCGGCCGTAGCAGTGGGCACACAGGCCGTAACGGGTTTTACAGGTAATCGGGGTGCGAACTTTAACTTCATCGACACCGGACTGGTCAATCAAATCGACCAACTGCTCATTCAGCAGCGTGCCGGCTTCCACCAGCGTTGCACCGGAAGAATCCACCACGTCGGCAGCGGTTACACGGCCGAGAATACGGTCGCGCAAGGCTTCAATCACATCGCCGCCCTGCACTACGGCTTTCATCACGAAGCCGTCTGAAGTGCCGCAGTCGTCTTCCACCACCACCAAGTCTTGGGTAACGTCTACCAGGCGGCGGGTCAGGTAACCTGAGTTGGCGGTTTTCAAGGCGGTATCGGCCAAACCCTTACGCGCACCGTGGGTGGCGATAAAGTATTGCAATACGGTCAGGCCTTCGCGGAAGTTGGAAGTAATCGGCGTTTCGATAATCGAGCCGTCGGGCTTGGCCATCAGGCCGCGCATACCGGAAAGCTGTTTGATCTGGGCTGCCGAACCGCGGGCGCCCGAGTCGGCCATCATGTAGATGGAGTTGAACGACTCTTGATCCACTTCGTTGCCTTCGCGGTC
>NZ_JBHCJY010000124.1:0-15049 GCF_041804105.1 Neisseria sp.
ACTCCAAATCCAAAGCGGCCTTCCCGCCACCGTAACCGTGCGTCTGAAAACCCCTGTCGATTTGCCTCCGCATTGGGTTTCAGACGGCCTGAACCGCACCGCCCGATGTGCGGTCGAAGACAAAGCCAAACTGCTGCGCGAACTCGGCAGCATGGACAACGTGGAACAAATCGACATCCACACCCCCACGCTCGACGATATGTATGCCGAGTTTCTGAAGCGGGAAGATGTGTAAGGTGTAGTGTGCAGGTACGGACTCCCGAAAGCGGTACAACCTGAACAACCGCTGCACGGGCCGTCTGAAAAAACGGTAAAAACTTACGCTGTTTTCAGACGGCTTACCGTACTTTTCCGGGCGGCCATCAACCTGTCGGTAACGGAATATCAGGAAATATCAAAAGGAAGCATTGAAACCATGAACCCCATCTGGATTATCACCGGTAAAGAAGTCCGCGACAGCCTGCGCAACCGCTGGGTACTGGCGGCCACCGTTTTGCTGGCCGCGCTTGCGCTTTCGCTCGGTTTTCTCGGCAGTTCTCCCACCGGTTCGGTAAAGGCCGACCCGCTGACCGTAACCGTGGTCAGCCTGTCGAGCCTGTCGATTTTCCTGATACCGCTGATTGCCATGCTGCTGGCTTATGATGCGGTTATCGGCGAAATCGAGCGCGGTACGATGGCGCTGCTGTTGAGTTATCCAGTGTCCCGTGCGCAGATTCTCATCGGCAAATTCATCGGTCATCTGATTATTCTGGCGATGGCGACTTCGGCGGGCTACGGGTTGGCGGGTATCGCGCTGCAACTGGCAGGCGGCGGTTTCGATCTCGGCTCATGGCTGCCGTTTCTGCTGCTGATTGCGGCCAGCGTGCTGCTGGGAGCGGCATTTTTGGCAATGGGTTATCTGATTAGTGCGAAAGTGAAGGAACGCGGCACGGCGGCGGGCATCGCCATCGGGGTGTGGCTGTTTTTCGTGGTGATTTTCGACATGACGCTGCTGGGGATATTGGTGGCCGATACCGAGCAGGTGATTACCGCACCGGTTTTGGAAACCGTGTTGCTGTTCAATCCCACCGATATTTACCGCCTGCTGAACCTGACGGGCTACGAGAATACTGCGATGTATGCGGGTATGGCGGGTTTGAGTGACCAGCTTTCGCTGGGCCGCCCCGTTTTGCTGGCTGCGCAGTTGCTGTGGATTGCCGTGCCGTTTGCATTGGCGGCATGGGTGTTTAAGAAACGGCAGATTTGAGCGGGAAACCGTTGTCGGGTTTGGTACGGTATCCGCCGTTTGAATCCGACTGTATTGATGTGAAGTAAATGCCGTAATGGCAAAGGCCGTCTGAAAACAGTTTTTCAGACGGCCTGAGTGTTTTTTATGTCCTGTTAAATCGCATAATCTACCAGTTCGCTTTGGCCGAACACGTAAACCTGTTTCGGAGCGACGGCGATGCGGCTGCCTTCGGTCAGGGCATGGCGGGCGGCGTCGGTGGCGGCGAAGGTGAGGTGTATGTCTTGGCGGCCGTGTCTGACGGTGATGTGGGTGAGCGCGCCGGCGACATGGACTTTTTCGATTTCAGCCTGAATCATCGGCGGCGTGCCGTCGGGAACCACCGTCCATTCGTGGGGGCGCACGTAGCCTATGGCGGTTTGTTCCTGCCATTTGCGCGCGGTATCGAGCGGCCAGCGGTAGCCGTTGTAGTGCCACGCGCCTTTTTCGATGCGGCCTTCAAAGGCGTCGGTTTCACCCAAAAATTCGGTTACGAAGGCGTTTTCGGGCTTGCGGTAAAGGCTTTCGGCGGTGCCGATCTGCTCGATTTTGCCGTGGTTCATCACCACGATCTGATCAGACACTTCCAGCGCTTCTTCCTGATCGTGGGTAACAAGTATGCTGGTGATGCCCAATTCGTGGTGGATGTCGCGCAGCCAGGTGCGCAGTTCTTTGCGCACTTTGGCATCGAGCGCGCCGAAAGGTTCGTCGAGCAGCAGCAGTTTGGGGGAAACGGCGAGCGCGCGGGCAAGTGCGATGCGCTGGCGCTGGCCGCCCGAAAGCTGGTGCGGGTAGGCTTTGGCCAGATGGGCAAGCTGCACGAGTTGCAGCAGCTCTTCGACTTTGGCACGGATTTGCTCTTTCGAGGGGCGTTCGCCGCGCGGCAATACGGTGAGGCCGAAGGCAACGTTGTCGAACACGTTCATGTGGCGGAAAAGGGCGTAGTGCTGGAACATAAACCCTACTTTGCGTTCGCGCACGTGTTTGCGGGTAACGTCTTGGCCGTCGAACAGAATGGCGCCGTTATCGGCGTTTTCCAAACCGGCGATGATGCGCAGCAGGGTGGTTTTGCCGCAGCCGGAGGGGCCGAGCAGGGAGGTGAGCTTGCCGGTGGGCACGTTGAGGTTGATGTTTTTCAGGGCGTGGAAGTTGCCGAAATGTTTGTTGAGGTTTTGGATGGTGATGCTCATGGGTGTGTCCTGTCCGGTTTTTTTTGTGTGGCCGTCTGAAAAAGCGGCCGCCGCTGTTTTCAGACGGCCTGGGTGTTGTCGTGGTGCGGTGTTACGCCGTCCGCCGTTCCGATGCGGCCAGTTTGCGTTCCTGCATTTTGGTGATGAAACTTTGCAGGGCGAGCGTGGCCAGTGCGAGCAGGGCGAGTACGCCGGAAAGGGCGAATGCGCCGGTGAAGTTGTATTCGTTGTAGAAAATTTCCACCAAGAGCGGGATGGTGTTGGTTTCGCCGCGTATGTGGCCCGACACCACGCTCACCGCGCCGAATTCGCCCATAGCGCGCGCGTTGGTGAGAATGATGCCGTAGAGCAGCGCCCATTTGATATTGGGCAGGGTAACGCGCCAAAACATCTGCCAGCCGCTCGCGCCCAAAATCAGCGCGGCCTGCTCTTCGCTGTCGCCCTGCGCCTGCATCAGCGGAATCAGCTCGCGGGCCACGAAGGGAAAGGTAACGAACAGCGTGGCCAGGATAATGCCGGGAATGGCGAAGATAATCTGTATGCCCTGCGCTTCGAGCCAGCCGCCGAGGGCGGTGTGCGCGCCGAACAGTAAAACGAACATCAGCCCGGCCACAACGGGCGACACGGAAAACGGCAGATCGAGCAGGGTGGTGAGCAGCTGTTTGCCGCGAAAGTCGAAACGGGTGAGCAGCCACGCCATCGCGATGCCGAGTACGGCGTTAACGGGTACCACCACCGCGGCGGTAATCAGCGTGAGCCTGACCGCAGACAGGGTTTCGGGGTCGGAAAGGGCTTTGACGTAGAGTACCCAGCCGTCTTTAAGCGCTTCGTAGAACACAGCGGCCAGCGGCACCACCAGCATCAGCAGCAGAAACGACAGTGCAACGGTAATCAGCGCAATCCGCAGCCAAAGCGGTTCGGTCAGGTTGGGGTTGGGACGGTTGGTTTGCATGGCGGGTCGGTTTCTAGGGTTTTTCGGTTGTTTTGTGAGGCCGTCTGAAAAAAAACGGGGTTTCAGACGGCCTGAATGAAAGATTGCCGGTGCGGGAACACGGCCGCAGCGATTGCTGCCTACGCTTTTGCACCCGCCCGTTTGCTCAAGGCCCATTGGGCCGCGTTCAGCAGAAACAGCACGGCAAAGGAAATCATCAGCATAAACAGCGCTACCGCCGATGCGCCCTGTACATCAAACTGCTCCAGTTTGCCCGTGATAATCAGCGGCAGGATTTCCGATTCCATCGGGATGTTGCCCGCGATGAAAATCACCGAGCCGTATTCGCCCGTGGCGCGCGCAAACATCATCCCCGCACCCGTAATCAGCGCGGGCATCAGTTCGGGCAGCAGCACGCGGCGGAACACCGTCAAACGGTTTGCGCCCAACGTGGCCGCCGCTTCTTCGTATTCGGCCGACAACTCTTCCAACACCGGCTGCACCGCGCGCACGATAAACGGCAGGCTTACCACCACCAGCGCAATCCAGATGCCGACGGGGGTAAACGCAATCTTGAACGGAAACCACTGCCCCAGCCAGCCCTGCGGCGAATACAGCGTTGCCAGCGCGATGCCCGTTACCGCCGTGGGCAGCGCAAACGGCAAATCCACCAGCGCGTTCACCAGGCTTTTACCGGCAAAGTCGTAGCGTACCAGCACCCAGGCCGTCAGCGTGCCGAACACGATATTGGTCAGCATGGCGTAAAACGACATTTTCAGACTCAGCCAAACCGCCGCCAAAACGTTGGGTTCGGTAATGGTTTGCCAAAAACCGCCCGCGCCGATTTCCGCCGCCTTCACCGCCATCATGGCAAACGGCAAAACCACCAGCAGCGACAGACACAATACGGTCAGGCCGAGACTGGTTTTGAAACCGGGTAATACGCTGGGGGTTTTGAGCAGGAACATGGCGGATAAGGGGCAGGATGACGGAATCGGCATCACTTTAATCAGGCCGTCTGAAAAAGGAAAGGAATGCTTGGTTTTAATTTAAGATGATTTCGTTATATGCCGCGTGTGCGGGGCGGTTCGGGCGGAGCAGGGCAGGGTGGCGGCATTTTCCGTATGGCAGATGTCCGGTGTCCGGTTGCGGAATCCGTGATGCGGATGGCGGCTGTTTTTATGGATACGGCAAACGGCGCAACCGTGAGTGTTCCGCCGGTGCCGTGCTTGCCCGTATCGGCATCCGATGCCGTCTGAAAACGGCTGCCAAGAGAAAGGCCGTCTGAACATTGTCGTTCGAGAGTATCCGGACAACTTGCACAAATCCGAAGGCCGTCTGAAAAAGTTTTCAGACGGCCTTTGCGCTTGGCTGCGTTTCTGTCAAGCGGATTGGCTCGTCGGATTGTAAACAGGTGGAAACCGATATGGTGCGCCCACTTTATTTACTGGGATTCCGTCCGTACCATCCGTTATCCCCGCGCGGGAGGGAATCCGGCTTTGACAGTGCGTGTTGAAAATAAAAACATACCGGCTTCTGAACTTGGCTTCCCGTTTGTGCGGGAATGACGGCGGTTCGGAAAATGAACTTTACCGATACCTTAGTTTATGAAAAATCCAATCATATAGTTGTTTTTCTAATGAATTTTTCTGTTTTGCGATTATTGGAATCACAATGCCGTCTGAAACCGATGCAATCGCCGTTCAAGCGCAAAGGCCGTCTGAAAACTTTTTTCAGACGGCCTTTGCGCGGATTCGGAAACGGAACGGTATGGCCGTTTACTGAATCATGCTTCTGAACCAGAGGCGGATGCTGTCCCATGTGCGGCCGAACCAGCCGGCTTCTTCCACGCCGTTGAGCGCGACCACTTCTTTTTCCACCAGTACCTTGCTGCCCTGCATGATTTTGAGTTTGCCCAAAACTTTGCCTTTTTGGACAGGGGCGAGTACGGGCTGCACGGTTTCAAGGATGGGCTTGATGTTTTTGCCCGTGCCGTGCGGGATGGTGATGAAGGAAGTATCGATAAAGCCGACGTTGACGGCTTTGCTGTTGCCTTTATAGACGCGCACCTGCGAAATGGCCTGCCCTGCGTCGTAGAGTTTGGGGGTGTCGTAGGTTTGCAGCGCCCAGTTGAGCAGTTTGCTGCTTTCGGAAGCGCGGGATTCGACGCTCTCCGCGCCGGTCAGGATGGAAATCACGCGGCGGCCGTTGCGTTTGCTGGATGCGGCAAGGTTGTAGCCGGCGATGTTGCTGAAACCGATCATCAGACCGTCGACGCTGGAATCACGGTAGAGCAGCAGGTTGCGGTTGGGCTGTTCGATTTTGTTGTAGGTAAAGGATTTCAGCGAAAATACGGGGTAGTATTTCGGATAGTCGTTGATGAGCGCGCCCGCCAGAACGGCCAAATCGCCTGCTGTGGACAGGTGGCCTTCGGTGTAAAGGCCGGTGCTGTTGGCGAAGCGGGTGTTTTTCATGCCGAGGCGGGCGGCTTCGGCGTTCATCATGCCGACGAAACTTTCTTCGCTGCCTGCAATGGCTTCGGCCAAAGTGATGGCGGCATCATTGGCCGAATTGACCGCCAAGCCTTTAACCAAGTCGCTGACGCTGGCGGGTCTGCCCGGGCGCAAAAACATACGCGAACCTTCGGCCTGATAGCCTTTGTCGGATACGGTCAGCATTTGCGAAGGCTTGAGTTTGCCGTTTTCGAGCGCTTGGAACACCAGATAGGCAGTCATCATTTTGGTGAGTGATGCCGGTTCGATCTGCTGGTCGGCGTTTTTCTGCGCGAGAACTTGATTGCTGTGCAGGTCTTTGACCACATAAGACGTGGCGGAAATCGCGGGCACGTTGGCTGCGGTGCCGACGCCGAGTACGGTCGGGGGAGCGGCAGGAACTGCGGGTTTGGCAGAAGCGGGCGCGGATGCTGCGGATGCGCCTGAGGCGTTTGCGGCCTTGGCGGGCGACAAAACGGCGGGTGCGGAGGCGGCTTTCGACGAAGCCTGCGGCGCAGCGGCGGCCTGTGCGGACAGGGCGGCGAGAATCAGGCTGGAGAGGACATTTTTCATCGGATTTTGTTCGGTATTGTCGGCGGCGGGCTTTTTCAGACGGCCTGCCGCAGGTTGGCGCGGCGGAATGTTTCCGCGAAAAGCGCAGAGAATATAATCGTTTGCAGGGAGCGGTATTATACCTGCAAGCACCGCCGCTGCTAAGATTTTTCTTGCTTTCGGAGAGTGCGGCGGGTATGGTTTTACCTTTGCCGCGGGTTTGTAACCGTATGCAATAAAACATATGGAAACGGCACCGCATCTGCCGTTTCCGTTTGTCAGACCGGAGGAGCCGAGATGACTGAGGACGAGAAACCCGTTCAGGCCGAAGACGGAAAATCCGAAAAGGCGGAAAACCGTGAATCGGCAACGGCCATGCCTTGGGGGCTGTTGGCAGGAACCATCATCGGCCTGTTTGTTTTCCTGTTTTTTGACCAATACCTGTGGGGCATGACATTGGGGCCTGCCCTCGGGTTGTCGGCAGGTGCCGCCGTTGATTTTTTCCGGCAGAGAAAAGACTGAACCACTCCCGACAGCCCCGTTTTCCCAATTTTCCAATCGTAATTTAAATCTCCGCCATCATGCAGAACCACCTATCCTATTCCGACTACCTTATCCGCATTCTGACCGCTTCCGTGTACGCTGTTGCCGTCGAAACACCGCTTGAACCCGCCCGAGGGCTGTCCGCGCGCATCGGCAATAAAGTTTTGCTCAAACGCGAAGATTTGCAGCCCGTGTTTTCGTTCAAAATCAGGGGGGCGTACAACAAAATGGCCAAGCTGCCGAAAGAAGCGCTGGCCTGCGGCGTGATTGCCGCGAGCGCGGGCAACCACGCGCAGGGCGTGGCTTTGTCGGCGCAGAAGCTCGGCTGCCGGGCCGTGATTGTGATGCCCGAAACCACGCCGCAGATTAAAATCGATGCCGTAAAAAACCGGGGCGCGCAAGTGGTGCTCAAGGGCGTGTCGTACAACGATGCCTACGATTATGCGGCGGAACTGGCCGCCAAAGAAGGTTTGACCTACATCGCCCCGTTTGACGACCCCGACGTTATCGCAGGGCAGGGTACGGTCGGCATGGAAATCGTGCGCCAGCATTCGGGCAATATCGATGCGGTGTTCGTTCCCATCGGCGGCGGCGGGCTGGCGGCGGGCGTGGCCGCGTTTATCAAACTCGTCCGCCCCGAAATCAAAGTCATCGGCGTGCAGACCGACGATTCCTGCGGCATGAAAAAATCCGTCGAAAAAGGCGAAGTGGTCGAGCTGAAAGACGTCGGCCTGTTTTCAGACGGCACTGCAGTCAAGGTGGTCGGCAGCGAAACCTTCCGCCTTTGCCGCGACCTGCTCGACGGCATCATCACCGTCGATACCGACGCCGTCTGCGGCGCGATTAAAGACATTTTCGACGATACCCGCAGCATCACGGAACCCGCGGGCGCGCTGGCTTTGGCAGGCCTGAAAGCCTACGCCGCCCGCAACGGTCTGAAAGAACGCATCCTGATTGCCGTAACCAGCGGCGCCAACATGAATTTCCACCGCCTGCGCCACGTTTCCGAGCGCAGCGAACTGGGCGAAGGCAACGAAGCCATCTTTGCCGTTTCCATTCCCGAGCAGCCCGGCAGTTTTCTCAAATTCATCAACACATTGGGTAACAGAAGCATTACCGAATTCAACTACCGCTACGGCGACGACCACACCGCGCACATTTTCGTCGGCATCCAAACCGCAGGCGCGGGCGACAACGAAGCCATCAGCGCGCAGCTGACCGCCGCAGGCCTGCCCAACACGGATTTGAGCGATAACGAAATCGCCAAAATCCATACCCGCTATATGGTCGGCGGGCGCAGCCACAAAGTTGCCGACGAACGCGTCATCAGCTTTGAATTTCCCGAACGCCCCGGCGCATTGGCACGCTTTCTCAACCACGTCAAAACCGATTGGAACATCACATTATTCCACTACCGCAACCACGGCGCCGACTACGGCCGCATCTTGGTCGGAATGGCCGTTCCCCCGCAGGACAGCGAAGCATTTGCCGAATTTCTCGAGCAGCTGGGCTACGTTTATGAAGATGAAACGGACAATGCCGCCTATAAACTGTTTTTGGGGTAGGGCGCGGTAACGGAACATACAGGTAAAAAGCAAAAGGCCGTCTGAAAAAGTTTTCAGACGGCCTGTTTTGTTTTCAGCAGATGTTTTCAAGCAAATCCGTAGGGTGGGACGTGAACCCACCGTTTGATGCCGTCTGAAAAGCGTTGGGTTGCCCCACCCTGCAAGCTGCCTGAAACATTTTCAGACAGGCATTTTATTTTTCAGACGGCCTGTGCTCCGGTTTGCCAAGCGGCCTGCTGCTCGGGACAACGGGCAAAGGCGGTTTGGCGTTCAGCCCGATAACGCCCGCTGCACGCCATAAATCGAGCCGAGTACCATCGCAAAGCCCGCTATGGCTGCCCAATCCATGCTCTGTCCGAGAAATACCCAGCCGAGTACGAAGGCGCATACGGGGCTGAGCAGGCCGAGCGATGATACGACGGCGGGCGGCAGGTGTTTGATGCCGTTGAAAAACAGCACATAAGCGATGACTGCACCGAACAGGCAGAGATAGGCATAGCCGCCGATGTTGGATGCCGTGAGCGTGGGCAGCGGCGGTTCGCCGAACCATGCGAACGGCAGCAGGCACAGCCCGCCGAACAAAAGCTGCCAGCCGGTGGAGGCGAGCACCGACAGCGACAGCTTCCAGCGTTTGGCGAAAAATACGCCCAGAGCCATCGACAATGCGCCTGCCAACGCGGCGGCGATGCCCAGCGGGTCGGACACGGCATTCGGCGACAGCACCAGCAGCACGATGCCGGCCACGCCTGCGAGTGCGGCCAGCCAGGCGTTGCGCGGCGGCATTTCTTTGCCGATAAGGTACATCAGGGCCAATACCATCAAGGTTTGCGTGGACGAGAGTACCGCGGCCAAGCCGCCCGGCAGGCGGTAGGCGGCAACGAACAGCATGGCCTGGAAAAAGCCGAGATTGAGCACGCCCAGCGCGGTGGTTTTCAGCCATTCGTGTTTTTTCGGCCGTTCGCGTGCCCACAGTAGCAGCAAGATGCCTGCGGGCAGGATGCGCAATACGGCGGCGGTCAGCGGGCGGTCGGGCGGCAGGAATTCGGTGGCGACGAGGTAGGTCGAACCCCAAATCAGCGGGGCAAGTGCGGTTGACAGGATGATGGCGGTGCGGTTGGGCATGGCGGTTTTCCGTTTTCAAGGTTGGGCGGGCAGGCGGTTTTCAGACGGCCTTTCCGTTCAGAAACGCTGTCGGCCTTGCTCCGCCGGTTCCGCCGCGGCTGCCGACAAATCCACCATATGGCATTGCTGCACCCGCTTCTCGTGCCGTTCGTCGTATTCTTTTCCCCATGCGCACAGCGCGCCGAGTACGGGAACAAAAGTGCGCCCTTCGTCGCTCAGGCGGTATTCTACGCGCGGCGGCGCTTCGGAAAAGACTTCCCGCTCGATCAGGCCGTCTGATTCAAGCTGGCGCAGCTGTTCGGTCAGCACCTTCGGGCTGATGCCGGACAACAATTCCAGCAAATCGCGCGTGCGCCGCTGGCCGCCGCTCAAATAATACAGAATCAGACATTTCCATTTGCCGCCGACCAGTTGCATGGCCAGCTCGATGGCAGAAAGTTTTTTCATCGTTTAGCTCGCTGTTTTCGTTCAAAACTTACCCGAAAGTACCTGTATAACCCGCAGGTAACTGATTTAATTGAAAAAATAAAAACGGTATAGTACACATTTTCTCCCCTGAACGAAAGCAGGACACCATGGATTTTTTCTCCATAATCAAACAGCGCCGCTCCACCCGCCACTTCGACCCGGCCGCCGAAATCAGCCCGGCCGAACTGGAAGAACTGATTGCCGCCGCCGGCCGCTCCCCCAGCGGCAACAACAGCCAGCCTTGGCGTTTCGTCGCGGTTACAGACAGGCATTTGCGCGAAAAACTGCTGCCCGCAGCCTTCAACCAGCAGCAAATCCTCACCGCCTCCGCCATACTGGTCATCCTTGCCGACAGAGAAGCATACGGCGCAGACAACCTTACCCGCATCCATCAGCAGGAATACGAAGACGGCTGTTTCAGCGCCGACACCCGCGACTTCCTCACCCGTGCAGCTATTGATTTTTATCGTGCACACGATGATGCCACCCTGCAAAAAATGCTCGGACTCGACACAGGTCTGTGCGCCATGATCCTGATGCTTGCCGCTGAAGCCCGCGGCTGGAACACCGTGCCGATGACCGGCTACGTTCCCGCGCAGTTAAGGCAGATTCTCGATATTCCCGCGCGCTACACCGACGTGATGATGATCGCCATCGGCAAAGCCGCGCAGCCCGGACACCGAACCCTGCGCCGCCCCGTCAGCGAAATCCTGACTTGGAACAAAGTGGCGGAATAAGGCCGGGTTTGGGGTTATCAGGCTGCCTGAAAGTTTCAGACAGGCATTTGCCCGCGGCTGATGCCGTCTGAAAAAATTGGCATTACGGTAAACTGCTCCCTCTCCTGCGGGAGAGAGGTGTTCAGGTTTAGGCACCTCTTTCAGACGCCTTACGCTACGGTTTCGTAGGGTGAGTGTAAGCCCAACCGTTTCATACCGTCTAAAATCGGTGGGTTCACACCCACCCTACAGACTGAAAGTTTTCAGACAGGCATTTGCAGTTACCTGCAATGAAGGCCGTCTGAAAAGTTCGGCGTTCCGGCAACCTGTTCCCTCTCCCGCGGGAGAGGATTGTTCGGGTTTAAGCAAACGTTTCAGACGGCCTTACGTGACGGTTTCGTAGGGTGGGTGTAAACCCACCGTTTCATACCGTCTAAAATCGGTGGGTTTACACCCACCCTACAAACTGAAAGTTTTCAGACAGGAAGTTACCTGTAATGAAGGCCGTCTGAAAAAATTTTCAGACGGCCTTGGCTTAGATAACGCAATCTAGGCGGATTATTGGCGTTCCACCTGAGAAACGTCGCGTGCCGCACCGGTGTCGGCGGATGTGGCCATGGCGGCGTAGGCGCGCAGGGCGGCGGAGACGTAGCGGTCGCGGTTGACGGGTTTCCATGCGTTTGCGCCGCGTGCTTCCATCTCGGCTCGGCGGCGGGCGAGTTCTTCGTCGGACACGGCCAGATGGATGCGGCGGTTGGGAATGTCGATTTCGACGGTGTCGCCTTCGTGCACCAAGCCGATGGCGCCGCCTTCGGCTGCTTCGGGCGAGGCGTGGCCGATGCTCAGCCCCGATGTGCCGCCGGAGAAGCGGCCGTCGGTCAAGAGGGCGCAGGCTTTGCCGAGGCCTTTGGATTTCAGGTAGCTGGTGGGATAGAGCATTTCCTGCATGCCGGGGCCGCCTTTGGGACCTTCGTAGCGGATGATGACGATGTCGCCCGCAACGATTTGGTTGGCCAGGATGCCTTCGACGGCGGCTTCCTGGCTTTCGAACACGCGGGCGCGGCCGCTGAATTTCCAGATGCTTTCGTCCACGCCGGCAGTTTTGACCACACAGCCGCGCTCGGCGATGTTGCCGAACAGGACGGCCAGTCCGCCGTCTTTGGTGTAGGCGTGTTCCATGTCGCGGATGCAGCCGCTTTCGCGGTTCAAATCAAGGGTTTTCCACATGCGGTTCTGTGAAAATGCCTGTGTGGTGCGCACGCCGCCGGGGGCTGCTTTGAAACGTTCGGCGGCTTCGGTGTTGGCGGGGTTCATGACATCCCATTTTGCCAGCGCGTCTTTCAGGGTGGGGGCGTAAATGGTGGAAACGCTGGTATCGAGTTTGCCGCCGCGGTCGAGTTCGGCCAGAATGCCGATAACGCCGCCTGCGCGGTGTACGTCTTCCATATAGTAGTCGTGGTTGTTCGGTGCGGTTTTGCACAGGCAGGGAACCTGGCGGCTGATGCGGTCGATGTCGGCCATTTTGAAATCCACGCCCGCTTCGGTGGCGACGGCCAGCAGGTGCAGGATGGTGTTGGTGGAACCGCCCATGGCGACATCGAGCGTCATGGCGTTTTCAAATGCGGCTTTGGTGGCGATGCTGCGCGGCAGAACGGTGTAGTCGTTTTGTTCGTAGTGGCGTTTGGTGATTTCGACAATCAGACGGCCTGCTTCGAGAAACAGCTCCTTGCGCCCTGCATGGGTGGCCAGCAGCGAGCCGTTGCCCGGCAATGACAGGCCGAGCGCTTCGGTCAGGCAGTTCATCGAATTGGCGGTAAACATGCCGGAACACGAGCCGCAGGTGGGGCAGGCGTTTTTCTCGATGGCATCGATTTCTTCGTCGCTGACGGCATCGTTGGCCGCTTCAATCATCGCGTCCACCAAGTCCAGTTTGCGTTCGTCTTGGATGTTGATGGCGCCGATGACTTTGCCTGCTTCCATCGGGCCGCCGGACACGAAAACGGTGGGAATGTTCAGGCGCATGGCGGCAATCAGCATTCCGGGGGTGATTTTGTCGCAGTTGGAGATGCACACCAAGGCATCGGCGCAATGCGCGTTCACCATGTATTCGACGGAATCGGCAATCAGATCGCGGCTGGGCAGAGAATACAGCATCCCGCCGTGACCCATGGCGATGCCGTCGTCCACGGCGATGGTGTTGAATTCTTTGGCAATCGCGCCTGCTTTTTCAATCTCGCGGGCAACAAGCTGGCCCATGTTGTGCAGGTGGACGTGGCCGGGCACGAACTGGGTAAACGAGTTGGCGATGGCGATAATCGGTTTGCCGAAATCGTCGTCTGCCACGCCGGTGGCGCGCCACAGAGCGCGTGCGCCCGCCATGTTGCGGCCGTGGGTGGAGGTTTTGGAGCGGTAGTCTGGCATGGTTTGGGTGTCCTTTGGGAAGGGTGCGGATAGGCCGTCTGAAAACTTTTCCGTGTCGCTCATACAGTATGAATCACTAAAAACTTTTTGATTCAAATGCTTATCGGTTTGGAGCAGGTTTTTCTTTATATGGGAAAAGATTAACTGCCGATTTTGCAGTTCGGTTTCTGTTCGGCAAACGGCTGATGAAATGCGGGGTATTTTATACCAAACCCAAGCGGCGGTGTTGTACGGTCTGCGGGAAACGGGAAGGCTGTCTGAAAGTTTTCAGACGGCCTTATCGGTTGGTTTTGTCGCCGTACATTACAGGCGGGATAGGGATGCTGTTTTTGTTGGATTCTCAATCGGTATCGTGAATTTTACGAGCGCTGTTCAAATATCGGTTTCTCTGTGTTTAAAGCAGTTTTCATTGGTGCGGAAGGGGTGGCAAATCTGTATATCCGGCTGTTTCTTAATCGATCCATATCGCCATATTACTTGTTTGCACGATACATGAATTTTGCATACGGTTTTGTCTGTAACCGTCATTCCCATGAAGGTGTGAGTCCATGGCAAATATTCATAAGTGCATGAATCAATAAAGTTTCTGTGATTGGTGAAGGATTTCTGCCTGTACAGAAATAGCGGTATTAGTCTCATCAATCCATCATTTGTAGGCGCAGCCAAACAATAAATAGAGAAAGGCCGTCTGAAAGTTCGCGAATCTTTCAGACGGCCTTATTGTTTCAATCAAACCAAACGTTTATCAGATGATGCCGCCGGTTTGGGTTTGCTGCTGGATTTGGTCCAGAGAATTGTCGATACCGAACGAGCTGATGGCTTTGTCGATAGCGGCGCTGTCCCAAGTGGTGCCGTCGGCAGCTTTGAACGTTTCGATGCGGTTGTCTTTGTCGGCAAACCAGTCGTCAACAATCACTTTTTCACGGTTGATGATGATGCTCAGGTCGTCGCCGTGGCGCTCATAGCATAAGTCGTCCAAAGAAATGCCTGCTCCGAACGACAGAGTGTCGCTGCCGCTGGTGTCGGTAATGGTGTCGTAACCGTAACCTTTGGCAAAGAAGTAGGTGTCGTCGCCGTTACCGCCGAGCAGCAGGTCGTTGCCGATACCGCCGTCGAGGTAGTCGTTGCCGTCTTTACCGATCAGGCAGTCATCGCCGCCCAAACCGTAAAGCTTGTTGTGGCCGCCGTTACCGTCGATGTTGTTGTTCAACTCGTTGCCGGTGCCGTTGAGGTTGCCTTTTTCCATCAGAATCAGGTTTTCAACGTTGTCGGGCAGTTCGTAGTCGATGTAAGTGCGGACGGTATCGATACCGCTGTTGACGCCTGCGCCTTCAATCACTTTGTCGCCGGGCTGTTCGACCATATAGATGTCGTTGTTGCCTTCGCCGCGCATGATGTCGTCGCCTTTGCCACCGTTGAGGTAGTCGTGGCCGTTGCCGCCGTACAGCTGGTCGTTGCCTTCGCCGCCGTACAGCGTGTCGCCGCGGTTTTCACCGTAAACGAGATCGTCGCCGCCGTTGGCGTAAATCACGTCAGGGCCGTCACCACCGCGGATGATGTCAGGGCTGCTGGTGCCATAGATAGTGTCTTTGGCGGCGGTACCGTCGATTTTGTTCAAGCCGTCTTCGGCTTCAGAACCCTTGATGATATTGCCCGGATTTTTATCGATGCCGCCGAACTGGTTGGTTTGGTTGCCATCGTCCTTGCAGTCGGTGCAGTCGTTATCCTTCGGCTCGGGTTTCGGCTCGGGTTTCGGCTCGGGTTTCGGCTCGGGTTTCGGCTCGG
>NZ_JBHCJY010000125.1:0-24715 GCF_041804105.1 Neisseria sp.
ACCGCCGACGACAACGGCACTTCGTGGTACGACCTCACCAGCCAAGCCTTCGCCGTGTTCCTGCCCGTCAAATCCGTCGGCGTCATGGGCGACGGTCGCACCTACGACTACGTCGTCGCCCTGCGCGCCGTCATCACCAGCGACTTCATGACCGCGCATTGGGCCGAACTCCCATATTCCCTGCTCGGCCGCGTGTCCAACCGCATCATCAACGAAGTCAAAGGCATCAACCGCGTGGTGTATGACGTGAGCGGCAAACCGCCTGCCACGATTGAGTGGGAATAAGGGCTTGGTTTGAAAGAATAAAAAGGCCGTCTGAAATTTTCAGACGGCCTTTGTGTTTGATAAAGTCCAATATCAGACTATAATGCACACAATTGGTCTGATATTGGACTTTATTTTGGAGCGGAACAATGCACGGTTTTGACGAATTAGCCGAAAGCATGGCGGGGCTGTTGGATTTATATGTCCGATGGGCGAAGCAGAAGGGCTTATCGGCAAATGAATTTTTCGTGATTTACTCGGTTTTTCATCACGGGCAGTGTGCACCGAAAACGGTAGGCGACGAATGGCATCTGCCCAAACAGACGGTTTCGTTTACCTGCAAACAGTTGGCGGACAAAGGCTGGTTGGCGTTCGCACCCGATCCGAACGACAAACGCGGCAAGCTGCTGTATTTAACGCAAGAAGGCGAAGCGGCGGTACGACCGTGGCTGGAAGAATTGGCGCAGGCCGAGCGGGAAAGCGAGGAGCGGTTCGGCGATAAAAAGCTGGAAAAAACCGTGCAGGAACTGAACCGTTTGAATGAAATTTTTTCCGAAAAATTAGGGATTTGAACCATGCATCATGAACCGTCAGGCGCGATGGGCAGCATCAGATCCATCGCCAAACAGAACAAAAAACGGCTGTTCGCCACCTTCTTTCTGGTGGCTTTGGAAAACATACTGTTCATTACCTATCCGCTGTTCGGCAGTTTTGCCGTGAACGCGATGATGGCGGGCGATGTGTGGCGTTCGCTTTCTTACGCGCTGCTGGTGCTGGTGATTTGGGCGGTCGGCGCAGGCCGCCGCGCGGTCGATACGCGCGCGTTTGCTCGCATTTACGCCGAGCTTGCCGTACCCGTGGTGCTGAGCCAGCGCGAAAAAGGGCTGGATACTTCGGCGGTTACCGCCCGTGTTGCCCTGTCGCGGCAGTTTGTGGATTTTTTCGAGCAGCATTTGCCCGTTCTAATTATGTCCAGCTTTTCCATTGTTGGAGCGGCAGTGATGTTGTTGATCATTGAATTTTGGTCGGGCGTAACCGCTTGTCTGATTTTGCTGTTTTTCGCGCTGCTGCTGCCCAAATACGCACGAACCAATGACAGGCTGTATCTGAAGCTGAACAACCGCTTGGAACAGGAAGTGGACGTTATCGGGCAAAGCGGACACCGCCGTCTGAACCGCCACTACGACTTGCTGGCCAAACTGCGCATCTGCCTGTCGAACCGCGAATCCTTGGGTTATTTGGCCATCGGCACCGCCATGTCCGTGCTGTTCGGCGTAACCGTAACCCGGCTGGCAACCACGCCAAACGTGCAGGCAGGCCATATTTATGCCGTCATCACCTACTTATGGACGTTTGCCATGAGCTTGGACGACGCGCCGAGGCTGTTGGAACAGTTTTCTAATCTGAAAGACATCGGCAAGCGGGTGGAGGTGTAGAACGGAAAGGCCGTCTGAAAAGTTTCAGACGGCCTTTTGATTTTTACCTTTTCAGGCAGCCTCAAAACAGAAAGCCTGTCTGAAAACATGCCCGCCGTAGGGTGGACGTGAACCCACCGTTTGATGCCGTCTGAAAACGGTGGGTTGACCACCCTGCAAGCTAGACCGGCATTTTATTCTGCTGCTTTTTGCGCCAATCGTAAATAATCCGCCAAATGCTTATTTTCCACGTCTTCAAGCGTATGTAATTTCAAATGACGACGGCCTTTTCCTTTTCCTTCTAATAAACCGTGCGGGTCTACTATCTCGGCGCCATGACTAAATTCCACAGACACATGTTGCTTATAAACAAAAATGCCGCAAAACGGTTCAGGTGCGGCAAACAGAATACCGCCATATTTCACTTCTTCGCCTACCGTATCCGCCAGTTGCAATATTCTCGTGCGCACACTATCGGCGATTTCATACAAGGCGGGATTGGCAATTTGCCAGTCATCCAGCAGATTGTTTACTTTTTGGTTCATGGTATTCTCCTAACCAGCAATATTCGTTACACAAAATATTTTCCCTTTGACCGAAAAAACAAAGTTTTATCAGCAAACGGAAAACTTGCTTCCGCACCATTCAGCGAAAGACAAAATGTGCGAAATTCTCCGATATTCATTAGATTGATTTTAAGCTGCTTGGGCAAATCCCAAAATGTATCCGTTTAGATCTTTTAAGTAAAATTCGAGAACACCATACCAAGTTGGTTTTAATTCGGTAATTTCCAAATTTTCAGACTGCAACCGATTGTATAAATCTTGAATATTATCAACATCCATATAAAAAGACACCGAAGCCCCAATAGGTTGATTTTTTGCAAAACGAATGTCGTTTTGAAAAGTATCCAATCGCTGAAATGCTATCTCTATTTCCCCCGATTTCAGCATTGCATAACGATATTCCTTGCCATTTTCAAAGATTTCCTCCACAGCATCATGATTGGGAACGGCAAAAGCCAACTGGAAACCTAAATGTTTGGTATAAAATTCGGCAGTTTTCTGTACATTTTCCACCGCAAAAACAGGTGCTAATTTGCTTATTTTCAGCAGATTTTTTACTTTTTGATCCATGGCCTCCTCCTAATTTGAGTTCTGTATAAGTTAGCTGTTCTTAGTTTATCATAATAAAAAACATCAAATGACATATCAAACACAACCAAGAACAGAAGGCCGTCTGAAAAATTTCAGACGGCCTTTTTTGTTTTATCTTTTCAGCCAGCCTCAAAACAGAAAGCCTGTCTGAAAACATGTCCGCCGTAGGGTAAACGTGAACCCACCGTTTGATGCCGTCCGAAAAGCGTTGGGTTGACACCCACCCTGCAAGCTGACTGAAAGATTTTCAGACAGGTATTTTCAGACGGCCTTGCCTTATGCTTTGAGCAGTTCCGCCAACATTTTTTCGTAAATTACGGACAGCTTGGGAATATCGTCGAGCAGCACGTTTTCGTCGATTTGGTGGATGGTGGCGTTGCTCGGGCCCAGTTCGATGAGTTCGCGGGCGACGGCTTTGATGAAGCGGCCGTCGGATGTGCCGCCGCTGGTGGAGAGTTCGGTATTCACGCCGCAGGTTTCGGCGATGGCGGTTTTGGCTGCTTCGGTCAGACGGCCTGCTTCGGTGAGAAACGGCTGGCCGGACAGCGACCATTGCAAATCGTATTTCAAACCGTGTTTGTCGAGAATTTCGTGCACGCGCTGTTGGAGGCCGTCTGAAGTCGATTCGGTGGAGAAGCGGAAGTTGAATTTGACGTTGAGTTCGCCCGGAATGACGTTGGTTGCGCCTGTGCCGCCGTTGATGTTGGAAATTTGGAAGCCAGTGGGCGGAAAGTAGGCGTTGCCGTCGTCCCATGCGGTGGCGGTGAGTTCGGCCAGCGCGGGGGCGAAGGTGTGGACGGGGTTTTCGGCCAGATGCGGATAGGCGATGTGGCCCTGTTTGCCTTTGACGGTCAGGTTGCCCGACAGCGAACCGCGACGGCCGTTTTTCACGGTGTCGCCGAGGGTGTCGACGGCGGTGGGTTCGCCGACGATGCAGTAGTCGATTTGTTCGCCGCGCTGTTTCAATACGTCCACCACGCGGGTGGTGCCGTCGTGTGCGTCGCCTTCTTCGTCGGACGTAATCAGCAGGGCGATGCTGCCGGAGTGGTCGGGATGGGCAGCGATGAAGCGTTCGGCGGCGGTAACGAAGCAGGCGATGCTGGTTTTCATGTCGGCCGCGCCGCGCCCGTACAGCCTGCCGCCGCGTTCGGTCGGTTCGAACGGCGGCGATGTCCATTGTTCTTCCGGGCCGCTGGGCACGACATCGGTGTGTCCGGCGAAGCAGAATACGGGGGCGGTGTTGCCGCGCCGCGCCCAGATGTTTTTGGTTTCGCCGAAATTCAGTTCTTCAACGGTAAAGCCGAGGGCTTTCAGACGGCCTGTGAGAATGGCTTGGCAGTCTTTGTCGTCGGGGGTTACGGAAGGTTGGGCGATGAGTTGTTTGGCGAGTTCGAGGGATTGGGTTTCGGTCATTGTGTCGGTCTCGGTAGGTGGGTATGGGTGGCGGTTTTGCTGTTGAGGCCGTCTGAAAAGCGGGTGGATGTTCCGTGTTTTCAGACGGCCTGATGCGGGTTGGGTTTGGTAACCGTTCCTGCCTGAATGATGCGGAACCATGTTTCCGAACGGGTCGGGCGGACGGTGGGGCAGGGCGGTCGTTGCGGGCTTTCGTCGGCAAACCGTCAGGCGAAACACGCCCGATACAGCGGTTCCAAATCCTGTATGGTGCGGACAATCCACTGCATTTCGTCCTGTCTGCCCAAGTCGTCGCGGTCGATATGCCGGCCGATGCAGAAAAAGTCGTCGGCGTTTTGCAGCGTCAGGTATTCAGACGGCCTGTCTTTCAGCGGCAGGTAGTCGCCGTATTCGCTCTCCGCGCCGTGCCAGATGTCGAAATCCGCAAACTGGCGTGCGTCCAAATCATCGAGCCAGCGGTTGTATTCGGGCAGGTGAATCGGGGAGACGGCGGCCTTGTAGCAATGCCAGTCGAGCGATACGGTCAGGCGCTTGCGGTTGAGCAGGACGGAGATAATCGCGGCTGCGTCTTGATATTGCGCGTATTTGAAAAACGCGAAAAAGTGGGCGCGCACCTGCCAGCCGTTGCACCAACGCTCGATGTGCGGCGGGGCGAACGGTCCGCCGAGCTGTTCTGCCGCGCCGAGTATCAGACTGCGCCAGATTTCCCAGTGGTGTTTGTAGTCGGCTTTGATTTGCGGAATGGTGTCCGGCCGGTATTTTTTGAGTTGGGCGAACTGGTAAAAGGGGAGGTCGAACAGGCCGCAGCTGGCGGGAGTAAGCATGGGGAAGTCCTTGTGTGGCAGGCCGTCTGAAAGGTTTTCAGACGGCCTGTGTCATTTCCGTTGGAACACCGCCGCGAAAAAGCCGTCGGTATGGTGTTCGGCGGTATTCAGGCGCAGGTATCTGCCTGTGTCCAAACTGATTTTCAGACCGTGCAGCAGTCCGGCGCAGTCGAGCAGTTCGAATTCCGGATGTTCGGCCAGAAAACGTTCGGCCTGCATTTCGTTTTCTTCCGGCAGCACGCTGCACGTGGCGTAAACCAGCCGCCCGCCCGCGGCAACCAGTTCCGAAGCGGCGGACAGGATGCTGTGCTGCTGTTGCCGCAGTTTGGCAACGGTGTCGGGCGACTGGCGGTATTTCAGGTCGGGATTGCGGCGCAGCGTACCCAGGCCCGAGCAGGGGGCGTCCACCAAAACGCGGTCGGCCTTGCCTTTCAGACGGCCTGTGCGCGGGTCGTGTTCGCTGCCGATGCGTTCGGGATGGATGTTGGTCAGGCCGGCGCGGGTCATGCGTGGTTTCAAGTTGGCAAGGCGTTTTTCAGAAACATCAAAGGCATAGATGCGGCCTTTGTTGGCCGTCATTGCGCCGATGGCCAGCGTTTTTCCGCCTGCGCCCGCACAGAAATCGACGATGATTTCGCCGCGTTTTGCGCCGAGCAGCAGCGCGAGCAGCTGGCTGCCTTCGTCCTGTACTTCCAGCGTGCCGTCGAGAAACAGCGGATGGCGGTTGAACGCGGCTTTGTCGTGCAGACGGATGCCCCACGGCGAAAACGGGGTGGCTTCGGCGCGGACGTTTTCCGCCTGCAATTCGGCCAATACCTTGTCGCGTTTGCCTTTCAGGGTGTTGACGCGCAAATCCAGCGGCGCGGGTTGGTTGATGCGGCGGCCGAATTGCAGGATTTCTGCCTCGCCGTAATGCGGGGCGAGCGCGTCAATCAACCACTGGGGCAGTTCGGCGGCGGTGTTCAGGCCGTCTGAAAACTCGGTTTTGCGAGCTTTCAGACGGCCCAGAAAATCGGTTTCTTCTTCATTGAGGCGCAGCGTGTCTTTGATGCCGCCGATGTTTGCGCTGCGGCCGAGTACCAACGCACACAGCGCGGCCAGGCGCGGCTGTGCCTGCGGTGTGTCGAGCGCGGCGGAAATTTTCTGAAAATGGCGCAGCGCGGCAAACGCGGTTTCGGCGATTTCGTGGCGGTCTTGGCGGCCGAGCTTTTTGTGTTCGCGGAAATAGGCCGATAAAACCGCATCGGCAGGCTGTTTGAACGTGAGCATCTGCGCGAGTACGGCAGCGGTGTGGTCGAGTTGGACGGGAGTCATTTAGGCGGGGAATGCAATGATGGAACGATGGCGGAATTATACGCGAAACGGCGCGGTAGAGACGGTTTGAAGGCCGAATGGGCTGCTGGCTCCAAGGAGATGACGAACGGCAAATGACCAACTGCTTTACGCTCGCTGAATAAACAGCCGCCGCTTAGTGTCGGCATTGACTTGGCCGATTGCTTCTTAATGGTTGGTTATATCGGCGAGCCGCCAAAGCGCTTGTTTGCCGATAATGCCGGATTTGCCGAGTTTCACCGCTTGCCGCATGGCGGTGGCGAGCGTTTCGGTCGGCATGGGCCTGGCACTTTTGAATAAGCCGATTTTATTGGCGTTTTCAAGAAGGATTTCGGTAATGCGCTCGCCCGTGCGGTCGGTGTTCGGGCGTTTCAGGAGCGGCGGGCGGACGATGACGGATTGGGGGAAATCCAGCTCCGTTACCTCCTGTTCCAATTTGCCTTTCATACGGTAATAGAACAACCGTGAATCGGGGTTGGCATGGTCGGACGAAATCAGCACATGGTACGGCACGGCGTTTCGGCGGGCGGTTTGGGCAGCCGCAAGCGGGTAATCGTGGTCGATTTTCCATTGGTTTGGCCTGCTGCCCGCCTGTTTTAAGGTTGTGCCGAGGCAGGAATACAGCACATCGCCGCGCACGCTGTCCGCCCATATCTCCGGTTTGTCGAAATCGACTATATGGACGGTCAGTTTTTCATGTGTCAAAGCAACGGGTCTGCGCACGAAAATCACGACTTCCGTGTAATCGGCATCCAGTAGGAGTTGCTGGGTCAAGGCTTTGCCGGTGGCTCCGGTCGCTCCGATAATCAGTGCTTTCATGGTGTTTCCGTTTGCTGTTGGGGGTGTTCAAGCCGCTGTAATTTTGATTGGGTGGTGTTTGTATGCGGGTGTTTCCCATTCATCAGATAAACGCAGCCTTTATATTTACCGAATGCCGTCTGAAAATGTTTTTCAGACGGCCTTTTTTATGCTTCGTTGCGGTAAATGCTGTTCGCTAACGCTCCGACCATCGGCCATCACTACAAACATCAAGCCGGTTCGGCCATTTTCAGCGCCTGCCGGATATCCACCGCCACAATCCGCGACACGCCTTTTTCCTGCATGGTTACGCCGATGAGCTGTTCGGCCATTTCCATGGTGAGGCGGTTGTGCGAAATATAGAGAAACTGGGTTTGCGCCGACATTTCTTTCACCAAATTGCAGAAGCGGCCGGTGTTGGCATCGTCGAGGGGGGCGTCCACCTCGTCGAGCAGACAGAACGGGGCGGGGTTGAGGCTGAAAAGGGCGAACACCAAACTCATGGCGGTCAGCGCTTTTTCGCCGCCGGAGAGCAGGTGGATGGTGCTGTTTTTCTTGCCGGGCGGGCGCGCCATGATGGATACGCCGGCGGTGAGCAGGTCGTCGCCTATCATGTGCAGGGTGGCTTCGCCGCCGCCGAACAGGGTGGGGAAGAAGGTTTGTACTTTTTCGTTAACGGCATCGAAAGTGGCTTTGAAACGCTCTTTGGTTTTGCCGTCGATTTGGGCGATGGCTTCTTCGAGCAGGTTGATGGCGGCCTGAACGTCTTCGCTTTGGCTGCGGTAGTAGCCGTCGCGCTCGCGGGCTTCTTCGAGTTCTTGAAGGGCGGCGAGGTTGACGGGGCCGAGGGCTTCGATTTCTTGGGCGAGACTGCCGATTTGGTTGTTTAAGGTGTTCAGACGGCCTGCTTCTTTGGCCAGGGTTTCGAGTGCTTCCAAATCGGCTTGGCGTTCTTCGAGATTTTGGTGGAAACGTTTGGCGTTGAGCAGGGCTTCCTGTTGTTGGAGCAGGGCGGTTTGGGTGGCGGCTTGAAGCTGCGGCAGTTTGGCTTGCAGGGCTTGCTGGTTTTCGTAGCGGCTGCGGCCTTGTTCCTGCGTGGCGGCAAGGGCGGTTTGGACGCGGGCATATTCTTCGTCGAGCGTCTGCACCGCTTCGCCGAGTTCTTCGAGTTTGAGGTGCTGCTCGTCGTTTTGCAGTTCGGTTTCGTAGGCGAGGGCGAGTTCCTGCTGGCGTTCCTGCCAGTCGAGGGTTTGCTGTTCGAGGCGGGCGATTTGCTCTTGGCGGTTCTGTTTCTGCTGTTGCAGTTTGTGTACGGCGACTTCGGCCAAACCGTAGCGGCGGTTGGCTTCGAGCAGGGCGAGCTGCGCCTGTTTCAGACGGCCTTGCTGGGCCTGCCGGCCTGCGGCAGCGGTTTGCTGCTGGTGTTCGAGTTCGGCGGCAGACTCGTGCAGCACGGCGATGTCGTCTTCGAGGCCGTCTGAAGACTGTTCGAGCACGAGGCTTTCTTCTTCGAGTTGGACGAGTTCGCGTTCGATGTGTTCGCGGCGAAGCTGCCCCTGATTGGTGCGGGCGAGCAGTTCGGCGGCGCGCTGCTGGGCTTCGGCGTATTGGCGGCTGTGCTGTTTTTGCTGCTGCAACAGGTTTTTATAGTGGGTTTCGGCGGCTTCGAGCGCGGCCTGCGCCTGTTTGCTGCGGGTTTCGGCGGCGGCAAGTCGGGGCGACAGCGCGGCCAGTTCGGCGGTGATGTCGTCCAAACGGCTTTTGTGCGTCATCAGGTTGTCGGCGTTGCCGTCGGCGTAGAGCAGCACGCCGACTTTGTCGATTTGGTGGCCTTCGGGCGTGAGCCAGATTTGGTTGCCGTTCAAATCGTTTTGGTGTGCGAGGGCGTAGTTTAAATCGGGGGCGCACAGCACGCCGTCGAGCCAGTGGTGCAGGGCCGTCTGAAACGGGGCTTGGGCTTGGATTTGGTTGAGCAGGGCGGTGGCGGGCAGGGTTTTTTTGAGGCCGCCGGAGAGGCCGTCTGAAATCCACGCCGCGCTGCCTGCGGGCAGGGGCGAGGGCGTTTGGAACGACGCGGGCACGGCGCGGGCGTGCAGGCGTTCGGTCAATACGGCGGACAGCGCGTGCTGCCATTGTTCGGGCGCGGTAATGTGCTGCCAGAGCTGCGGTGCGGCGGCGGCTTCGGTGTGCTGCCAGAAGTCGGCGGTTTGTGTTTCGCTTTGGGCAATCAGTTGCGCCAAAGCCTGCTGCCGCGCTTCGAGCGTGATGTGCTGCTGTTGCAGGGACTGTTTGTCGGCAGAGGCCGTCTGAAAGGCTTGGCGCAGCTGCTCGGTTTGGTTTTCGGCTTCGGCAAGCTGTTCTTCGTATTGCTCCTGCTGCGCCTGCAACAGGGCGGCCTGTTCTTGGGCGGCGGCGGTTTCGCCGTCGTGCGGTAAATTAAGCGCGCGGCTTTCTTCTTTCAGACGGCCTGTACGCGCGGCGTGCTGTTGCAGGGTTTGCCGCGCGTGGGCTAGCTGCTGCTGCTTCAGGGCGAGTTCGCGCTTGATGCGGGCGAGTTCGTCCTGCTGGGTTTGGAAGGTGTTGTTCAGGGTGTTTTGCGCTTCTTCCAGCTCGGGAAGCTGCTCTTCCTGTTCGGCCACCAGCATGGCGAGTTCGGCCAGTTCCACCTGTTTTTCTTCGATTTGGCTGTCGGCCGCTTCCAGTTCGGCGCGGATGGACTGCTGCTCTTGGTGGATACGGGAAAGCTGCGCTTGGGCGGCGGTTTTGTCGCGTTCGATGCGCTGGTGCAGGGTTTGCTGGTGGCGGATTTGTTCTTCCAAACGGGCAATCTGTTCGCGCAGCACGCCGCGCCGGTTGCTGATGTCGTGCACCTGCACCTGCTGCGCCTGCTCTTCGGCTTGCAGGGCGCGGATTTCTTCGTTTAAAGCCTGGATTTGCGCGGCGGTTTCGTCCTGCTGGCGGCGGAAGTTTTCATGCTGCGCGGTGGCTTTGTCCGCCGCGTCCAGCGATGTGCGCCATTGCACGAAGTCGAGCAAATCCTGCTGGCGGTTCAACTGTTTGGTGAGATTTTGGTAACGTTCGGCGGTTTCGGCCTGCTTTTCCAGCTTTTCCACCTGCCGCGCCAATTCGCTCTGTAAATCGCCCAACCGCTGCAAATGTTCGCGCGTGTCTTTCAGACGGCCTTCGGTCTCCTTGCGGCGTTCCTTGTATTTGGAAACGCCCGCCGCTTCTTCTATATAGGCACGCAATTCTTCCGGCCGCGCTTCGATGATGCGCGAAATCATGCCCTGTTCAATCACGGCATAACCGCGCGCGCCAACGCCCGTTCCCAAAAACAAATCGGTAATGTCGCGGCGGCGCACCACCTGATTGTTGATGAAATAAGTTGATTCCCCCTGCCGCGTCAGCTGCCGCTTGATGCTCACTTCCGCATACTGCCCCCACGCCCCCTGCAAACTGTGGTCGCTGTTGTCGAACACCAGTTCCACCGACGCACGCGGCGCAGGCCGCCGTGTGGCCGCCCCGTTGAAAATCACGTCCTGCATACTCTCGCCGCGCAACTGCTTGGCCGAAGCCTCGCCCAACACCCAGCGCACCGCGTCAATCACATTCGATTTGCCGCAGCCGTTCGGCCCGATAACGGCGACAAGCTGCCCGGGAACATGAATGGTGGTGGGATCGGTAAACGATTTGAAACCGGCGAGTTTGATGTGGGTGAGGCGCATGGGATGGGCGGCGGATAAAGACGGGAAGGACGGTATTTTAGCGGAAAGTCGCAGAGTTTTCCGATTTTAAATCTCTACGGGAATGCAGCTGCCGATGCCGTCTGAAAACAGGGTTGTTGTAAAAAAGCAGTAATAATTTAAACAACATACAAATATGCAATAGGTTTAAATATGCTTGAAAAATAAAGTGATATATTATCAAGAAGTTGCAAAATACATAATATTAATAACTTCATTAACCGCATGGTGTTTGTATTCTTTCGGCATACCTATTATCCGGTTTTGATGCCGTCTGTATACAAAATAAAATGAATTGCATAAAAGCATTTATCATAATTGACATACGGTTAATCTGTGCGTTGCTGTAAGCGGAATCCCCTTTGCAACACGGCGGTCCGGTAGAAACGGCCGACTCGGTTTTTACGGTTGTCGCAGAAAACCATACTAAAAATCAATAAGACAGGAGCTTTAAAATGACGAAGTACAAAAACCTGCTGTGGGGTCTGCCGCTCGCTTTTTTGGTGGGATGTGCAAGCCATCAGCAAAAAGAAACTTGGATTGATACCACCGATGCCGCTTACAGTACGGGCGTTCCCGAGAACCGATCGTCCGTAGTGATTTACCGTCAGGCCGATGCTGTTAACGGTCCTGCCGTTAATATCTATATTAACGGACAATATTCAGGCTCGCTTCAGCCTAATGCTTACCGTCAGGAAATCATCTGTACGCAAAACCAGAAATTCCATGCCGATTTTACCAAGCAAGATGTTGCGTACCACAATAAAAGCAATTCGGGCGATTATTACAACCTGCCAGAATCTACCGTTTCTTTCTTCAAAATTGTCAATGACGGCCAAGGCCGTCCCGTGCTGCGCAATGTTTCCCCGGAGCAGGCCGCAGAGGAAATGAAGGGCATCAAACGCCAAAACCATACCCTGTCGCGCGTTTCAAGTCCGGAAAAATGCGCCCAAGTATTGAAAACATACAATCTGCAAGCATCCGCGCTCTTTAAGTTTGACCGCGCAGGCTATCAGGACATGTTGCCTAAAGGCCGTCAGGAAATCGAAGCTATTTCCTCAGACATCCGTCAGCAAAAAGCTAAAGTAACCGGCGTTGCCGTGGTCGGACATACCGACCCCGAAGGTACACCTGTCTACAATTTGAACCTTTCTTCACAGCGCGCCGCAACCGTTAAGCGTGCGTTGGCGGACAGCGGTTTGAACAGTGCCGTCATCAGCGCAGAAGGCCGGGGTGAAAATGAATTGCGTGTTACCGACTGCCGCAAAAAATTCCCGAATAACGCACAGGCCCGCCAAGAGTGCGACCAACCCAACCGTCGTGTGGAAATTATTCTGCACGGTGAAAAATAATCCTAATTATAAAAGGTGAATACCATGTCAAAAAGCATTACGTTAAAAATCAACAACGCCAAAGAAACACTTGAGACCGTTAAGTTTCAGACGGCCTCAGGAGAGGTTTTGCGTGTTCCTGCGCAAGCAAAAGTGAATTATCAGCTTGTTGATGATGCAACCCAGTTTGCACCTGAAAACATTACCACTAAACGTGTCGGCGACAATCTGAATATCGCTTTTGAAGGTACCGACATTAATAATCCGGACGTAATTATCGAAGGTTATTACTCCGAAGCAACCGATGCTTCTAAAAGCAGTTTGCTGATTGGCCAGCATGAGAACGGCAGTTTCTATCCCTATGTGCCCGAAAGTGCGGAAGCTGCTGATGCCGTAACCGCTTTGGCTGAAGAGGTGGTTGCAGGCCAAGCGCTGGGTGGAGAAATTTTGGCTTCCGCTTATGCGATTAGTCCGTGGTGGTTGGCTGCATTGCTGCCTTTGGGGGCTGCGGCAGCTGCAGTGGGGGGCGGTGATTCTGACGATGCACCTACTCCTGTGATTACGGTTAACGCTCCTGATAGCGGTAACGACAATACTCCGATCATTACCGGTACAACCGATGTACCTGCCGATTCTGTAGTTACGTTGATTATTACTGATAGTAACGGTGCGGTTCAAACCGTTACCACTACTGTGAAAAATGACGGCACATTCAGCGTGGATGTTCCTGCAGAATTATCTGAAGGCACTTACAGTGTCGATGCAACTGTAAAAAATCCGGCAGGTAAAGAAGCAACGGCAAAAGATTTTGGCAGTGTAGATACTGTTGCTCCTTCCATTACTGTTGATGCACCTGACGGCGTATCAAATGACAATACACCTTTGATTACAGGAGAAACCGAAGCTCCTGCAGGTAGTATTGTGACCTTGACTATTACCGATTCGGAAGGTAAGACTCATACAGTTACGACATTGGTAACAGAAGAAGGCAGCTACAGTGCCGAAGTGCCGGCGAAACTGGCGGACGGCGACTACCGCGTCGTCGCCCGGGTGGAAGACGCGGCAGGCAATGCAGGCGAAGCGTCTGACACGGGCAGCATCGATACGGCCGCAGCGATTACGGTGGACGCACCCGCACTGAGCGGCGACAACACCCCGACCATTACCGGTACGACACAAGACGTCGAACCCGGTCAGGAAGTGACCGTTACGGTGACCGGTTCGGACGGCAAAGTACAGACCGTCACCACCACCGTCAAAGCGGACGGCAGCTACAGCGTCGAAGTGCCGCAGGCACTGCCGGAGGGCAACTACAGCGTTAAAGCCGGCGTATCGGACAAAGCGGGCAACAAGGCCGAAGCCGAAGACAAAGAAGGCAACGTCATCGACAGCAAAGCACCGTCGATTACGGTGGACGTACCCGAGCAGAGCCGGGACACCACCCCGACCGTTACCGGCAAGACCGATGCCCCCGCAGGCAGCGAAGTGACCGTTACGGTGACCGGTTCAGACGGCCGCCAGCAGACGGTAACGACGCAGGTCAAAGGCGACGGCACATTCAGCGTAGACGTTCCCGGCGCACTGCCGGAAGGCAAATACACGGTGGAAGCATCGGTGAAAGACCCCGCAGGCAACACCGGTACCGGTTCGGACAGCGGCAACATCGACAGCAAAGCACCGTCGGTAACGGTGGACGCCCCGGACAACAGCAACGACAACACCCCGCTGCTCAGCGGCAAGACCGATGCCCCCGCAGGTTCGAAAGTGACGCTGACCGTCACCGGTTCGGACGGCAAAGTGCAGACCGTCACCGCCACCGTCAAAGCGGACGGCAGCTACAGTGCCGAAGTGCCGGCGAAACTGGCGGACGGTGACTACCGCGTCGTCGCCCGGGTGGAAGACGCGGCAGGCAATGCAGGCGAAGCGTCGGACACGGGCAGCATCGATACGCAAGTGCCAAGAGTGGTTGCGGATGATAAAGTTGTCGTTGAGGCTTCGGCTCGTGTGGTACATGGTGTGATCAAAGTTGCCGATTCTTCGGTAGCGGCTATTACCATTGCAGGCAAAGATGTCATGACTACTGTGGCAAAACCGATTGAAATCAAAACAGCATACGGTTTGTTGACTGTTACCGGTTATGATGCTGTTCGAGGAGAAATCAAATATCATTATGCTGAAAACGGTGTAAGAAAAGACCATCGAGCCGGTGATGATTCTGTGAAAGACAGTTTTGTCGTGATGGTGCGAGACAAAGCCGGTAATACTGCGATGGACAGTTTGGACATTAAGATTGCCGATACTGCGCCGAATGCTGTAAACGATCATCATCAAATCGGTGAAAAAACAACATCGGTTGGCGGTAATGTCTTGATGAACGACCAGGCTGGTGTGGATATTCCGGTTAAAGTAATTGCAGACCAATTACAGGGTAAATACGGTATGCTCACGATGGGAGCAGACGGTAAATATACTTACAAACTGGATACTGAAAACACAACCGTTAAATCCTTGAATAATGGTGACAAGCTTGATGATACTTTTGTTTATCGAGTAAGTGATGCCGATGGTGATGTTTCAACTGCCAACCTGACCATTACAATCAACGGTGTGGATTCCGATAAAGTGACCATTGGAACAAACGGTGGTGATGTAATCAAAGGTGGTACAGGTAATGATGTGATATTCGGAGACAAAGGAGGCAGTGATACCATTATTACCAAGGGCGAAAACTATAATGTTGTAATTTTGCTCGACAATTCTTACAGCATGACAACATTTGCGTCCAGTACGGGTACTTCGTATCTGAATATGGCTAAAGCATCATTATTGAAATTAGCGAAGGAATTGGCAGAACACGATGGAAACATCAATGTTACGTTTATGTCGTTCCGTAATAAAACCACAACCCAGATCAATATTGCCGATTTAAATGAAAGCAATGTCAATAAATTGTTGTCTACTATCAGCAGCATCGATAGTCCGCGTAAAGGTGGAACAACTAACTATGACGATGCTTTCAAGAAGGCAACTGCGTGGCTTAACGACGTATCCGACAACGGCTATAGCAACATTACCTATTTCCTTACTGATGGACAGCCGACTACATACGGAAGTACCGGTGCAACAGCCTTGAGCGGTTATCTGCATCAAGCGGCAGTAAGTGCTGGTTTGTCGAGCTTTAAAGGCTTGAGTGCGGTATCTGAAGTGCATGCGTTCGGCTTTGCCAAAGGTGTACAGCAAACCACCTTGAAGTATTTCGACAATACTACGGAAAGCGGAAGACTCGGCGAAAGCTCTGACTCTGTCGGCGGCGGATATACCGGTTCACGTTCTGTCAATGTAACTTACAGCGGAAAAACCGGTGAAGCAGCCATTGTCGACAGTTCTGTAGAATTGGATTCTGCTTTGAAACACGGTTCGGTGGAAATCGTTCCTAAAGCAGTTTCGTCCGATACCGTCGAAGGTGGTGCAGGTAATGACATTTTGTTTGGTGATACCGTTAATACCGACCATTTGGCGTGGAAAGATGGCAATAGTGGCTTGGTTTACGAAGCAGGAAGTCATGACGGAGCCGGTGCCGATATTTTGGGCCAATATATCCAATGGACGGAAAACAAAGGTGTAGCAGCAACTGATCAAGACATCAAAGATTATGTCGAATCCAACTGGAAATCCTTGTTGGACAACCGGAATGACGGCGGCAATGATGTTCTGAAAGGTGGCGACGGCAATGATGTTTTAATTGGCGGGGCAGGTAACGATACCTTGACAGGCGGCGCAGGCGAAGATCAGTTTGTATTTATGGCTAACAGTAACAACGGTCATGATGTGATTACAGACTTTAAAGCCGGTACCGACAAGGTAGTATTTGCCGATTTGGTCAGCACCAATCAGTTGAAGAATGCGGTTTGGGACGATGCAAGCCATACCTTGAGCTTCACGGGTGTTGGTCAAGACGGAGTTGCCTATAAAAACAGCATTACGTTTAACGGATTATCGTCGGGCGAGACCCTTGCCAGCGTGCTGGAAAAACATGTTGAAACCTTAGGCTGACTGTAAAGTCGGTTGAAGAAACCCTGTCATATCGGCAGGGTTTCTGTTTTTTACTGCTATATCAATAAGTTTCTCTTGTTTGGGATGAGATAAATGTTAAATTGGTTAGATTGGTTCCATTTGAAAATTGCCGCTTTTTGACCTGTTAATAATGATTGGGAACTTTAAATAACAAAATAACAAGTAAAACAGCAGATGAGAAAAAAATGAGAAAATCGGTCGTGATACTGCCGATACTGTTTGCCGTTGCTCATCTTTAAATCGGGAGATACAGCCTTAGTCGAAAGGCCGTCTGAAACCGTTTGATTTTGAAATCGGAGCATGATGGTCGTTGTTGATGTCTGTTTTCCCATCTTCGCCCGAACAGCTTTGTATTGTATAATTTAATGTTTCCAAACATTACATCAGAATATCGATTCAGCCGTTTGAAAATATTTTTCAGACGGCCTTACCGACTTTATATGACTACGAAACCCACCACATCCCGATCTAAAGCAAAAAACGGAACGGCAGCCAAAAGCCGTACCGTACAGGCTGAAAACAAGCTTTCCAGAAGTTTGAAAGAAGCCAAGGCTTTGCAGAAAAGCGAAGAAAAAAAAGCCCGCCCTGAACATTTGGCCAATCTGATCAACGATACGCTGTGGCTGTTTGCATTGGTGGTTACGCTTTATGTCGCCTTATCGCTGGCCAGCTTCGATATGGCCGATCCTGCTTGGTCCCGCAGTGTGCCGACGGCGGATGCAGTGCACAACCTCGGTGGCCTGTTCGGGGCGTATCTGGCCGATGTGGGCTATTACCTGTTCGGATTGTCGTTTTGGTGGGCGGTGCTTGCCGCCTTGGTTTTCCTTTACAAAAATTTCCGTCCTCTGCAAAAGCGTGAAGGATTCAAACCCTATAACCAGCGTGTTGCGGCAGCGGCATTGGTAATTCTGCTGCTGTGCAGCCCGATTTTGGAATTTGCCGGATTCGGGCAACAACTGGCCGATGTGCTGCCCGTCGGTGCCGGCGGTTTGGTGGGGGTGTTGGCGGGCACCGGTTTGGGGTGGTTGTTGGGAAAAACCGGCAGTATTCTGATTACATTGGTTATTCTCTTGCTGGCGATGTCGTTGCTGGCGCAAGTGTCGTGGCTCGACGTGATGGCGAAATCCGGCCGGGGTACGGGCGGGGTATTACGTGCGTTGAAACGCAAGTTGTCGCGTAAAAATCCTAACCTGCTTACGGAATTGCCCGATACGAAAAATACCCAGCGTCTGATTAAGGAAGCAAAAACCATCACGGCAGAACCCGTTCCGCAGCTGGAAGGAAGCTCCAGCAACCGCAAAAAAGTGACCGTTTCCGTTGCACCGCCGATGCCTGTCCAGCCGTCACTGTTTGAAAAAGACAACAGAGAATTGCCTGCCGGCGAATACCATAAACCGGCCATCAGCCTGCTGAGAATGCCGAAAGGCGAACCTGTGGCCATTGACCCTGAAGTGCTGCGCAGTACTGCGGGGCGCATCGAAGCGAAACTCGCAGAGTTCGGTATCGGTGCGCAGGTGGTTTCGGCCACGGCGGGGCCAGTGATTACCCGCTTTGAAATCGAGCCGGCACAGGGCGTGAAAGGCAGCCAGATTGTGAACCTTTCCAAAGATTTGGCGCGTTCGATGTCGTTGCAGGCAGTGCGCATCGTCGAAACGATTGCAGGCAAGAATACCATGGGCATCGAGTTACCCAACGATACGCGCCAAGACGTGATGTTGAGCGAAATTCTGTCCGCGCCTGTATTTACCGATGCTAAATCCAAGCTGACCGTAGCCCTCGGCAAAGACATTGCCGGTGTCCCAGTGGTGGGCGACTTGGCAAAAATGCCGCACCTGCTGGTGGGCGGCATGACCGGTTCGGGTAAATCGGTAGGCGTGAACGCAATGATTCTGTCGATTCTGTTCAAAGCCACGCCCGAAGAAGTACGCTTCATCATGATTGACCCGAAAATGCTCGAATTGAGCATTTACGAAGGCATTCCGCACCTGCTCTGCCCCGTGGTAACCGATATGCGCGAAGCCGGTCAGGCGCTGAACTGGTGCGTGGCCGAAATGGAAAAACGCTACCGTCTGCTTTCGCATGCGGGCGTGCGCAATCTTGAAGGCTTCAATAAAAAAGTAGCCGATGCCAAAGCCGCCGGCAAACCGCTGCTTAATCCGTTCAGCCTCAATCCCGACGATCCCGAACCGCTGGAAAACCTGCCGATGATTGTGGTGGTCATCGACGAATTGGCCGACCTGATGATGACCGAACGTAAATCCGTCGAACAGCAAATCGCCCGTCTCGCCCAGAAAGCCCGAGCCGCAGGTATCCACATGATTGTCGCCACCCAACGCCCCAGCGTGGACGTGGTTACCGGCCTGATTAAGGCCAACATTCCCACCCGTATGGCCTTTACCGTTCAGAGCAAAATCGACAGCCGCACCATTCTCGACCAAATGGGTGCCGATGAGCTGCTGAAGTACGGCGATTCATTATTCCTGCAACCGGGCAACGCCGAGCCGACCCGTTTGCAGGGTGCATTTGTGTCGGATGACGAAGTGCACCACGTTGTCGATTTCGTCAAACAGCAGGCTCCTGCGAATTACGTCGAAGGCCTGCTCAGCGGCGAAGCGGCGTTGGAAACCACCAATATCGTCAACCCCAACGCCAACAGCGACGAGTTGTTCGACCAAGCGGTCGCTTTCGTACTCGAATCGCGCAAAACGTCGATTTCTTCGTTGCAGCGCCAACTGCGCATCGGTTACAACCGTGCCGCCAACCTTATCCAAGCGCTTGAAGACGCAGGGATTCTGTCGCCCGCCGATGTCAGCGGTACACGGCGCATTCTGGCTCAGAAAGACAATCTCTGATTCGGTGGAATCGAAACGGCAGGGCCGTCTGAAAACCGGTAAACAGTTTTCAGACGGCCTTTGTCTGTTTGCAGACCCACCGGCTGCATTGCGGCATTTTGCCCGTTGCAGCGGCAGGCCGAGTAAAACGGAGTATATGGCGGAATGGGCGCACAGCCGTTTGTACTCGGGGCAGGCTGTGTTTGCTGCGGAGTGTTCATGGATGCGATACCGTTGGCAACCGTTATTTCCGTACAGGCGGGCATTTGTGCCTGAAATTTAAGAAACCTTTTTATTCATGCGTTTATTCAAAAACCGCATCAATCGGCCTATAATCCGAACACTGTTTCACTGTGAACAAGGCCGTCTGAAACATTTTTCAGACGGCATCAGCAAAGGAAAAACCATGCGTCCGCTCAACGCCCAAATCCGTCTCGGCCATCTGCGCCGCAACTACCAAACGCTCAAACAGATTCACGGCGGAAAACTGCTGGCGGTTGTCAAAGCCGATGCCTACGGACACGGCGCGGTACGCTGCGCCCACGCGCTTGCGGATTTGGCCGACGGATTCGCCGTCGCCACCATGGAAGAGGCGGCCGAACTGCGCCGGAACGGGATTGCGAACCCGATTGTGCTGCTCGAAGGCGTGTTTGAAGCGGCGGAATATGCGCAGGCAGACGAGCTGAACCTGTGGCCTGCGGTCGGCAGCCAGTGGCAGCTTGAAGCCCTGCTCGAACACGATTGGAAAAAGCCCGTCAACGTGTGGTTGAAAATGGATTCCGGCATGCACCGCGCCGGATTTTTCCCGCACAATTTCGCACCCGCCTATACCGCGCTCAAACAAAGCCCGAAAGTAGCGGGCATCGTCAAATTCAGCCATTTTGCCTGTGCCGACGAACCGGAAAGCGGCATGACCGAAATGCAGCTCGAAGCGTTCGACATTGCCTGCGCAGACTTGGCGGGCGAAGAAAGCCTGGCCAATTCCGCCGCGATACTGAACATTCCCGCTGCCCGCCGCGACTGGGGCAGGGCGGGCATCGCGCTTTACGGCGTGTCGCCTTTCGGCGGTACCGACGAACGTCTGAAACCCGTGATGCGCCTGACCACGCGCGTATTCGGCGAACGGGTGTTGCAGCCGCATTCCCCCGTCGGTTACGGCGCAACGTTTTACACCACCAAGTCCACCCGCGTCGGCCTGATTGCCTGCGGCTATGCCGACGGCTATCCGCGTCGCGCTTCGACCGGCTCGCCCGTTGCCGTAGAAGGCCGCCGCAGCCGCATCATCGGCCGCGTGTCGATGGACATGATGACGGTGGAACTTGACCCTGCCGAACGGGGTTTGGGCGACGAAGTGGAGCTGTGGGGCGATACGGTCGGCATCAACGAAGTGGCCGAAGCCGCAGGCACGATTGCATACGAGCTGCTGTGCAATGTGAAGCGGGCGAAATTTACTTATTACGAATGACGGGTAAAGGCCGTCTGAAAGGTTGTGTGTTGCGGTAAAGTTTGCCGCCTTAAGTGCGGTTTGCCTGCACGGTTTCAGACGGCCTGTTTTGCAGGATGGTTGCCGAAGGGCTTCGATAATCGACCGCCGATAACCGGTATGCGGTTAACGCGTTTTGTGTGCGTAACCGTGCGGACGGTGTCAGGCCGTCTGAAAAGGCATGCATACCCGACCCCTGTTTTCAGACGGCCCTATCGTGAAAAGGCCGTCTGAAATCCCGGATTGGGCAGGGTGGGGCAAATAAAATTTTCCTCCTTTTTCGCACCGCATAAGCCGTACATCATATTTTCAGACGGCCTTGAAATGGCAGAACAGGCCGTCTGAAACCGCAGATAAGACTTTCACAAACAAAACAAAGGATTTAGCCATGAGCACCTCTTCCGTAGTTACCGTTATCGGCAAAGACCGCGTCGGCATCGTGTACGATGTATCCAAAATTCTGGCCGAAAACAAGCTGAATATTCTCAACATCAGCCAAACGCTGATGGACGACTATTTCACCATGATTATTCTGGTGGACACCGCCCAATGCCCGAAATCACGTCAGGAAATGCTGGATCTGTTTGCCGAAGAGGGCGCAAAACTCGCGCTCGACATCCGATTGCAGGATGAAGAGCTGTTTAAAGCGATGCACCGCATTTGATGTTTATTTTGTCTCAATAGGAATATTAAATGAAAAAATTGGCATTGATATGGTTATCTATTTGTTCAAGTCTGGCTTATGCCGAATTACCTAAATCGGTTGAGATGGAGCTGTCAAAGGAAATTAAAGCTTATGAAAAATTGTATCAGGATAAACGCGGGAAAAAGATTTATGGTTATGTAAATCAAAAGATTATTGGCAATATGGCTGAGAAGGTCGGTATGCCCGAGGTACTTAAAAGCATGGAGCTGTTGTTGGTAAATTTAATTAAAAACAGACAAGTTTCCCTGCAAATGGATTTGCCGGATGCCCAAACAGGTATCAGCCCATCAGGTATTGCTTATGCGATTATTCCATATGTAATGAATATTGATGGAAATCCCGTGAAAGAGAAAATGCTTGCCATTAAAGATGGAAAGATGTGGACATTTTCACGTTTTAATTCGGACAATCCACTTATGAAAAAAGCCATTCAAGATGTTTATCCCGATCTGGAACTACCTTAAAAATAAAATTTCAGCTGCCTGAGGCAGCTCTTGAAGAAAGAACAGTATGTCTATCCAATCCAACGAAATCCTCGAAACCGTGCGCATGGTATCCGACCAGAATTTCGACGTGCGCACGCTTACCATCGGCATCGACCTGCACGACTGCATTTCGTCCGACATCGACAAGCTCAACGAAAACATCTACAACAAAATCACCCGCGTGGGCAAAGATTTGGTTCAGACAGCCCAAGATTTGTCGGCCAAATACGGCGTGCCGATTGTGAACCAGCGCATTTCTGTCACCCCAATCGCCCAAATCGCGGCGGCCACGGGCGCGGACAGTTATGTTTCCATCGCGCAAACCCTGGATAAAGCGGCCAAAGCCATCGGCGTATCGTTTATCGGCGGCTTTTCCGCGCTGGCGCAGAAAGGCATGTCGCCGTCGGACGAAATCCTCATCCGCTCGATTCCCGAAGCGATGAAGACCACCGACATCGTGTGCAGCTCCATCAACATCGGCAGCACCCGCGCGGGCATCAATATGGACGCGGTGAAACTGGCCGCCGACACCATCAAACACACCGCCGACATCACGCCCGAAGGCTTCGGTTGCGCCAAAATTGTGGTGTTTTGCACCGCGGTGGAAGACAACCCGTTTATGGCGGGCGCGTTCCACGGCTCGGGCGAAGCCGACACCGTGCTGAATGTAGGCGTGTCCGGTCCCGGCGTGGTGCAGGCCGCGCTGGCCGACTGCGACGGCAAAAACCTGACCGAAATCGCCGAAATCGTGAAGAAAACCGCGTTCAAGATCACCCGCGTCGGCGAACTGATCGGGCAGGAAGCGGCACGCCGTCTGAACATTCCGTTCGGCATTCTCGATTTGTCGCTCGCGCCCACACCCGCCGTCGGCGACTCCGTCGCCCGCATTCTTGAAGCGATGGGCTTGAGCGTGTGCGGCACGCACGGCACCACCGCCGCACTTGCGTTGCTCAACGACGCGGTGAAAAAAGGCGGCATGATGGCCAGCAGCGCGGTGGGCGGCTTGAGCGGCGCGTTCATCCCCGTATCCGAAGACGAAGGCATGATTGCCGCCGCCGAATCGGGCGTGCTGACTTTGGACAAACTCGAAGCCATGACCGCCGTCTGCTCCGTCGGTCTGGACATGATTGCCGTGCCCGGCCGCACGTCAGCCGCCACCATCGCGGGCATCATCGCCGATGAAGCCGCCATCGGCATGATCAACAGCAAAACCACCGCCGTGCGCATCATCCCCGTTACCGGCAAAGACGTGGGCGAGAGCGTCGAATTCGGCGGCCTGCTGGGTTACGCACCGGTGATGCCGGTGAAAGAAGGAAGCTGCGAAGTGTTCGTCAATCGCGGCGGGCGCATTCCCGCGCCGGTGCAGTCGATGAAGAACTGATTTCGCCTGCGGCAGGTTTGCCGTTTCAACGCTCAATAAACCGAGGCCGTCTGAAATATTTTCAGACGGCCTTTGTTGCCATGTGCAGTTCGGAAACAGCGTGTTCCGCTGCTGTTTATGTCTTACCGTTTTGTATCGGTTTCGTAGGTGCGGTTAGCCCGATTTGTCGGGCGTAACCGTATGTATGGTTGGGAAAAGGGTGCCGTCTGAAAACGGGCTTGAGGTTTGAACGGTGTCTGTATGCGTACGACGGCTAACCGTACCTACACTTGCTTGCCGTTTTGTATCGGTTTCGTAGGTGCGGTTAGCCCGATTTGTCGGGCGTAACCGTACGCACGGTTGGGAAAGGGTGCCGTCTGAAAACGGGCTTGAGGTTTGAACGGTGTCTGTATGCGTACGGTTACGCCGCCTAGGGACGGCTAACCGTACCTACACTTGCTGCACGACAAAACGTAACCTGCCGACAAGCATAATTATTTTAAGAGGCCGTCTGAAAATATTTTGTTAAAATATTTTCAGACGGCCTGATTGTGTTGATGCCGGACAAAAATACAGATTTTGACAAGGAGGAAAAATATGAAAATATTGTTGGCTGCCGTAGCCGCTTTGGCGGTATTGGGCGGATGCGCCACAAAAACGCTGACAGCCGAACAGTTGCGCCGCCGCCCTGCGAATGTCGTTTACAAACCGAAGCTTTTAACAGCAGAATCTGCCGAACGCAGCGGCATGGTGTCGGTGCTGCTGGCAATAGATAAAAACGGCAGGATAACACAAACCGCGTGGGACGGCAGAAGTTCACCCGAATTGGTTGAAGAGGCGAAAACGCATTATCGGCCGCCGAAAACGGTTCGGGTTTATGAAAAATGTGAAGCCGGAAAATGCACACCGCTCGAGAGTTATAGCGAGCAGGTAATTGCGTTTGCAGTTGGTGCTTCCAAACTCAGCCAAAAAGCCGAACCCCGTTTCAAACAGTTGCCACCGCCTTATCCGCCGCTTTCTGAAGAAAACGGAGAAGAGGGAACAAGTAAAATCTGTGTGGTTGTTGATAAAGACGGCAGCAGCTCCTCTCCTTTTGTTAAAAAAAGTTCGACGTTTAAACGCTTGGATACCGCCGCTCGAAAATCCGCTGCCGAGGCATTAAAGCAGGTTGCGCCGCCGTTTGTGCCGGCGAAAATGGGCGGGAAACCCGTGGCGGCGGTTACTTGTATATCATACAATTTCAAACTCTCCGAATAAGCGGATGCCGTCTGAAATACTTAAATACTATTATTCCCGCCCACACGGAAAGAACGTTTTTGTGATGATTTTTTAATTTTGCAGAAGCCGAAGGCCGTCTGAAACCTTTTCAGACGGCCCGAGACCTTTGCGAAATACCAGCTACTCCATCCAAACGGTTACCTGAACAATCAAGGTAACCGTTTTTTCATTTTCAGACGTGTTTCTCGTCCATATTCCCCCAATTAGCCCCTTTATCGGGG